>NZ_JAFBEI010000001.1 GCF_016908655.1 Streptococcus saliviloxodontae
TAACAACGACCTCCACTACTATTATACCGGAGGTCGTTTATCTAGTTTATGAAATTAATTTCTGAAAACGATATTTTCTTCATGCGTTTGTCGTGTTGGGCTGATTTTTTTGGTTCAAATGCTTTAAGATGTGCTATAATAAAAATGATTGAAAATTTTACAGGAGAACTATATGTCAGATAAAATCCGCGTACGTTACGCACCAAGTCCAACAGGGCTTCTCCACATCGGAAATGCCCGCACAGCCCTATTTAACTACCTCTATGCTCGTCACCATGGTGGTACTTTCCTTATCCGTATCGAGGATACTGACCGTAAACGTCACGTTGAGGACGGTGAGCGTTCTCAGCTTGAAAACTTGCGTTGGTTGGGAATGGACTGGGACGAAAGCCCAGAAACACATGACAACTACCGTCAGTCAGAGCGCTTGGAACTTTATCAAAAATACATCGACCAACTCTTGGCTGAAGGCAAAGCCTACAAGTCATACGTAACGGAAGATGAGTTGGCAGCAGAGCGTGAACGCCAAGAAGCAGCTGGTGAAACACCACGCTATATCAACGAGTTCCTTGGTATGTCAGAAGAAGAAAAAGCAGCCTATATCGCAGAACGTGAAGCAGCTGGTATTATTCCAACTGTTCGTCTTGCCGTTAATGAGTCTGGTATCTACAAGTGGACTGATATGGTTAAGGGCGATATCGAGTTTGAGGGTGGCAACATCGGTGGTGATTGGGTTATCCAGAAGAAAGATGGCTACCCAACTTACAACTTTGCCGTTGTTGTTGACGACCATGACATGCAAATCTCACACGTTATCCGTGGAGATGACCACATTGCCAACACGCCTAAACAACTCATGGTTTATGAGGCACTCGGTTGGGAAGCACCACAATTTGGTCACATGACGCTTATCATCAATTCTGAAACGGGTAAAAAATTGTCAAAACGTGACACGAATACCCTTCAATTTATCGAAGATTACCGTAAAAAAGGCTACCTTCCAGAAGCTGTCTTTAACTTCATTGCCCTTCTTGGTTGGAACCCAGGTGGCGAAGATGAAATCTTCTCTCGCGACGAGTTGATTAAACTCTTTGATGAAAATCGTCTCAGCAAATCACCAGCGGCCTTTGACCAGAAGAAACTCGACTGGATGAGCAATGAATACCTTAAAAACGCTGACTTTGAGACTGTTTTTGAACTTTGCAAACCTTTCTTGGAAGAAGTAGGGCGTTTGACAGATAAGGCTGAAAAATTGGTTGAACTTTACAAACCACAATTGAAATCAGCTGACGAAATCGTCTCTTTGACAGACCTCTTCTTCTCAGATTTCCCAGAATTAACAGAGGCTGAAAAAGAAGTCATGGCAGGTGAAACGGTACCAACAGTCCTAGAAGCCTTCAAAGCTAAACTTGAAGCTCTTTCAGATGAGGAATTTGTGACGGAAAACATCTTCCCACAAATTAAGGCTGTCCAAAAAGAAACGGGCATCAAAGGGAAGAACCTCTTTATGCCAATCCGTATCGCTGTTTCAGGCGAAATGCACGGACCAGAGTTGCCAGATACCATCTTCCTTTTAGGACGTGAGAAATCAATTCAACATATTGATAATATGTTGGCAACAATTAAATAATGATAACCGAGGGGCTGCCTGGCAGCTCCTCTCGTTATTTTGGAGAAAAGAAAAGAATGTTTCCTGGATTATTGCTGATTACTTTAATGGCTAAGTCTCTTATTGAGTGGCGAATTTTTCAGCAACTTACTAAGATTCGTCAGCCATTTATTTTCTATTGTTTACTTGTTGTTGTGGAAAGTTTCTTTCCTTATTTAATGTTATTAGAGCCTGTAATGATGTATTGGATGTGTCGAAGACAATACAGACTTCCCAGGTTTGACCGTTTGTTTTATAGTTTTTTCTCACTATGTTTTACGGATCTTAGTTCACGTTTTATCTTGTTTTTGGTCATCCCTTCTGTGTTTGAGACAAGTCATCCCCATGAGCTATTTTTGTTAATATCTTACGTTGTCTCTTACCCTTTGTATTTATTGATTCATGAGTTTATGTCTTTGGATCTGGAAGCGATTTGGATTATGGATAAAGGCCATACTAGTATATTTCTTACGTTGAGGTGTTTGTTAGGAAGTATGATGGTTTATTATTTTCTTATCTATGCCCTGCATTCTCCCTATTTTGGAGTCTTTGTCATGCACCATGAAAGTCAATTGAAAATGGTCGTGCTATTTTACTTTTTGATTTTTCTAGCTTTATTGAGCTACTTAAATCGAATGAGCAAAACTCATGTAGAGAAAGAAGCGACAGCATCAAATGACCAAATGCTTACTGATATGGAATCCTACAATCGTCATATTGAACACTTGTATTGCCAGTTAGACCACTTTAAGCGTAGTGCGGAAAAAGAGTTGCGACAACTAAAAGAGAGAATTGATGAAGGAAATCTCTCAGAGATACGACAGGTTTATGGGGATATGGTTAGCCCTTCGGTGACAGGTTCGAGGTTGACTTCTGATGACTTACCTTGTCTTTCTAGGCTTGATGTATCACCTGTTAAAAGCTTAGTTTTTTCTAAAGTGATAGAAGCAAGGCGAAAAGGGATAGTGGTTAAGGTTGAAGTAACAGATGACATTAAAGAATTTCATATGGAGTTGTTAGACCTTGTCCTTTGTCTGTCCATTTTGTTGGATAATGCGATAGAAGCGGCTGTGGAATCGACCTATCCAAGCTTACATATTGCTATAATGGCAGATCGAACGACTCAGATCATTGTTGTTGAAAATACGATGGCTGTTCAAAAGCAGTCGATTACTACTATTTTTCAGAGAGATTTTTCATCGAAGGGGCAAGGCAGAGGTTTGGGACTTGCCAAACTATCAGATACCCTAGCAAAGTATTCTAATATCAGCTTACGCACGAAATGTGAAGAATATAGGTTTACGCAGATTATCTATCTGGAAAAAAATGAAGCTGAAAAGTAATAATATAAACTGTATAGTTTCATAAAGTGTTTATTTATGTTATAATAACCTAAGATTTTAATTTTTTAGAATTTATAAAGGAAGAGACATATGGAATTGGAAAGGCTGTTGACAGAGATAGCGATATGGAAGAGCTATGATTTAGTGCAAATACGGCTGACTCACTTATTTGTTTATTTAGTGATGATGATCAATAGCACTATCGTTGTTAATATCTATTCTTTGGCGACTAAAGGGAAGAGAGCCCCTGTAAAGGTCGTTTTAGCTAGCTATTTATTTGTTTATTTATACGTAGTAACTTTAGGGCGCTTAGGATTAATCTCAAATTTTCGAGAAATCCTCCTTTTGTTGTTGCTTAGTTTTATTGATGAAAGACGATTACGGTGGGTTGATAGACTGTATTATGCTGTTTACCCAGTGATGATATCGGATTTAATTTCAAGATTTGCTGCATTTTATATTATTCAGCCTATCTTCGTCATTGATACAGCAACCTTAAATAACAATGCTGCTTATCTCTTATCTTCCTATTTGTTAATTATTCCAATATATGTCATTATCCATAGAATTTTGGATCTCCCTTATGGCTCTTTCTCGAGATTAATTGTCCAAATGGATATTAGTCTAAAAAAACGGTGGTGTTTTTGGGTAGGAATGCTGTCGTATATTGTTTTGATTTATTTTTTCCAGTATGCTAATCTTATTTTCCAACTTCCTTGGGATATCCAAGTGAATGTTAGGAAAGCCTTGGTTTTATTTTATACGGCTATCCTACTAATTATATTATCAATAATGAATCGGCGTTCTAAGAAACGACTTGAGCAAAAAGCCTCTCAAAACTATTATCGTTATCTTCAAAACTTAGAAGGTTATAATCATCATATCGAAGAACTTTATGTTGAAATTGATCAGTTTAAACAAAGTTATGAAGCGAGCATCACTGGTCTCAAAGATGATATAGACAGTGGAGATTTAAATCGTATTAAGCATAGTTATGAAGAAGTTGTTGGTAAAGATGAACGTTACTTTAACAATAGCCAGCAGTTTGAACTAACACGTTTAGTCAATATTGAATCATCTGCCGTCAAAAGTCTCTTATCTGCGAAATTGATTGAGATGCAAAATTTAGGTATTACATTTTATCTGGAATTGCCTGATTATATCTCTCGTATTGCCTTTCCGGAATTAGATTTCCTTATTATCTTATCTGTTTTTTGCGATAATGCCATTGAGGAGACAAAACACATAGAAGGTGGCTATATTCGTATTGCCTTCTTCTTAGACGGAGATAGTCAGGTGTTGGTTGTTGAAAATACGACACGCGAAGAGCAGGTTGATATCAGAAAAATTTTCCAAAGAGGTTATTCTAGTAAATCTGACGGTAGAGGAATCGGACTTGCTAATGTTAGAGATATTTTAGAGAATTATCCAGCGACTAGCCTATCAACAAAATCAGTTAATCATCGTTTGACACAAACCTTGGTAATCCGAGAGTAATTATGATTATACTTGTTATCAGGTGATGGACCCCATTTTTGTGGGCCTTTTATCAACTGTAGTGGGATAACCTATCATTAGCACCTAGAGAGAGTCAGTTTGATTCTCTCTTTTTTATCTCTTTTACGTTTTTAGGAGACAAGCTAAAACGGTCTATCCCTAGACCGTTTTACTATTAAAAGCGATGAGAATGCATTTTTTAAAGTTTTCAAAATTCCTAAAGCCAAAAGCATTGCACTTAATAGCTTTGATGAGATTATTTGTAGCTTCCAGCTTGGCGTTGAAATGAGGTATTTCATTGCATTGATAATCTTGTCCTTGTCCTTGTCTTTGAGAAAGGTTGAAAACAGAGTCTAGAAGATAGGATTAACTTACTTGATAGTATCTGAAATGATACCGAAGAAGTGTTCCACTTTCCTAGATGACTGGATTGAACAGTATCAAAATTAACATTTATAGCTTTAATGACTAGGATAAGAACTGAAAAGTAGCATTTATGTTTTTAATTGAATGATGTTATTGAATTTATTAGTAGATTCACTATTTAAATGGTGTGTTATCGTAACATAAGTGATCTCAGGGGTGTCTAATAAAAAGTTTTCAATTAAAGCAGAATTATCCTTGTCTAGATTCGCGGTAGCCTCATCCATCATAATAAAGTTTCGATTTTTTAGAAGAGCTCTTGCAATACCGATGCGTTGTTTCTGACCTTCAGAAAGTAAATCGGGAGAAACAATGTCATCTAAACGAGAAAGTAACTCTGAAAGATTTACTTTTTCTAAAATATTTTCAATACTTTGATTGGTAATATTGGTATCCCAAAGACGAAGATTATTTCTGAGGGTGTCATTGAAAATATGTGTATGATTACCTATATAAGAAATCTTTGAAATGAGACTACTTTCATTGATGTCTTTTAATTCGCTAGTATTATATTTGATTAATCCAGAGTAACCTTTATTATTGCCTAAAAGGATATTAATCAGAGTTGATTTGCCGCTACCTGATTCCCCAACAATAGCATATTTTTTACCTTTCTCAAAAGTGAGATTTAAATCATTAAATACTTTATGATCTCCAAAAGCGTAATTTAAATCTTGGATATCAATAGCATGAATTTCTTCTAAAAAGTTGACGCCATCAGGAAGAAATTCTGTTTCAAACTTATTGAAGAGTGGCTTCACAGAAGAAATGGCGACTCGCAATTGATTGAATGTTGTTAATGAGTTGAAAATATTTCCAGAAATCTGACCTACAGAAGAGATTGTTCCTAGTGAAATTTCTCCTGCTGCAATAAGAAATCCGGTTAAAAGTAGAATTGACATTTGACCAACAATTGAAAACAATGCCATGATAATTTTAATTAGGGTTGTTTTTTTGGTAAACTCAATTTTTTGAGAGATAAATGTTTGAATAATTGTTTTGATTTGTTTTGTTAGAGAAAACTTACTATCAGCGTAGTAGAGATCTTTGTAACCAGTTAGGTAATCACTAAGTCCCGAAATTAAATTCTCGTTAGCCGTTGAAAAATTTCCCATTAATTTCTCCATCTTACCCGCAAATGGTCGTGGCAAGTATGTTAGGAGTAGAGTTAGAACGAGTGTTAAGGCAACAATTCTGTAATCGTAACTCAGTAGAGCTATGATGGAGAAAAGAGTCGTAAATATAGTTGTTAATAAACTATAAAAACTTTCAAAGCCACTATCTTCAATCATTTTAATATCATTATTTAAAATGGAAAGATGATCTCCGATATCTTTTGACTGAAAATCAGAGAAAGTTGCTTTGGTGATATTTGAAACATACCGTTCTCGTATAGAAAGAGACATAATTTGAATTAATTTTGTTTGATGAATCTCAATAATGTAGGTAAAGAACATATAAAGAAGATATAAACTTATTTCAATAAATAGCCACATTAAAAATCCGTTAAAATTTTTATTTGCTAATTCATTTGTCATTAGGGCAAGAGTGACAGATGCCCCTACAATACTTGCAGAATTAAGAGCAAGAAGAATGATATGAAGCAAGTTTTTATATTTGAATTGAAAAATATATTTTTTCATAGTTGATATCCTTTTTGTTTGATTAAAGTTAATAAATGATCGATAAAATAGTATTGTCCTAGCATGCCATTAGCATAGCTAACATTGTGATAAAAAGTGGTATTTTCAAGAGTAATTATTGACATTCTTATTCCTTTCAAAAAAAACTGTAATTACGAGGAAGATTTTCCTTTTGTAATTACAGTTTACTATACAAAGTATCTAAGAAATTTTATTTGTCATATAATGGAATTTAGTAAATTTTCATAGTATGATTCTCTTGCTAGAAAAAGATTCTCAGCACCTAAATTTTTAAGTGACTCCAGAGCCATCTCTATTTTTCTCTTCCCAATTTCTATTTTCCCTACTTTAATCCAATAAGCTCCTTTTACGATATTGTATTCAAGTCTCTCATATAGAAATATTTCAGGAATCTCTATTTCTGATAGTAAGTCAATATATATTTTGGAGTAATCGAGGTCATTTCTATCTAAAAATTCAGATATGGTATTTATCAATATAGAAATTCGAATTCTTTTGTTTGAATCATTGTTGCCAAATAAGGTAGTTTTATAAACGATTTCTTTCGTCAAAATCTTAAGTGTTTCTGTTGGTATTGCAGCCATACTATTTCCAAATATGATTAATTCGCGTTTACCCCATTGTTTAATATCAAAAAGATAGTCTGAAATTTGTCTAACTTTTTCTTTGTCAATTGTATTACCCGTAAGATTGACTAAAAATGATTCAATCATTATTGAATTATAAAGAAAAGTTTTTTTCCCCGTTTTATTGTATCTCTCTACTTCTGTTGAGAGGTATTTTTGTAAAGCTAATATATTATTTTGATAAAAAGCTTTACTAACAGATTCTAATAGTTCTTCAGTATTTGTAGGATTCTCTTTAGATACTAAACCATAAAATTCTTCGATGCTAACATCGAGATTTTCTAATAATGAAAAGAAACGGAATAGGGAAATTTCAGATTCTCCTCTTTCGAATTTTGAAAGAAAAGAAACAGATAGGTAATCTCCTGCGACATCTTTTAAAGAAAGCTTCTTAGATAGTCGTATTTTTTTTAACAAATTTCCCATATCTACCGTATCAATCATATATAGTTTCCCCTCATCAGAATGTATTTAGAATTATTATAACACTATTTCTGATGAACTGAAAAGACACTATTATCATAACATTTTGAACTAGTTTTCTTTTTTAGGACAGTACAAATTTATAGCTACACCTCGTATCGGTTACATTCCTGTTCGGGAATTTATTGAGTTTTTGAGTATTCATATGTTATTCTCCCTTAATTGATGTATTGATGGCATTTAAAATAAATCGTTTAATATATCCTTCGAATCCATAATCCTGAAGATCATATTCTAATTCTTCTTGTACTTTTTTACCAGTTACATTTTGTTTGTTTTTGGGAATGACATCTCCGTTTTCGTCATACCATTTCCCGTTTTTAACTATTCTAGCAAGCATAACTTGTCCTCCTTTGATTTATTTTATAAGGTTATTTTAAACCTACAATTGATTAACTTTTAAAAAGTTTCTTATTTTGGAAAGTGTGAAAAACGTTAATTGAGAAATCTTAACTAAATGACATAGAAAAAAAGAACTTATTTTTACATTTGGAAAAAATTAGTGCAAAAGTAGTTTAACGTTCCACTTTATGAAACTTGGAACTAAATATTATATTTTTCGTATATGACAACATATTAGATAACAGTTTTATGAAAAAAAATCAAGAAGCCTCACCTAAATCGTTATAGGGGATTTGGGGATGTAGTATCTCCTTCTAATTCCAGATAAAATCTGTTCCGCCTTCAAAAAATGATTCCTTCATAAATCTAAAAAGCAATAAAATCAAGGAATAACCAACTTTTTCATTTTAGCTAATATCACCTGTTATCAAAGTCATAACTGATATTATCTAAACTTTGCTACTCTTTCTTCAATCATACTATAATCATCTAGCAAAGATGTAATACACAAGCATACCAAATCCTCTGAAGGAATTACAGTCCTAAAGGGGCTTTTTGATTTTTACTTGGTGTTTGGGCTAGTCTGGGCGTTTATTCTTGCTAACTAACCACTTGCAAATGTAGTAAAAAAATTGTTCACAAAAGATATTAAACCTCGCTTTGAACGTTACCTTATTTTTTAGTCTAGTTTCTAGTTCTTTACTACACCTATAATTAATAATTTACTATGAGATTTATCAGGGTAAACCTAACTTACCTCAGCTTATGATACTTACTGCCTCTTTGTAAGAAAGAGGTCTTTTATTGTATATTTGTATATAAAAGTGGGAATTATCTATTTTATTTCATTTACATATAGGAAAATAACGATAAACTATCAAAAAAATGTTTTAAATATGTTAAAATAATAATACAAATCAAAGTTTTTAGTCTAAAGGAGGAGAAGTTGGGAGAAATAAGTGCAATCGTTTTAACAGTTTTGGCGACGATTCTGATGACATGGTATACTTATGCGGATGCGAGTCAACAGAAATTGCCATTAGGGCAGGTAGCTATCATAGCCATCATTGAATTGATCGTTTCCTCTATTGTACCTAGAGGGCGTTTAGTAATTATTCCTTTCGTTTTGTTAATTTATGACTATTACCATTTTCCGACTCGTCATTTAAGGGAACATTTTTTTATCTCTTTTTTACCTCCTGTTTTGGTTGATTTGATTTATCGTGTTTTTGCTTTTTTTATTTTACCAACCTTGATACCACTTCCAGTCGAAGTAGTTGATAATAACGACTGGTTGCAATTGTTAGCCTTGGTCCTTTATCTGCCAAGTTATTTACTATTGAAACGTTTATTTAGTCTCGATTATCACGCTATTTTAGAGTTTGAAGGTGAGCAAACAGAGAGATTATTGAAGTTAATTGATGGTATTTTTGTTGTTTATGGCGCTGTTGCTTATTTTCTATTTATTTGGAGAGCTTATAGTAATACCTTGTTGACAGTCAATGTTGACTATATTTTCAAAATAGTGACGGCAATGTCTTTTGTTGTTTTACTTTATATCCTGTCATACCTTAATCGTTATTCAAAGCAGCTAATAAAATCTAGAATTAAAGAGGAGCAGGTAAGACATTTACAGAATTTAGAAACACATAGTAAGCAAATTGAGAACCTTTATCAAAACATCCGTTCATTTAAACATGATTATGAAAATATTTTGATCAGCCTAAGAGGAAGTATTGATAGCGGGGATATTGGTTTAATTAAGCATGTTTATGAAGATGTTTTAGAAAAGTCTATTCAAGAATTGAATCAAGACGATGCAACCATTGCAGAACTTGTAACGCTGAAATCCTCTGAGATTAAAAGTTTATTATCTTCTAAAGTATTGGAAATGCAAGAGAAGAACATCGAAGTTTCGCTTCATTTTCCAGATACTATTGAAGAAATTTATTTAGAGCCATTGGATATGATTATGGTTGTGACTGCTCTCTTGGACAATGCGATAGAAGCAGCTTTATTAGCAGAAAATCCAGCTATTTGGATATCTTATTATCAAAGAAAAACGAAGCAGTATTTAACGATTGAGAACCAAATGAAAGAAAACTCTTTCAATAATAAGGGAATCTTTGATGAACACTTCTCAACTCGTTCGAGAGATAGAGGATATGGGCTTTACACCGTAAAGAAGATTTTAGAAAATTATCCTAGTACCCATTTATTGACAGTGAGTCGCTGTCATCATTTCAAGCAAGTGTTGGAGATGAATAAGAGGTATTACGGAAACACGTAAGGAGAGGGACAATGAATATATTTATACTTGAGGATAATATCTATCAGCAAGAAAGAATTGTAACAACCGTTAAAGAGATTCTGGAAGAAGAGCAGGTAAACTATAGACGTCTCGAGGTTTACAGCAAACCTCAAAGTTTATTGGATGCTGTGACGGAGAGAGGGAATCATAATCTTTTTTTGCTAGATATTGATATTAAAGGAGAGGAAAAAAGAGGCTTAGAGGTAGCATCAGAGATTCGTCAGTCGGATCAAAGTGCTATTATTATTTTTGTGACAACACACTCAGAGTTTGCTCCAATCAGTTTTAAATACAAGGCATCTGCTTTAGACTTTATCGATAAAGCCTTGGATCAGGAAGAGTTTAAAAAACAAATTAAGGATAATATTCTTTATACTTTAGACTTGACCGATAGTCAGAGTGAAGAAGAGGTGTTTACGTATAGTTCGGCTAAGGCGCGTGTCCAATTACCATTTCGTGATATTCTTTATTTTGAGACGGCGACAACGGCTCATAAGATTGCACTGAGAACAAAGACAGAACGTTTGGAGTTTTATGCTAAAATGTCAGAAATTGCAAATATGAGCTCTAAACTATTTCAGTGCCATCGCTCTTATTTGATTAATCTTGATAACGTTGTACGGGTAGATCGTTCACAATTGATGGTTTACTTCGAAAACGGAGAATCTTGTATTGTCTCGCGTCTCAAGATGAAATCTTTATTGAATCAGTTAGAAAATAACATTTGAGGACAAAAAAACAACATCTCAGGATATAGTTGTTAACATTTTGAGAAATAAGTCTATAATAGATTTTGTAGATATGAGAATTTCTCTCCATTGTTAACTGCTTACTGACTACCATCTCTCTCTCTTCCGAAGTAGTTAGAAGAAGAGCGGTTAATATTAAATAATAAAGATATCAAACGACGCATTTTGAATCTCTCATATCTCTTACTACTTATTCTTTTATCTCCTCTCTCCAAATCCAGAGATAAAAGCCTGAAGGACTGAAACAATTGTTTCAGTCCTTTTTTTGTATTTTTTATGTAATTATTCTGATCAATACGTCTATATATTGAATAAAATTCAAAAAAATATAAAAATAACAAAAAAATATCCAAAAAGGGTTGACATATGAATAATTATTCAATATAATAAGTCTTGTAAGGTTGATTAATACAAATCAACACAAAAATATAAGAAAAGAGAAAATAAATATGTCAAAAGAAAAAGTAATTTTAGCTTACTCAGGTGGTTTGGATACGTCTGTTGCCATTACATGGCTTAAAAAAGATTATGATGTTGTTGCAGTTTGTATGGACGTCGGTGAAGGAAAAGATCTTGACTTCATTCATGACAAAGCTTTGACAGTTGGTGCGATTGAGTCATACGTTCTTGATGTTAAGGACGAGTTTGCAGAAGAGTACGTTCTTCCAGCCCTTCAAGCTCATGCCTACTACGAGCAAAAATACCCATTGGTATCTGCCCTTAGCCGTCCTATCATTTCTAAAAAATTGGTTGAAATTGCCCACAAAACAGGTGCAACAACAATTGCTCACGGTTGTACTGGTAAAGGAAATGACCAAGTTCGTTTTGAAGTGGCTATCGCAGCCCTTGATCCTAGCCTCAAAGTGGTAGCTCCAGTTCGTGAGTGGAAATGGTCTCGTGAAGAAGAAATTGAATACGCTAAAGCAAATGGTGTTCCAGTTCCAGCTGATCTTGACAATCCTTACTCAGTTGACCAAAACCTTTGGGGACGTGCCAATGAGTGTGGTGTTCTTGAAAATCCTTGGAACCAAGCGCCAGAAGAAGCATTTGGTATCACAACATCACCAGAAGAAGCACCAGACCAACCTGAATTTGTTGATATTGAGTTTAAAGCAGGAAAACCTGTATCAATCAATGGTGAGGAGCTAAAACTGGCTGACCTTATCCAAAAATTAAATGTCATTGCTGGTAAGCATGGTGTGGGACGTATCGATCACGTTGAAAACAGACTTGTGGGTATTAAATCACGTGAAATTTACGAGTGTCCAGGTGCTATTACGCTCTTGACCGCTCACAAAGAAATCGAAGATTTGACATTGGTGCGTGAAGTGTCTCACTTCAAACCAATTCTCGAAAATGAATTGTCAAACTTGATTTACAATGCCCTATGGTTCAGCCCAGCGACAGAGGCAATCATCGCTTACATCAAAGAAACACAAAAAGTTGTTAATGGTACTGCCAAAGTAAAACTTTACAAAGGTCATGCCCAAGTAGTTGCTCGTAAATCACCAAACTCACTATACGATGAGAACTTGGCGACATACACATCAGCTGATAGCTTTGACCAAGATGCAGCAGTCGGCTTTATCAAACTTTGGGGACTTCCAACGCAGGTTAATTCACAAGTTAACCATAAATAATACGCTTCGAAAATCAAAATGATCCGTTGTCAACTTGCCTTGATGAACTCAAGTTCTATCGTCGACTTCCTTTCCTAGGCTACTTTTGATTTTCATTGAGTATCAGACTAACAGAGAAAAGAGTGCCGAGCAGTTTGCTTGTCAGATAAAAGTAGACAGAGAGCTACATCTGATACTCTTTTCTTATAACTTATATCCATTCGTAAAGGTGTTCAGAGAGGCACCTCGAGCTTAAATAATAAGGTTCAGCGAGGCCTATTTAAGAAAAACAAGCCCAGTGAGGCAAACAACAAGTCTGAGGTAGCTCCTTGGGCTTGTCTTTATTAAAAGTAAGAAAAGAGAACGTGTTATGGCTAAAGAAAATCATAAATTATGGGGCGGTCGTTTTGAAGCTGGTCTGGAAAAGTGGGTAGAGGAGTTTGGTGCTTCTATCTCATTTGACCAGAAAATGGCGGAATTTGACCTCAAGGGATCTATTGCTCATGTGACCATGCTTGGAGCAACAGGTATCATCTCTCAAGATGAAGCAGACCAAATCAAATCTGGACTTGAGGAGCTTTTGGAAGAATACCACGCTGGTCAAATCGTATTTGATGTTTCAAATGAAGATATCCATATGAATATGGAAAGTTTGTTAACTGAGAAAATTGGAGCAGTAGCTGGTAAACTACATACCGCTCGTTCACGTAATGATCAGGTAGCGACAGATATGCACCTTTACCTTAAGGCTAAGTTGGAGGAAGTGATTGCTAAATTGGCCAATCTTCGTTCAACCTTGGTGACCTTGGCTGACAAGCATACTTATACCATCATGCCTGGTTATACACACCTGCAACATGCGCAGCCGATTTCTTTTGGACATCATCTCATGGCTTATTACAATATGTTTACACGTGATAGTGAGCGTTTTGAATTTAATATCAAACATGCAGATATGTCTCCACTTGGAGCAGCGGCGCTAGCTGGAACGACTTTCCCGATTGATCGTCAGTTGACGTCTGACTTGATGGGATTTGCTAAGCCTTACAGTAATTCTCTTGATGCCGTATCTGATCGTGACTTCATTTTGGAATTTTTGAGCAATAGTGCGATGCTGATGATGCACATGAGTCGTATTTGTGAAGAAATCATCAACTGGTGCTCAAATGAGTTTAAATTTGTGACACTTTCAGACACTTTCTCTACTGGTTCTTCTATCATGCCACAGAAGAAAAACCCAGACATGGCAGAGCTTATTCGTGGTAAGTCAGGGCGTGTCTATGGTAATCTCTTTGGCTTGTTAACAGTGATGAAATCTCTTCCTTTGGCTTATAATAAGGACCTTCAAGAGGATAAAGAAGGTATGTTTGATACAGCTGAGACCATTACGGTAGCTATTGATATTTTAGCAGGTATGCTTAATACCATGACCGTTAATGACCAGCACATGGCAGAGTCAACCGAAAAAGACTTCTCAAATGCAACAGAGTTGGCAGATTACTTGGCAGCTAAAGGTTTGCCTTTCCGTCAAGCTCACGAGATTGTTGGGAAATTGGTGCTTGACTGTACGAAAAAAGGCATCTACCTTCAAGATGTGCCGCTTTCAGACTATCAAGCTATTTCCGATTTGATTGAAGAGGATATTTATGTCACTCTCCAATCTAAGACAGCTGTTGAACGTAGAAATTCGCTTGGCGGAACAGGATTCGACCAGGTCAAATGGCAGATTGAAGAAGCCAAAAAAGAACTATAAGATTAAAGAAGTCTCATCCTGATAAGTAGGGTTGAGGCTTTTTTTAATTTTATGGTATAATAGGAACAATATAGATAGTTGGAGTCGTATTTTGAAGAAAACATACCGCGTCAAGCGAGACAAGGACTTTCAAGCGATTTTTAATTCAGGAAGAAGTAGCGCTAATCGTCGCTTTGTCGTATATAGTTTAAAATCAGGTCAGCCTCATTACCGCTTAGGCTTATCCGTAAGTAAAAAGTTGGGTAACGCTGTCATGCGTAATAAAATCAAGCGTCGTTTAAGACACCTCATCAAAGGGATGGAGGGTCAGCTTGTGACAGAGGATTTTGTCATTATTGCTCGAAAAGGTGTTGAAAAACTTACCTATCAGGAGATGGAGTCTAATCTCCTCCATGTGTTAAAACTCGCAAAAGTGTATCAGGAAGGTTCAGAAAGTGAAAAAGAAAATTAAGTTATCAGCTGTAGCAGCGGCATCCTTGCTGCTTTTGACAGCCTGTGGAACAAGTCAAGTGACAGAACAGTCAACAGGAGCTTGGGAGCAGATTTTGCTTCTCTTTGCGAATGCGATTAAGTTTTTGAGTGTTGGAGGCTCAACGGCAGTTGGAATTATTCTCTTTACACTGATTATTCGTGTTATCATGACACCTCTTTATAATATGCAGTTGAAATCAAGTCGTGAGTTACAAGACTTACAGCCTGAACTGCGAGCACTTCAACTTAAGTATCCTGGAAAGGATACGGAAAGCCGTTTGAAGTTGACAGAAGAAAGTCAAGCGCTTTATAAGGAGCATGGCGTTAATCCATACGCATCCTTTATTCCTTTGCTTATCCAGTTGCCAATCATGATGGCACTCTATCAAGCCTTGGTACGAGTACCTTTCCTTCAAACAGGTTCTTTTCTCTGGGTGACTCTGGCAGATAAAGATCCTTATTACATTTTGCCGATTTTAGCAGCTGTTTTCACCTTCTTATCGACTTGGTTGACAAATAAGGCAGCACGTGAGAAAAACGCTATGATGACTGCTATGACAGTGATTACGCCACTGATGATTCTACTGATTGGTTCGACAATCGCTAGTGGTGTTGCCATCTATTGGACGGTATCAAATGCTTATCAAGTAGCGCAAATCATGGTCTTTAATAACCCATTTAAGATTATCGCAGAGCGTCAAGCTCTTGAAAATGAAGAAAAAGAGCGTCAAGCTAAAATCAGACGTGCAAAGAAAAAAGCACAGAAGAAAAAATAAGGAGATAGTGCTATGGTAGTGTTTACAGGAAGAACCGTAGAAGAAGCTATTGAAACAGGTCTAACTGAACTCGGGTTATCACGATTGAAAGCTCATATCAAAGTGATTTCTCGTGAGAAAAAAGGATTTTTGGGATTTGGAAAAAAGCCAGCTCAAGTTGATATCGAAGGTCTGGTTGAAGAGTCCTTTGAGCAGGAAACAATCTCTCTTGTAGAGGAGTTGCCAGAGCAAAAAGTTACAGCTGTTGAAACTCCAGTTTCTGAAGTAGAAGAAGTTGAGCCTGAGATAAGAGAGTCAATGCTTTCTAGTGACGATCTTGTTGCTGAAATCGAAGATTTTAAGCAAGAACCAGTGGCTGAGGGTGATGACTTTGACACATTTGTTGCAACCAACTTTTCGCAACCACAAGTAGTTTCTCAAGCTTCTAAAGGGATTGAGGAAGCCAGTCAAGAAGTTACGGCCTATGTTGAAAAAATCATCTATGAAATGGATGTGGAGGCTACAATCGAGACGGAGCACACCAATCGTCAGATTAGCCTTCAAATTGAGACACCTGATGCGGGTCGTGTGATCGGTTACCATGGTAAGGTGCTCAAATCTCTACAACTCTTAGCTCAAAACTTTTTACATGATCGCTATTCACGTCACTTTTCTGTGACAATTAATGTTCACGATTATGTAGAGCATCGCACAGAGACATTGATTGACTACACACAAAAGATTGCTGCGCGTGTGGGTGAAACGGGAAATGACTTTGTAATGGATTCTATGAGCAATAACGAACGTAAAATTGTTCATAAAACCATTTCTAAAATAGCGGGTGTTCGAAGCTATTCTGAAGGTAATGACCCTAACCGTTATGTAGTAGTTACTCTTGATAAATAAAATGATAGGAGACTGGGACAAGAGTCCTAAGTCTTTTTATTTTTCTAGTTAGATTTTGCAAGACGCAGTGGTTGAGTGGGCTCTACTTTGCGGAGGTGAGACGACAAAATCGAATTACTTTGGAATTACGATTATTGTCTCACTCTCCTTTTTTTGACCACTTAGGTCATCATTTGTACCGCTTAGCGAAGGATAGCTCACAAATGACTAGTAGTTTGTTATAGTAGATATAAGAAACGGAGGATATACATGAAGTGGCAGTTTATTGAAGACCAGTCGTCTTTGGAACTTGATATTCTGTTGAAAAAACAATCTCAGGATGAGGAAGTCTTGAAATTGATTGGACTTTTAGAGCAGTTCAATGGGCAGAAGCAGCATCTTATCGCTGTTAAGGTAGAAGATGGCATTCAATTTGTAGCCTTAGATGACTTAATAGCTGTTGATGTAGAGGCGGGGCATCTGATTTTGACCAGTCGTAAAGGCACATTTGTGACCAGGGAGAGGTTGTATCAGTTTAAAGAAAAGTATCTTTCTGATCATTTTGTACAGGTTTCCAAACAAACCATTATCAATGTGACTTATCTGGAAAGAATGGAAGCTTCATTTTCGGGGAATATGACTGCCTTTCTGACAGATGGTTATCAGACAAGTGTCAGTCGTCGTTACTTAAAATTATTGGAAAAAACATTGGGAATTTAAAAGGAGAAAACACATGAAAATCATTAAATCTTTTATTATTGGCGTGGGTATTGGGCAGCTTTTCTATCTGATTTCTATTTTTCTTGCAGGTGTCCAAACGCAGACGCTTGCTAATATGGCATCAGTAGCTTTGTTGAGTGGGCTGATGGGGATAGCCAGTCTCGTTTATGACTGGAGACAGCTATCTCTTCTTCGTCAAAGTCTCTTTCATTATGTGCTGATTTTAGCCCTAGCCATGATCATGAATCTTTATAATCACTGGCTTCCCTTGTCTTATTTCTCATTATTTATTTTGGAATTTTCTATTATCTACCTCATCATTTGGTCTCTTCTTTATATGAAAACACGCTGGACAATTACTAAAATTAATCAAACGCTAGTAGAAAATCGAAAAAAGGATTGACAAGTTTGTCTCTTTTTTATAAAATAGTATGGTATGTTTAGTAACTGATCAAATACTAGCCGGCTAAACGAATACGAAAATCTTATAGGAGGTATTCACTGTGAAACGTACTTATCAACCAAGTAAAATCCGTCGTCAACGTAAACACGGATTCCGTCACCGTATGTCAACTAAAAACGGTCGTCGCGTGCTTGCAGCTCGTCGCCGTAAAGGACGTAAAGTATTGTCAGCTTAATGATAATCATCAACCAGCAGTGCTCGAGACTGCTGGTTTTTTGTTGCCCTTGATATAGCTATCTTATTTTTAGGAGGAAATCCACCGACTCCTTAGAATAATACTTGTCTTTTTGTTATAATGGGAATATGATGAACATTTTTGATACACACACACATTTGAATGTGGAAAACTTTGCTGGACGTGAGGCAGAGGAGATTGATTTTGCGCGTGAGATGGGCGTGACTAAGATGAATATCGTTGGCTTTGACGAGGATACCATTAAGCAGTCGCTTGCCTTGTCACGTCAGTATGACCAGCTTTATTCGACTATTGGTTGGCATCCGACCGAGGCTGGGTCTTACACGCAGGAAGTGGAGGACATGATTGTTAGCCAACTGTCTAATCCTAAGGTCGTCGCTTTGGGTGAGATTGGCTTGGATTATCACTGGATGGAGGATCCAAAGGAAGTTCAGATTGGGGTCTTTAAGCGTCAGATAGAGCTGTCAAAAGAGCACAACCTTCCTTTTGTGGTGCATACGCGCGATGCTCTGGAGGACACTTATCAGGTGATTAAGGAGGTAGGTGTCGGTCCTCGTGGCGGTATCATGCACTCCTTCTCTGGGACTCTGGCAGAGGCTCAGCAGTTTGTGGACTTGGGCATGATGATTTCTTTTTCAGGAGTGGTCACCTTCAAGAAAGCGACTGGCCTGCAGGAAGCAGCCCAGCATTTGCCTCTAGACAAGATACTGGTCGAGACAGATGCCCCTTACCTTGCCCCTGTCCCTAAGCGTGGCAAGGAGAATCGCACTGCCTACACCCGCTATGTCGTTGAAAAAATCGCAGAGCTGCGAGGCATTCCTGTGGAGGAAGTGGCTGACGCGACTTATCAGAATGCTATGAAAGTGTTTGGACTAAAAGACTAGAATAATGTCATTTATAGAGAAAGGATTAGAACACGAGCTAAAAAGCTAGTGAAAAAGATAAATCGTTCGAGAAGCAGAAGCATCTTGACAGATTTCCTATTTTCATACGCTTTTCTTGACGCTCTTTGTATCATGAAAATTAAAATTCAAGAAGTCCTTGTTGTTGAGGGAAAGGACGATACGGCAAACTTGCAACGTTTCTACGATGTGGACACCTATGAGACCAAGGGCTCTGCCATTGACGATGATGATTTGGAGCGTATTGAGCGTCTGCATGATCTTCGTGGCGTGATTGTTTTTACTGACCCAGACTATAATGGGGAGCGGATTCGTAAGATTATTATGAACGCCATTCCGACGGTTCGCCATGCTTTTCTCAATCGTGACGAGGCAAAGCCAGGCTCAAAGACCAAGGGTCGCTCTCTGGGTGTCGAGCATGCTAGTTTTGAGGATTTGCAGAAGGCATTGTCAAAAGTGACCCAGCATTTTGATGACGAAGAGGACTTTGACATCACCCAAGCAGACCTCATTCGCTGGGGGTTGCTGACAGCCAGCGATAGTCGTAAGCGCCGTGAGTATCTAGGGCAGAAGCTCCGCATTGGCTATTCCAACGGCAAACAACTCCTCAAACGCCTCAGACTTTTTGGGATAAGTAAGGCAGATGTTGCGGAAGTGATGGAGGGGTATGGGAATGAGTAAAAAGGAATTAAAACACAGACAAAAAGATTATTTAAAAAAATTAGATAAATTAGTTGATTCGTCACATAATCAAACAAATATAGACCAACTGTTAGAGATTTCAAAGAAAGCAAGTAATATTTATGAAAGTCATTCAGGTAATGCTGAAATAGCTCATCAGTATGCTATGGTTTTGGCGAATTTATCAGTGGTACAAACAGATTTAGAATCACGTCAGTCCACAGTAGACTTAGTCAAATCCATTTATGAAAGTCATTCAGATAATGCCGAAATAGCCCTTTATTATGCTGGGGTTTTGGTGAATTTATCAGCAGAACAAACGGATTTAAAATCACGTCAGTCCACAGTAGACCTAGTTGAATCCATTTATAAAAGTTATCCAGATAATGCCGAAATAGCTCGTCAGTATGCTATGGTTTTGGCGAATTTATCAGTGGTACAAATGGATTTAGAATCACGTCAGTCCACAGTAGACCTAGTTGAATCCATTTATAAAAGTTATCCAGATAATGCCGAAATAGCTCGTCAGTATGCTATGGTTTTGGCGAATTTATCAGTGGTACAAACAGATTTAGAATCACGTCAGTCTACAGTAGATTTAGTCAAATCCGTTTATGAAAGTCATTCAGATAATGCCGAAATAGCCCTTTATTATGCTGGGGTTTTGGTGAATTTATCAGCAGAACAAACGGATTTAGAATCACGTCAGTCCACAGTAGACCTAGTTAAAGCTATTTATGAAAGTTATTCAGATAATGCTGAAATAGCTCATCAGTATGCTATGGTTTTGGTGAATTTATCAGCAGTACAAATGGATTTAGAATCACGTCAGTCCACAGTAGACCTAGTTGAATCCATTTATAAAAGTTATTCAGATAATGCTGAAATAGCTCATCAGTATGCTATGGTTTTGGTGAATTTATCAGCAGTACAAATGGATTTAGAATCACGTCAGTCCACAGTAGACCTAGTTGAATCCATTTATAAAAGTTATCCAGATAATGCCGAAATAGCTCGTCAGTATGCTATGGTTTTGGCGAATTTATCAGGGGTACAAACAGATTTAGAATCACGTCAGTCTACAGTAGATTTAGTCAAATCCGTTTATGAAAGTCATTCAGATAATGCCGAAATAGCCCTTTATTATGCTGGGGTTTTGGTGAATTTATCAGCAGTACAAACGGATTTAGAATCAAGTCAGTCTACAGTAGATTTAGTCAAATCCGTTTATGAAAGTCATTCAGATAATGCCGAAATAGCCCTTTATTATGCTATGGTTTTGGCGAATTTATCAGCAGTACAAATGGATTTAGAATCATGTCAGTCCACAGTAGACCTAGTTGAATCCATTTATAAAAGTTATCCAGATAATGCCGAAATAGCTCGTCAGTATGCTATGGTTTTGGCGAATTTATCAGTGGTACAAACAGATTTAGAATCACGTCAGTCTACAGTAGATTTAGTCAAATCCGTTTATGAAAGTCATTCAGATAATGCCGAAATAGCCCTTTATTATGCTGGGGTTTTGGTGAATTTATCAGCAGTACAAACGGATTTAGAATCACGTCAGTCCACAGTAGACCTAGTTGAATCCATTTATAAAAGTTATCCAGATAATGCCGAAATAGCTCATCAGTATGCTATAGTTTTGAGAAACTTGTCAGTATCACAAACTGAAGAAGATGATATTGAAAAAACAAAAAGAGAATTAGAAGCTATCTATTCTAAGTATGGTATTGAAGAAATTGCTGTACAATATGCGGTAGTTTTAAGACGTTTTTGTGAAGTTACAAAAAGTGATAAAGAGAAAAGTAAGTTAATTGATTTACTTACTACTTTTTCAAATAACTCTATTTTAGATATACTTTTTGAAGTAGCAAGGGAAAATTTTCCAATCGAAGAAGAGGAACATAAGGTCAAACTCAAAGGAAACATTGAGAGGATTTTAGACAAGAGCTTTTTCTCAGAGGATTCGAGTGATTCTGGAGAATTATCTGAGTTGGAGATAAAAATTTTAGAGTTTGATTTTATTTCTCAGACAAAATACCGTATTTTAAAGGAAGCGAAAGGAAAAGTAACTTCTGAGAACTTTAAAAAATTAGTTGAAATCTATAAAAAAGTTCAGAAGATCAAATACGAACTTGCCTTTAAAGGTTTTAAGACAGAAGGAGCTGAGTTCGGGCATTACACTTCAGGAAAGGTTTTGCAAATACTGTTGAAACAAGACACTAATGAAGGTTATAAAATTTCAGGTAAGACTCGACTCAATAATGCCAACTATATGAATGATCCAGAGGAAGGGATTGTTTTGGAGAAGATACTTGGGGTAGCAGAGAGAGACCCTTTGGAACCTAGTTCTTGGTTTTTGATGAGTTTTACGAAGCAAATAGATGATTTAGCAATGTGGTCTCAATATGGATGTGATGCTGAGGGTGTTTGCATTGTTTTACGAGAAGATGATTTTTCACTAATGAAATCAAAGGAGGATCTTAACTGGAGTATATCTGAAAAGGCTATTTCTACTGATGTGGTCTCCTCTGAAAGCCGATCTAAGCGGGAAAGGAACGTGTTACAGCAGACCACTACTGTATCAAATCAAGAGGTTAATAAAGATTATCTGTATAGGATTGCTTATGTAAATTATTCAACAAGTAAACTCAATATACGCGATAATGCACTATTTGAAAAAGAGGAAATTGATCGCTTGAATACTTTATTAGGAGACCTACAGAAGCTAGTAGCAGATAAATCAGGTGATAGCATCTATAATACTGTAGTATCTGAATGTATAGAGGAAATACGTTATTTGTTTAAGTCTATGGACTACAAGTATGAAGAAGAGTTGCGTATTTTAAAATATGCTCGTTTAGAATCTGAAAGTAAATCTATAAAAGTAGATAATGGAACAGGTATTGGAAAGCTTTATTTAGAGCGAGACGAAGTGGTTAAAATTAAGAAAATTATATTTGGACCTAAATTTCAAAATCCGGAGTATATAACACCTTTGATAAAATTATTGGATAAAGATATTAAGTTTAAAAAATCAGAGAAAAGATTTAGATAAGTTTTTCCTAGAAAGAAATATATGAGAATAGCAGACAAAACCGTTACCCGCGCTATCTTAGAGCGTCATGGGTTTACCTTTAAGAAATCATTCGGTCAGAACTTTTTGACCGATACCAATATTTTACAGAAAATTGTTGACACGGCAGAGATTGACAAGGGTGTCAACGTGATTGAGATTGGTCCTGGTATCGGGGCTTTGACGGAGTTTTTGGCTGAGAATGCCGCTGAGGTTATGGCTTTTGAGATTGATGATCGTCTCATTCCTATCTTGGCTGATACGCTCCGCGATTTTGACAATGTCCAAGTGGTCAATCAGGATATCCTAAAAGCGGACTTGCAAACGCAGATTAAGGCTTTTAAAAATCCCGACCTACCAATCAAGGTCGTGGCAAATCTGCCTTATTACATCACGACGCCAATCCTCATGCACTTGATTGAGAGCAAGATTCCTTTTCAAGAGTTTGTGGTTATGATGCAAAAAGAGGTGGCAGATCGTATCTCAGCTGAGCCCAATACCAAAGCTTATGGTTCACTGTCAATCGCTGTGCAGTATTACATGACGGCAAAAGTTGCCTTCATCGTGCCACGTACCGTCTTTGTTCCAGCACCGAATGTGGACTCCGCCATCCTCAAGATGACGCGACGTGAAACACCTTTGGTTGACGTGAAGAACGAGGATTTCCTCTTTGATGTTTCAAAAGCCAGCTTTGTTCACCGCCGCAAGACCCTGTGGAACAATCTGACCAACCGCTTTGGTAAATCAGATGAGGTAAAAGCAAAACTTGAAAAAGCTTTGGAAATAGCAGAGCTAGCCCCTAATGTCCGTGGTGAGGCTCTTTCTATCGAAGACTTTGCACGACTATCAGATGCTTTAGAAAGCGTTGCTTTGTATTAAGAAAGATGAAAGGCGAGAAGGTTCTCAAACCTGTAAAGCCTTTCATTTTTTCTTTTGTTCACTTTTCAGATATGGTATAATAGGCATATCAAGACCGTAAAGGAGTTCATTTGCAAGGTAGAATTATTAAAGCCTTGGCTGGTTTTTACTACGTCCAGTCAGAAGGTAGAACTTATCAGACACGAGCGCGTGGCAATTTTAGAAAAAAAGGACAGACTCCCTATGTGGGCGACTGGGTGGAGTTTTCAGCGGAAGAGCAGTCAGAAGGCTATATCCTGTCCATCGCTGAGCGTCAAAATAGCTTAGTGCGTCCACCTATTGTCAATATCGATCAGGCAGTGGTCATCATGTCTGCTAAAGAGCCTGATTTTAACAGCAATCTTTTGGATCGCTTCCTGGTGCTCTTAGAGCACAAGGCTATCCAGCCTGTAGTTTATATCTCCAAGACAGACCTTTTGGAGGATTTAACAGAGCTAAAAGCCACTCGTGACAAGTATGAGGCTATCGGCTATGACTTTGTCTATTCTTTGGATGAATTGCTGCCGCTCTTAGCTGATCAAGTAACGGTCTTTATGGGGCAGACAGGGGTTGGTAAATCCACCTTGCTCAACAAAATTGCTCCTGATTTAGAGCTGGAAACAGGTGAGATTTCAGATAGTCTAGGACGTGGTCGTCACACGACGCGTGCTGTCAGTCTCTATGATGTTCATGGTGGAAAAATTGCGGACACGCCAGGTTTTTCATCGCTTGATTACGAGGTCTCTACGGCTGAGGATTTGAGCGAAGCCTTTCCAGAAATACGAAAAGCCAGTCACGGTTGTAAGTTCCGTTCTTGCACCCATACCCATGAGCCATCCTGTGCTGTCAAGGAAGCTGTCCAAGCTGGAGACATCTGGCAGATTCGTTATGATAACTACCTTCAATTTCTTAGCGAGATTGAAAACCGTCGTGAAACTTATAAGAAAACAATCAAAAGAAAGTAGGTACTCTTATGTCAATTAAAATCGCTCCGTCAATCCTAGCAGCAGATTATGCTAACTTTGCTTCAGAATTGAAACGTATCGATGAAACAGGTGCAGAATACGTCCATATCGACATTATGGATGGGCAGTTTGTACCTAATATCAGTTTTGGTGCTGATGTGGTTGCTAGCATGCGTAAGCACAGTAAACTTGTCTTTGATTGTCACTTGATGGTGGTTGACCCAGAACGTTACGTGGACGCGTTTGCGCAGGCTGGTGCTGATATCATGACTATTCACGTTGAAGCAACCAAACATATCCATGGCGCTCTTCAAAAAATCAAAGCTGCTGGTATGAAGGCTGGTGTGGTGATCAACCCAGGAACACCAGTTGAGGCATTGGAACCTGTACTGAATCTAGTTGATCAAGTACTTATCATGACCGTTAACCCAGGTTTTGGAGGACAAGCCTTTATCCCAGAGGCGCTTGAAAAAGTGAGCCGCGTTGCTGCTATCCGTGATGAAAAAGGCTACGCTTACGACATTGAAGTCGACGGTGGTGTGGACAATGAAACCATTAAAGCTTGTTACCAAGCAGGAGCTAATGTTTTTGTAGCAGGTTCTTATCTCTTCAAAGCTAGTGATTTGACAGCCCAAGTTCAGACATTGAGAGATGCCTTGAATGACTAAAATTGCTTTAATTGCAGGTGGTGATCAGAGTCGATTATCGCCTGATTTTGACTACTATGTTGGAGTTGATAGAGGATGCCTATTTCTGTTAGAGAGTGGGCTTTCTTTAGATATGGCTGTCGGTGATTTTGACTCTGTCACTGCTGATGAATGGAAACTCATAGAAACTCAGTCTAAGGTGCTTATCAAGGCTGCTGCGGAAAAAGATGATACAGATACGGAATTAGCCCTAAAAGAGATTTTCAAACGTTACCCACAATCACAAGTCTATCTTTACGGAGTTTTCGGTGGACGATTGGACCACCTCATGTCTAACATTTTTCTGCCTAGCGATCCAGATCTTGCTCCTTTCATGCAGCAGATCCATCTGTTAGATGATCAGAATCAGCTGTCTTACTGCCCCGCAGGTAAGCACCGCCTTTATCCTAGAGAGGGCATGACCTATATCTCTTTTATGACAGAAGGAGAAGGGCTACTGACCATCAAGGGAGCCAAATATGAGCTAGATGCTAGTAATTTCTTTAAGAAAAAAAATTATTCTAGTAACGAATTCACGAATAAGCCTATTGACATTACCTTGACTGAAGGTTATGTATTAGTGATCTACACCAAAGATAGGAGATAAAATGACAGTTTTGATACTTTTAGTTATAGTGATAGTATTACTCTTGGTCGTTTATCTGATGACAAGAGTGAAATCACTAGAACAGGAACTAGATCAAAAGTTGGATGACAGCTCTGACCGTTTGTCGGATCAGTTGTCCTATCTACTAGAGGTCGGTCACAAAAATCAAGCCCTTGAAGTGAGTCAACAACTTGGTCGTCTGCAGACGGATCTTTATCAAAACTTGTCAGAGATACGAGATGTCCTTCATCAGAATTTGACAGACAACCGTGACCGCTCTGATAAACGTCTAGAAAGCATGAATCATCAGTTGACACAGGCTGTCAAGGATATGCAAGATTCTAATGAAAAACGCCTTGACCAAATGCGTCAGACTGTTGAGGAGAAGCTAGAGAAGACCCTGCAGACCAGACTACAAGCCTCGTTTGACACGGTTTCAAAACAGCTAGAATCTGTCAATCAAGGTCTAGGTGAGATGAAGTCAGTTGCTCAGGATGTTGGTACCCTTAATAAGGTACTGTCCAATACCAAAACACGTGGTATTCTAGGAGAGTTACAACTTGGACAAATTATCGAAGACATCATGACTGAGAATCAGTATGAGCGTGAATTTGCGACAGTTAAGGGGTCGTCAGAGCGTGTCGAATATGCCATAAAATTACCAGGAACAACTGCGGCTGATTATGTCTATCTACCAATTGACTCTAAGTTTCCTCTGGAGGATTACTATCGTTTGGAAGAGGCTTATGAGACAGGAAGTAAAGATGAGATTGACCTCTATCGGAAGTCTCTCTTGGCTAGCATCAAACGATTTGCCAAGGATATCAGAACCAAGTACCTCAATCCACCAGAGACGACTAATTTCGGTATTATGTTCTTACCGACTGAAGGTCTTTACTCAGAGGTTGTGCGAAATGCTAGCTTCTTTGATGCTCTGCGTCGTGATGAGCAGATTGTGGTGGCAGGCCCTTCTACCTTATCAGCCCTGTTAAATTCTTTATCTGTTGGTTTTAAAACCTTGAACATCCAAAAAAATGCTGATGACATTAGTAAGATTTTGGGCAATGTTAAGACGGAGTTTGGTAAGTTTGGTGGTATGCTAGTTAAGGCGCAGCGCCAACTAACGACAGCCAGTAAGACCGTTGACAGTCTCTTGACCACTAGAACAAATGCTATTATGAGAGCACTTGATACCGTGGAGGATTATCAAGATAGCGATACTCAGAAACTACTCAATATCCCCCACTTAGAAGATGAGGACTAGTATGAAGATTAGTCAAATGAAAAAAGATGAGCTTTTTGAAGGTTTTTACTTAATTAAAAGAGCAGAGCTCAGAAAAACACGTGCTGGTAAGGACTTTATCTCTTTTACCTTTCAGGATGATAGTGGTGAAATCTCTGGAAATCTCTGGGATGCTCAAGCCTACAATGTTGATGAATTTGTAGCTGGTAAGGTTGTTCATATGCAAGGGCGTAGGGAAGTCTATAACGGGATGCCTCAAGTGAATCAGATTACGCTGCGAAACCCACGCGAAGGAGAACCGCACGACCCTTCAGATTTTAAAGAAAAATCGCCGGTTAATGCTAAGGAAGTTAGAGAGTACTTAGAACAAAAAATGTTTCATATTGAAAATCCAGTATGGCAACGTATCGTTCGAGCCCTTTATCGCAAGTATGATAAGGAATTCTTTGTTTATCCTGCTGCCAAAACAAACCACCACGCTTTTGAGTCTGGACTTGCCTATCATACGGCGACCATGGTGCGTTTAGCGGATGCGATTGGAGACATCTATCCAGAGCTTAACAAGAGTTTGCTCTATGCAGGCATTATGCTACATGATTTGGCTAAAGTGATTGAGTTATCTGGTCCTGAAAATACAGAGTACACCATTCGTGGAAACTTGATTGGTCATATTGCTTTAATTGATGAAGAAATCACTAAGGTAATCTTAGAATTAAATATTCCGGATGATAAAGAGGAAGTCACTATCTTGAGACACGTGGTTCTAAGTCACCATGGCTTGTTAGAGTACGGCAGCCCAGTTCGTCCTCGTATTATGGAAGCTGAAATTATCCATATGATTGACAATATCGATGCCAACATGATGATGATGCTGACGGCACTTAATCAGGTCAGAGAAGGGGAAATGACGAACCGTCTTTTTGCAATGGACAATCGTTCCTTCTATAAACCCAAATATAATCATTAAATTTAACAAAAATGGACATTTTTCAAAGCGAAATGTTCGTTTTTTCTTTCTCTTATGATATAATACCATTGAATGACACTGATCAAATGAACCATTTGTCTATTATGAACGACAGGTAAAGTAAGAGCTTATCTGATAGCTATTTGCACAATGAAAACAGAATCTTATTGATGGGTTCTGTTTATTAGTTCCTAATATTTTGATGTCTCTATCCTCAAGAAAAGAGATGGCTTTATTTGAAAAAAGAAAATGGAGTAAACATGAAATTAAGACGTAGTGAGCGTATGGTTGTTATCTCGAATTACCTGATTAACAACCCATACCAATTAACAAGTTTGAATACCTTTGCAGAGAAGTATGAAGCAGCAAAATCTTCGATTTCAGAGGATATTGCTATTATTAAGAAAGCATTCGAAGAAAGTCATATTGGTGAGATTGAGACAGTTACAGGAGCAAGTGGAGGCGTCATCTTCACCCCTACGATTGCGATAGATGAAGCCAAAAAGATCGTCCAAGAGCTTTGTGAGAGTCTTTCTGAAAGTGATCGTATTCTTCCAGGAGGTTACATCTACTTATCAGATCTTCTCAGTACACCACATGTATTGCAGAGCGTAGGACGTATCATCGCTAACGCTTTTAAGGGGCAAAAAGTAGATGCCGTGATGACTGTTGCGACGAAAGGGGTTCCTTTGGCAAATGCTGTTGCTAATGTTCTGAATGTTCCGTTTGTTATTGTACGCCGTGATTTAAAAATCACAGAAGGTTCAACGGTATCGGTTAACTATGTTAGTGGATCGAGTGACCGTATTGAGAAGATGTTCTTGTCAAAACGTAGTTTGAAAGCTAACAGTCGTGTTTTGATTGTGGATGATTTCTTAAAAGGTGGCGGAACTATTTCAGGTATGGTTAGCTTATTGAAGGAATTCGATTCTACATTAGTTGGAGTTGCTGTTTTTGCGGATAATACTCAAGAAGAACGCGATTCATTTGACTATAAATCGCTATTGAGTGTTTCAGAGATTGATGTTAAAAATAACCGCGTACATGTTGAAGTTGGAAATATTTTTGACTAAAATATATGAAAAAAATTGACAAAGAGTGCTGTCTATGATATTATTATAGACGGTACTTTTTACTTTTGGTCTCTCATAAGTGTACAGAGACGTGCTGACAATAGTTGCAAAAGTACACCCAGATATGGGCTGTCACCGAGTGCCATATCAACCAAAAATAAAAAACACAGGAGAAATGTAGATGCCTACAATCAACCAGTTGGTACGTAAACCACGTAAATCTAAAGTTGAAAAATCTAAATCACCAGCCTTGAACGTTGGTTACAACAGCCACAAAAAAGTTCAAACAAACGTATCTGCACCACAAAAACGTGGTGTTGCAACACGTGTTGGAACAATGACACCTAAAAAACCTAACTCAGCCCTTCGTAAATTTGCTCGTGTACGTTTGAGCAACCTTATTGAAGTTACTGCTTACATCCCAGGTATCGGACACAACCTCCAAGAGCACAGCGTTGTTCTTATCCGTGGTGGACGTGTAAAAGACCTTCCAGGGGTACGTTACCATATCGTCCGTGGTGCACTTGATACTGCAGGTGTAGCTGATCGTAAACAAAGCCGTTCTAAATACGGTGCTAAACGTCCTAAAGGATAAGAAGGGAGATAAGATAAAATGAGTCGTAAAAATAGAGCGCCTAAACGCGAAGTATTGCCAGATCCATTGTACAATTCAAAAATCGTTACACGTCTTATCAACCGTGTAATGCTTGACGGTAAACGCGGTACTGCTGCAACAATCGTCTACGATGCTTTTGAAGCAATCAAAGAAGCAACTGGTACAGATGCACTTGAAGTGTTTGAAACAGCTATGGACAACATCATGCCTGTACTTGAAGTACGTGCACGTCGTGTTGGTGGTTCAAACTACCAAGTCCCAGTTGAAGTTCGTCCAGAACGCCGTACTACACTTGGTCTTCGTTGGTTGGTTAATGCATCACGTGCTCGTGGTGAACACACTATGAAAGATCGTCTTGCAAAAGAAATCATGGATGCTGCAAACAACACTGGTGCATCAGTTAAAAAACGTGAAGATACTCACAAAATGGCTGAAGCAAACCGTGCATTTGCACACTTCCGTTGGTAAGATTAGACTGCTTTGGTATTTATTAGCTAAAACCAGCTATCTTTATCAGCAATAAAAAGTAACAAACGGGTAGGTCCTGCCTATCCGTTTTTGCTAAATCATGGTATAATAAACAAGTAAAATAAAATTATAGGAGAAATAACCTAATGGCTCGCGAATTTTCACTAGCAAAAACTCGTAACATCGGTATCATGGCTCACGTCGATGCCGGTAAAACAACAACAACTGAGCGTATCCTTTACTATACTGGTAAAATCCACAAAATCGGTGAAACTCACGAAGGTGCTTCACAAATGGACTGGATGGAGCAAGAGCAAGAACGTGGTATCACAATCACATCTGCCGCTACAACAGCGCAATGGGATGGTCACCGTGTTAACATCATCGATACACCAGGTCACGTGGACTTCACAATCGAAGTTCAACGTTCACTCCGTGTTCTTGATGGTGCCGTAACTGTTCTTGATGCACAATCAGGTGTTGAGCCACAAACTGAAACAGTTTGGCGTCAAGCAACTGAGTACCGTGTACCTCGTATCGTTTTCGCTAACAAAATGGACAAAATCGGTGCTGACTTCCTTTACTCAGTAAGCACACTTCACGACCGTCTTCAAGCGAACGCTCACCCAATTCAATTGCCAATCGGTGCTGAAGATGATTTCCGTGGTATCATTGACTTGATCAAAATGAAAGCTGAAATCTACACTAACGACCTTGGTACAGATATTCTTGAAGAAGATATCCCAGCTGAGTACGTAGAACAAGCTGAAGAATACCGTGAAAAATTGGTTGAAGCAGTTGCAGAAACTGACGAAGACCTTATGATGAAATACCTTGAAGGTGAAGAAATCACTAACGACGAATTGAAAGCTGCTATCCGTAAAGCAACTATCAACGTTGAGTTCTTCCCAGTTCTTTGTGGTTCAGCCTTCAAAAACAAAGGTGTTCAATTGATGCTTGATGCAGTTATCGACTACCTTCCAAGCCCACTTGACATCCCTGCAATCAAAGGTATCAACCCTGATACTGACGAAGAAGAAACACGTCCAGCATCTGATGAAGAGCCATTTGCAGCGCTTGCCTTCAAGATCATGACTGACCCATTCGTAGGTCGTTTGACATTCTTCCGTGTTTACTCAGGTATCCTTGAATCAGGTTCATACGTTCTTAACACTTCAAAAGGTAAACGTGAACGTATCGGACGTATCCTTCAAATGCACGCTAACAGCCGTGAAGAAATCCAACAAGTTTACGCTGGTGATATCGCCGCTGCCGTTGGTTTGAAAGATACAACTACTGGTGACTCATTGACTGATGAGAAAGCTAAAGTTATCCTTGAGTCAATCGAAGTTCCAGAACCAGTTATCCAATTGATGGTTGAGCCAAAATCTAAAGCTGACCAAGATAAAATGGGTATCGCTCTTCAAAAACTTGCTGAAGAAGATCCAACATTCCGCGTTGAAACAAACGTTGAAACTGGTGAAACAGTTATCTCAGGTATGGGTGAGCTTCACCTTGACGTCCTTGTTGACCGTATGAAACGTGAATTCAAAGTTGAAGCTAACGTTGGTGCGCCTCAAGTATCATACCGTGAAACATTCCGCGCTTCTACACAAGCACGTGGATTCTTCAAACGCCAATCTGGTGGTAAAGGTCAATTCGGTGACGTTTGGATCGAATTCACTCCTAACGAAGAAGGTAAAGGATTCGAATTCGAAAACGCTATCGTCGGTGGTGTGGTTCCTCGTGAATTCATCCCAGCCGTTGAAAAAGGTCTTGTAGAATCTATGGCAAACGGTGTTCTTGCTGGTTACCCAATGGTTGACGTTAAAGCTAAACTTTACGATGGATCATACCACGATGTCGATTCATCTGAAACAGCCTTCAAGATCGCTGCATCACTTGCCCTTAAAGAAGCTGCTAAATCAGCACAACCAGCTATCCTTGAACCAATGATGCTTGTTACAATCACAGCTCCAGAAGACAACCTCGGTGACGTTATGGGTCACGTGACTGCACGTCGTGGTCGTGTTGACGGTATGGAAGCACGTGGTAACACACAAGTTGTTCGTGCCTTCGTTCCACTTGCTGAAATGTTCGGTTACGCAACAGTTCTTCGTTCTGCAACTCAAGGACGTGGTACATTCATGATGGTATTTGACCACTATGAAGATGTTCCTAAGTCAGTTCAAGAAGAAATCATCAAGAAAAACTCTGGTGAATAATTTCTAAAAATCTGAGATTTTATCTCAGATTTTTTTATTTTTCTATGTGAAAATTGCTGAGCTACTAACATAAAAAATAACGATTTTGATAAAATTTATTATTCCTGCTATAGCACTGTCAGTAACGCATTGCGTGCAAAATTAGTTGCTTTTTTAGCCAAATAGTTATATAATAAGAACGTTGAAAGGTTGAATTGTCTTTAGTCAAGTTAATCTTTTCACATATGGTTTGAGAGCTTGCTCTCTAAAAAATAATTTTTTTGATTTTCATAAGGAGGAAATCACTAATGGTAGTTAAAGTTGGTATTAACGGTTTCGGTCGTATCGGTCGTCTTGCTTTCCGTCGTATCCAAAACGTAGAAGGTGTTGAAGTTGCACGTATCAATGACCTTACAGATCCAAACATGCTTGCACACTTGTTGAAATACGATACAACTCAAGGTCGTTTCGACGGTACTGTTGAAGTTAAAGAAGGTGGATTCGAAGTTAACGGTCAATTCGTTAAAGTTTCTGCTGAACGTGAACCAGGAAACATCGACTGGGCAACTGACGGTGTAGAAATCGTTCTTGAAGCTACAGGTTTCTTTGCTTCTAAAGCAGCTGCTGAGCAACACATCCACGAAAACGGTGCTAAAAAAGTTGTTATCACTGCTCCTGGTGGTAACGATGTTAAAACAATCGTTTTCAACACTAACCACGACATCCTTGATGGTACTGAAACAGTTATCTCAGGTGCTTCATGTACTACAAACTGTCTTGCACCAATGGCTAAAGCTCTTCACGATAACTTCGGTGTTCAAGAAGGTCTTATGACAACTATCCACGGTTACACTGGTGACCAAATGGTTCTTGACGGACCACACCGTGGTGGTGACCTTCGTCGTGCACGTGCTGCTGCAGCAAACATCGTTCCTAACTCAACTGGTGCTGCTAAAGCTATCGGTCTTGTTATCCCAGAATTGAACGGTAAACTTGACGGTGCTGCACAACGTGTTCCAGTTCCAACAGGTTCTGTAACTGAATTGGTAGCTGTACTTGACAAAAACGTTACAGCTGAAGAAGTTAACGCTGCTATGAAAGCTGCTTCAAACGAATCATACGGTTACAACGAAGATCCAATCGTATCATCAGATATCGTTGGTATCTCATACGGTTCATTGTTTGACGCAACTCAAACTAAAGTTCTTGACGTTGACGGTAAACAATTGGTTAAAGTTGTTTCATGGTACGACAACGAAATGTCATACACTTCACAACTTGTACGTACTCTTGAGTACTTCGCAAAAATTGCAAAATAATTTTAACTAAATAAATCTTATTAGTTAGATAGAAAAACCTTTAGAATTACTATTCTGAAGGTTTTTTTACTTTTATATATTAGGAACACATTAGATAGAATAATGAAATCGCAAGTGTAAGTGATTGACAATTGTCTCAAAATCATATACCATTAAGATTATAAAAACATAAGAGGTAAATTATGAAAATCAGAAATTTTATTGCACTAACGGTTGTTACAACTAGTCTAGTAGTTTTAGGAGCTTGCTCTACAAATAGTTCATCTAGTACAGCATCAAAAACGCAAAGTTCAGCAGACAAGGCTACGATGACTTATGATAAGTTGAGCAGTGATGAAAATACCATGTCTGCGTTATGGTATCAAACATCAGAAGAAGCTAAGGCTATCTATTTACAAGGATATAGTCTTGGCAAGTTAAGATTAGAGAGTTGGCTTAGTAAGGCTAGTGATAAACCTTATTCAATAGTCTTAGATTTAGATGAAACAGTGCTGGATAATAGTCCTTATCAATCACAAAATGTTATCGATGGATCAAGTTTTAATGCCAGTGAGTGGGATGAATGGGTTCAAAAGAAAGAAGCTAAGCCATTACCAGGTGCAAAAGATTTTCTAAATTATGCTAATGACAATGGCGTTCAGATTTACTATATATCAGATAGAACGAGTTCACAGGTTAAGGCGACTGAGGAGAACCTAAAAGAACAAGGTTTGCCAGTACAAGGTGAAGATCACTTGCTTTTTTATGAGGATGGTATGACATCTAAAGAAAGCAGACGTCAAAAGGTTCAAGAATCAACTAATCTAATCCTCTTATTCGGGGATAACTTAGTTGACTTTGCAGATTTCTCAAAAACATCTACAAAAGATAGAGAGCAATTATTTGATAGTTTGCAAGGAGAATTTGGGGATAAATTTATCATTTTTGCCAACCCAATGTATGGTTCTTGGGAAACTGCTTTATATAATGGTAAAAGTTTAGATTCTAAAGGTAAGGTCAGTGCTCGCCACGATGCTTTAGTTGGTTATAAATAATATGATAGTTGATAGAGTGAGTTTCACGATATCAACTATTTTTTGTTAGATAGAGATTAGTAATGATTTACAAGGCTTTTTTGTGAAATTTTTCCTTTATTTTGGCAGGGGAGAAGAAATTATGGTATAATGAACCTGTATAAAAATTTTAAAGGAGTCTTACTAATGGCTAAATTGACTGTTAAAGACGTTGAATTGAAAGGTAAAAAAGTTCTCGTTCGTGTTGACTTTAACGTACCTTTGAAAGATGGCGTTATCACTAACGACAACCGTATTACTGCGGCTCTTCCAACTATCAAGTACATCATCGAACAAGGTGGTCGTGCAATCCTCTTCTCTCACCTTGGACGTGTTAAAGAAGAAGCAGATAAAGAAGGTAAATCACTTGCACCAGTTGCTGCAGACTTGTCTGCTAAACTTGGTCAAGAAGTTGTCTTCCCAGGTGCTACTCGTGGAGCTGACTTGGAAGCAGCTATTAATGCTCTTGAAGATGGACAAGTTCTTTTGGTTGAAAACACTCGTTTTGAAGATATTGACGGCAAAAAAGAATCTAAAAATGATGAAGAACTTGGTAAATACTGGGCATCACTTGGAGATGGTATCTTTGTAAATGATGCATTCGGTACAGCTCACCGTGCTCACGCATCTAACGTTGGTATCTCTGCAAATGTTGAAAAAGCAGTTGCTGGTTTCCTTCTTGAAAACGAAATTGCTTATATCCAAGAAGCAGTTGAAACTCCAGAACGTCCATTCGTAGCTATTCTTGGTGGTTCAAAAGTTTCAGATAAAATCGGTGTTATCGAAAACCTTCTTGAAAAAGCTGATAAAGTTCTTATCGGTGGTGGTATGACTTATACATTCTACAAAGCTCAAGGTATCGAAATCGGTAACTCACTTGTAGAAGAAGACAAACTTGATGTTGCAAAAGCTCTTCTTGAAAAATCAAACGGCAAATTGATCTTACCAGTTGACTCAAAAGAAGCTAATGCATTTGCAGGTTACACTGAAGTTCGTGATACTGAAGGTGAAGCTGTTTCAGAAGGTTTCCTTGGTCTTGACATCGGTCCAAAATCAATCGCTAAATTTGACGAAGCCCTTACAGGTGCTAAAACAGTTGTATGGAACGGACCAATGGGTGTATTTGAAAACCCTGACTTCCAAGCTGGTACAATTGGTGTAATGGACGCTATCGTGAAACAACCAGGTGTTAAATCAATCATCGGTGGTGGTGACTCAGCAGCAGCAGCAATCAATCTTGGCCGTGCAGATAAATTCTCATGGATCTCAACAGGTGGTGGTGCTTCAATGGAACTCCTTGAAGGTAAAGTTCTTCCAGGTCTTGCAGCATTGACTGAAAAATAATATGTCTTTTTAAAGACTAGAAAAGAATCTAAGGCGCATGCTTTAGGTTCTTTTTTGATCTCCATTTGATAAAACTTAGTTCAAAATCAGGTAATATCGAGGTAAGTTTGTTGTAAATAGAGGATTAATTGCGTTTGTGAAGCGATAAAGGTGATAAGATTATTGATTTAGTAGGTATAAATATGAGAAAGAGACGATTTTAGGAAAAAGGTTAAAAATACTATATTCATCAGATTTGAGTGATAAAGAAATAGATTATTTTAGTAAACTATTACAATTTTAAAAATTTTGTGATACACTAAGGAAGTATTTTTTTAGATTAGAGGAGTGGTTATGAACTACAAGTTTGATCCAAAGCAATTTAGGCTAGGGATGCGTACTTTAAAAACGGGAATCTCCGTTTTCTTAGTATTGCTTATGTTTTTTACTTTGGGTTGGCAAGGGACTCAGATAGGTGCTTTGACTGCTGTTTTTAGTTTGCGTGAAGATTTTGATAAAAGTGTCCATTTTGGAACTTCTCGTATTCTAGGAAACACAATAGGAGGAGTCTTATCTCTGATTTTTTACTTTATTCGAGGTTGGTTTCATGGTGCTATTTGGGTAACCTTGTGTTTAGTTCCGCTTTTAACAATGCTGACAATCATGATAAATGTTGCCATGAATAATAAAGCTGGTATTATTGGTGGTGTGTCAGCGCTTTTGATTATTACTTTATCAATACCCGCAGGCGATACGATATTATATGTTTTAGCACGTATTTTTGAAACCTTTTGTGGTGTTTTCATTGCTATGTTTGTTAATTATGATTTGTCTCGTATAAAATCGTATTTCTCGAAGCATTAAGAATGAGGTAAGAGTACTGATACTATTGTATATGATATAACAAGGCATAAGGACCTTATTTGACTGATATTATAGTTACTAAAAAATGGGATAGGTGGTCTAACACTATTTAGCAGTGAGACTATCTATCTTATTTTGCTTATCTAGAGATATTTTTTAAGAAGCGAATAAATCCCCTAAATATATGTTATAAAATATAACATTAGGCTTGACATGTCCAAATATTCAGAATATAATGGAAGGGTGAGAGGAGGAAGTCATGAAAGAAAAAGAACTCCGGCGTTCTCTAGCAGTTTTTCCTATTGGAACTGTTATGAAATTAACCGATTTATCTGCAAGGCAGATCCGATACTATGAAGATCAAGGCTTATTGACCCCAGATCGTAGTTCTGGTAATCGTAGACTCTATTCTTTAAAAGACATGGATGTCTTGTTAGACATTAAAGATTTGCTTGATGAAGGGTTAAATATGGCAGCTATCAAGAAAGAATATGCTAGTCGTAAGAATAAGGCAGAACAAAGAACGCAGCCTTTGACTGATGCTGATGTTCGTCGTATCTTGCATGATGAACTCCGTAATCAGGGTGGTTTTGCTAACCCGACACAATTTGGTAGTTTTCGTATGTAGAATCATACGTCTTAATTTGGTTTGAATAAAAAGGAGACCTATAATTATGGCAATCACAGCAGCTGACATTCGTCGTGAAGTTAAGGAAAAAAATGTAACTTTCCTCCGTTTGATGTTCTCAGACATCTTGGGAGTAATGAAGAATGTGGAGATCCCAGCTACTGACGAGCAATTGGATAAAGTCTTGTCAAACAAAGCGATGTTTGATGGCTCATCAATTGAAGGATTTGTACGCATCAATGAATCAGATATGTACCTCTACCCAGATCTCGATACTTGGACTGTTTTCCCTTGGGGTGACGAAAATGGTGCTGTCGCAGGATTGATCTGTGATATTTACACTGCAGAAGGTGAGCCTTTTGCAGGTGACCCTCGTGGCAACTTGAAAAAAGCACTTCGTCACATGGAAGAAGTTGGTTATAAATCATTTAACCTCGGTCCAGAACCTGAATTTTTCCTTTTCAAAATGGATGAACAAGGAAATCCTACTCTTGAAGTAAATGACCGTGGTGGTTATTTCGACCTTGCTCCAACTGACTTGGCAGATAACACACGTCGTGAAATTGTTAATGTTTTGACTCAGATGGGCTTTGAAGTAGAAGCGAGCCACCACGAAGTTGCAGTAGGTCAGCACGAAATTGACTTTAAATACGCTGATGTTTTGAAAGCTTGTGACAATATTCAAATGTTCAAGTTGGTTGTTAAGACAATTGCTCGTAAACATGGTCTTTATGCTACCTTCATGGCTAAACCTAAATATGGTATTGCAGGTAGTGGTATGCACTGTAATATGTCACTCTTTAATGATAAGGGTGAAAATGCCTTCTTTGATCCAGAAGATCCACGTGGTATGCAATTATCACAAGATGCTTACTATTTCTTGGGTGGTTTGATGAAGCATGCTTACAACTACACAGCGATTATCAACCCAACTGTTAACTCATACAAACGTTTGGTTCCAGGATACGAAGCTCCAGTTTATATCGCATGGGCTGGTCGTAACCGTTCACCACTTATTCGCGTTCCTGCATCACGTGGTATGGGAACTCGTCTTGAGCTTCGTTCAGTTGATCCAATGGCAAATCCATACCTTGCCTTGGCAGTTCTTCTCGAAGCAGGTCTTGATGGTATTGAAAATAAAATCGAAGCACCAGCACCAGTTGAGACAAACATCTATGCCATGACAGCTGAAGAGCGTAAAGAAGCAGGTATCATTGATTTGCCATCAACACTTCATAATGCGCTTAAAGCTCTTCAAACTGATGATGTCGTTAAGGCTGCGCTTGGTAACCACATCTACACTAACTTCCTTGAAGCAAAACGTATTGAATGGTCTTCATACGCAACCTTTGTTTCACAATGGGAAATTGATAACTACCTAGATATTTATTAATAATAATTGAGTTGTGAAGAGAGCAAACCTTGATTTGCTCTCTTTTTGTCTAAATTTATTTTTAAATGAGTTTTATGTGTCTTTAGAATTAAAATGTAATCTAACTTTATTGCTTTTTTATAATATTGTTACATTTAATTGTTATACTATAAAGTGTCATTTGGGAGGTTTAGAAATGCAACAGAAGATTTTTACAAAAAATAAAATGAAACAGACATCTATGATTCTTTCGGCTTTTTTGGGAGTTGGTTTACTGGCTCAAGAAGTTAAGGCTGATAGTTATACGATTCAAGAAGGAGATTCTTTCTATAGTATAGCTAGCCAGCATGGTATGGATATGTATGACTTGGCAAGTCTTAACGGAATGACTGTAGATAGTTTGATTTTGCCAGGTCAGACGCTTGCAGTATCTGCAACTACTGTAGCAAGTAATGATGATAACACAGCTACTAGCCCTGCTATTAGTCTAGATTATTCAACAGGCCAAGCCCTGAATGTGATTCAAAATGAGTATGGACAGACTCTAGAAGTTGATGAGAATGGTAATGTTACCAATACCTATCCACTGGGTGAATGTACTTGGGGTGTTAAAGAATTGGCCCCTTGGGCAGGTGACTGGTGGGGAAATGGAGGTGACTGGGCTTCAAGTGCAGCTGCGGCAGGATATGCTGTCGGCACTACCCCTGTAGTTGGCTCTATCATCTGTTGGACGGATGGAAGCTATGGGCATGTTGCCTATGTGACAGCAGTTGAGAGTGATACTAAGATTCAAGTATTGGAATCAAATTACAAATCCCAGCGTTGGATTGATAATTATCGTGGTTGGTTTGATCCAACTAATAGTGTTACAGCGGGAACGGTTCACTATATTTATCCAAATGCTTAAGATAGATAAGAGGTAAATTGTCATGGATGATAGTTTACCTTTTTTGTGTCAGTAGGTCTTTATTTTTAGTAGCTACCTGAGTGGTCTATGTTTAATCAACTACTGTATAAAATATCAATAAAGAGGATAGGCTCTTTTTCTTAAATGAAAGCCTTTTAAGCTTAAAGAGAGGTGCTAGAAAAGGAATGCTAAATTAGCTGTTATGTTATTAAAGGTTTTGTCATAGGTTTGTCATAAAGGTTCGTTATGATAGAGAGGCTATATGTGAAAAAGAGGTTTAGGAGTTTAGATCAAAATATTATAGTTGAAAGGAACTCTTGAATAATGAAACTAACAAAAACACTTGCTACAGCGACGTTCGCTCTATCTTCGATGGCTCTGCTTTGGTCTGGTCAAATGGCTAGTGCTGATGACTACAGTGATTATAGCTATAGCTATAGCTATACAAGTAGCGATTCAAGTAATCTCTACCCAGTTGGGCAATGTACCTGGGGAGTCAAATCTATAGCAACTTGGGCAAGTAATAGCTGGGGAAATGGTGGTGATTGGGCTACTAATGCTGCAGCAGATGGCTATAATGTTGGTACAACACCAGTAGTCGGGTCTATCATTTGTTGGACTGATGGTGGCTATGGACACGTCGCCTACGTTACAGATGTTTCAGCAAATGGTCAAATTCAAGTTTTGGAATCTAACTATGCTGGTAATATGGCATTAGCTAATTATCGTGGTTGGTTTAATCCAACTAATAGTGTTACAGCAGGTGCTGTCTCATATATCTATCCGAATAGTTAATAGAAAAAATCCGAAATGGTTACTAACCATTTCGGATTTTTATTAGTTATTGTCTGGTGTTAGCACCATAGGGATAATAATTGGTTCACGTTCAGTCTTTTCATAGAGGAAAGGACGAAGAGCGTTAACAATAGCACCATTGACAGACTGGATGCTGGCATCCTTATTCTTGAGAGCGATCCGAATAGCGTTGAAAAGCACGCGTTGGCTTTCACGAATGAGATCGCCAGATTCACGCATGTAGATGAATCCTCGGCTGAGGATATCTGGTCCTGCAAGAATCATTTTTGATTTGAAATCAACTGTTGCAACAGCTAGAACGACACCATCTTCTGAGAGATCACGTCGATCGCGAAGAACTGCCGCTCCGATATCGCCGATACCGTTACCGTCAACGTAAATATCTTGTGCATTGAAATGACCAGAGATACGGGCAGAGTCTTTAGTGAGGGCGAGGACATCACCGTTTTCCATGATGAAGATGTTATCCTTTTCAACCCCTGTATCAACGGCAAGTCCGGCATGGACTTTTTGCATGCGATACTCACCGTGAACTGGCATGAAGTACTTCGGCTTAATTAAGCGGAGCATCAATTTTTGCTCTTGTTGTCCACCGTGACCTGAGGTGTGGATATTATTAATTTTACCATGGATAACATCAACGCCAGCTTCTTGAATGGTGTTAATCAATTTGTTAACACTTGTGGTGTTACCAGGAATTGGGCTTGATGAGAAGATAACTGTATCACCTGGCTGTAGTGTGACTTGGCGGTGTGTTCCATTGGCAATACGTGCTAGCGCAGCCATTGATTCACCCTGTGATCCTGTACACATGATTAGAATCTCACTGGCGTGGTATTCTTTAATCTCGTTGGGTTCGATGAAGGTTCCTTTTGGAACTTTTATATAACCAAGTTCAATACCGTTAACAATAGCTTTCTCCATAGATCGTCCGAAAACAGCAATTTTACGTCCGGTTTTAACAGCAGCTTCTGCAGCTTGTTGGAGACGGAAGATGTTTGAAGCAAAGGATGCAAATATGATACGTCCTTGGATGCCTTCGATGATCTTCATAATGGATTGTCCGACGACTTTTTCTGAGTTGGTAAAGGTCGGTACCTCAGCATTTGTTGAGTCTGATAGTAGACAGAGGACTCCTTCCTCACCTAGGGCTGCCATGCGGTGAAGGTCAGCAGGTTCTCCAACTGGAGTGAAGTCAAATTTGAAGTCACCAGTACAGACAATTTTCCCTTGAGGTGTGTGGATAACGATTCCTAGAGGCTCTGGAATCGAGTGAGTTGTGCGGAAGAAAGTTACACTTAGATTTTTGAAGGTTAACTCAGTATTGTGATTGATTTCATAAAGTGTAGCATCTCGTAAAAGTCCGTGCTCTTCGAGTTTTCCTTTGATTAGCGCCAGAGCTAGTGGTCCTGCGTAAATAGGGATATTAGCCTGTTTGAGAAGGAAAGGAATACCACCGATGTGGTCTTCGTGACCGTGGGTGATGACAAGAGCCTTGATACGATCAATGTTTTCAACGATGTAAGAATAATCAGGGATAACATAGTCGATACCTAAGAGGTCATCTTCTGGGAATTTGATACCAGCATCTACGATGATAATTTCATCTTGGTATTCGATACCGTAAGTATTTTTACCGATTTCTCCCAGACCACCAATCGCATAAACCCCAACTTCTTCAGGTTTAAGATTGATATTACTCATAAAAGATAGGGTTCCTTTCTTAGAGTTCTGTTAGTTCGAAGGCACCAGTTTCCTTTTCGTATTCGAGGTGTTTATCTGAGAGAAGCTCGATAAATTCAATGTTATAGGCTGTTTTTTCTTCGACGAGTTTACGTGCTTTGATGCGTCCTTCTAATTCTTGATCAGCATCAATATCAAGGTAAAGTGCCTTAGTTAGTTCGCGACGTGGGTTACGTGTTTTTGTTTCTTGGTAGAAAACTTTATAAATCATGGTGTTCCTTTCTGATATGAAGATTGTCTTCGAGATATGATCATGGCTAATCCAAATCATCAAAAAACAGTTAAAAGGATAGCTAGACTGCTATTTTTAACTAGAAAATATGAAATTTTTAAGAGTAGTGGCCTTAGCCTTGATTCGTTTACAATTACTAAAATTATACCATATTGTGGCACTTTGGAAAAGGAAATGCTAGAAAAACTTGAGGAATGTTCGCCCTTATGGTTTTATGCTATAATAGGTAAGACAAAATTCGGATAAAGGAAAGGTCACGATGAATATTTTAGCCTTTGACACATCAAGTCAAGCCCTTGCGATAGCGCTCTATCGAGATGAGGTTTTACTTGGTGAACTCACTATAAACGTTAAGAAGAACCATAGTATCTCCCTTATGCCAAGTATTGACTACTTGGTATCAACTTGCGATTTGACCCCACAAGATCTTAATCGTATTGTGGTGGCAGAAGGTCCAGGGTCTTACACAGGGCTTCGTATGGCAGTAGCGACTGCTAAGACTTTGGCTTACGCCCTTAAGATTGACTTGGTAGGAGTGTCTAGTCTCGCTGCTCTGACGGATGTGGCATTCGATGGTTTAATTGTTCCATTGATAGATGCACGCCGCAATAATGCCTACGTTGGTTTTTATGAAAATGGAAGAAGCATTAGCCCAGACCGTCATGCCAGTCTTGATACCATTTTGGAAGAGGTCAAAGGACGTGATAAGGTCATGTTTGTTGGAGAAGTGGTCAATTTCCGCCAGCAGATTGAGGAAGTAATGGCACAGGCTCATATCAAAGAAACCTTGCCATCAGCTAGACTTCTGGTTGCACTTGGTAAGGACAAGGAACCTGATGATGTGGATGCCTTTTTGCCTAATTACTTGAAAAAAGTTGAGGCAGAGGAAAATTGGCTCAAAACGCATGAAGAAGGCTCGTCCGACTATATCAAGAGGGTTTAATCATGCTGACAGAAGACTATGTGAGAGCAACTTTCGCTATTTTAGAAGACGTTTATGGTAACTCTCCTTGGAATCTGGAACAGATTGGCAGAGACTTTGAGCAGGATAATACGGATTACTTTTTTGTGTCTGACAGAGATGAGATTGTTGGTTTTTTAGCCATTCAAAATCTTGTTGGTGAGCTTGAAATCACCAATATTGCTGTTCTAAGAGCCTATCAAGGCCAAGGCTACGCTGATAAGCTCATGCAGCATTTGGCTGAGAGAAATGAAACGATTTTCTTAGAGGTGCGTGCGTCAAATAAAGCGGCGCAAGCCCTTTACCAAAAACATGGTTTCGAGGTCATCGGGCAGCGCAAGGACTATTACCATGAGCCAAAGGAAGATGCCTTGCTGATGCAGCGTAAAGGAAATAAATAATGAAACAGAATATGACAGATAGATATTTATTGGCAATCGAGTCGTCGTGTGATGAGACCAGTGTTGCCGTTTTGAAAAATGATAAGGAACTGCTGAGCAATATCATTGCCAGTCAGGTGGAGAGCCACAAGCGGTTTGGTGGCGTGGTGCCTGAGGTTGCCAGTCGCCATCACGTTGAAGTTATCACAACTTGTATCGAGGATGCTCTGCGTGAGGCAGGGATTGAAGCTAATCAGCTAGAAGCAGTGGCTGTGACTTACGGACCAGGGCTAGTCGGAGCGCTTTTGGTGGGAATGGCTGCGGCGAAAGCCTTTGCTTGGGCTAATAACTTGCCACTTATTCCTGTCAACCACATGGCTGGTCACTTGATGGCAGCGCGTGAGGTTAAGGAATTGACCTACCCACTGATGGCTCTTTTGGTGTCTGGAGGACATACAGAGCTGGTTTACGTGACAGAGCCAGGAAATTATCATATCGTTGGTGAGACGCGTGACGATGCTGTTGGAGAGGCTTATGACAAGGTTGGTCGTGTTATGGGCTTGACCTATCCAGCGGGTCGTGAGATTGATGAACTCGCTCATAAGGGGCAAGATGTCTATGATTTCCCACGTGCCATGATCAAGGAAGACCATTTGGAATTTTCATTTTCAGGTTTAAAATCAGCTTTTATCAATTTACACCATAATGCAGAACAAAAAGGAGAGGCGCTTGTCTTGGAGGACTTATGTGCTTCTTTCCAAGCTGCAGTTTTGGATATTTTGCTAGCTAAAACCAAGAAAGCTTTGGAGAAGTACCCTGTGGAAACCTTGGTGGTTGCAGGTGGTGTTGCGGCTAATCAGGGCTTGCGTGAACGTCTTGCAGAGGAAATCACAGATGTTGACGTGATTATCCCGCCACTACGTCTCTGTGGCGACAATGCAGGTATGATTGCCCTTGCGGCTGCGGTGGAACGTGATAAGGGACATTTTGCAGGTTTTGACCTCAATGCTAAGCCTAGTCTTGCTTTTTCAACGTACGAAGGCTAGAGAGCTTGTTAAAACTTTGGGATCTAACATTAGTTAATCTGATAGATAAGTCATCCTTTTGACCTTTTCAAAAGGGTGTTTTTAAACCTAATAGGTTTAGTCTATGAACCAACAAAACATTTAGATAGGAAAATGATGACAATAGAAAAAAATGCGTTTAAGGATGGCGTCAAAGCTTCTCTACCGACAGCTTTAGGTTATGTATCCATTGGTATTGCCTGTGGTGTTGTTGGGGCTAGTTCGGGCTTGAGCCCTTTGCAGATGGGGTTGATGAGCGCCATGATTTATGCGGGCTCTGCTCAGTTTGCCTTTTGTGCTCTGGTGGTATCGGGAGCTGACCTTCCCTTGTTGGTAGTGACTGTTTTTTTAATTAATTTGAGAAATTTTCTCATGAGCCTACATGCAACGACGGTCTTTCCTAAGGTCTCTATCTGGCATGGTATTGGTATTGGTACACTCATCACTGATGAGAGTTATGGTGTTATGCTTAATGAATCTTTACGAACTAAGGAAATCAGCCCTTTTTGGATGCATGGTAACAATCTAGCTGGTTATATCACTTGGGTGGTTTCGGTTTATTTGGCAACGATTTTAGGTGCTTATATCCCTGACCCTAAGATTTTTGGCTTGGATTTTGCTTTGGTGGCCATGTTTGTTTCTATTTTTGAGTCTCAATTAGCGGCGATGCTACAGTTGTTAGCTAAGCAAAAGCTATTTTTGATTTTAGCAGCAGTTACGGTGTCCTATGTATTGTTGCTTCTTGTTGTTTCATCATCAGTTGCTGTTTTAGGAGCAACGTTTATTGGCTGTTTTGTGGGGGTTCTTTTAGATGACAAATGAGATGATTTATGTCGCAATCGTATTGGGTGCCTTGGTAACCTGGTTACCTCGAATCGCTCCTTTTATCCTGACCAAGTACAAGGGGTTACCAGATATTGTCTTACGTTTTTTGAATTACTTACCCATCACCATTATCTTTGCATTGACCTTATCAAGTGTATTTGAAGAAAAAGCTGGTGCTTTACCAAGTATCAAATGGTTAGAGCTGTTAGCTATTTTTCCTACTTTTTGGGTAGCAGCTAGGACGAAAAATATCCTCTTAGCTGTTGTGACGGGAGTAGTGCTAATGGCAGGTTTGCGTTTCTTCTTTTAACTATGTTATACTAACAGCAATTAGAAAAACAAGAGGTATTGACATGATTCACTTTGAAAATGATTATAACGAAGGTATTCATCCAGAGTTGTTAAAAACGCTGGTAGAGACTAATGAAGAAAATCTATCTGGTTATGGAACAGATACTTATACACAGGAAGCTGTGGAAAAGATTCGTCAGGCAACCAATTGTCCACAGGCTCAGGTGCAGTTTTTAACAGGCGGGACGCAGACCAATCAAGTTGTCATTAATAGTCTCTTAGCCTCTTATGAGGGGGTTATCGCTGCTGAGACTGGGCACATTTCGACCCATGAAGCTGGAGCTATCGAGTTTTCAGGTCACAAGGTGCTAACGCTACCACATGAAAATGGTAAGATCAAAGCGGCTGATGTGGCAGCCTATCTGGCAGATTTTTACGCAGATGGCAACCACGAGCATATGGTCTTTCCAGGTATGGTTTACATTTCGCATCCGACTGAGTATGGCGCTCTTTACACCAAGGCTGAGTTGCAGGAGCTCTCTGAGCTTTGTGACCAGTATGAGATTCCTCTCTTCATGGATGGCGCCCGCCTAGGCTATGCCCTCGGTTCGCCAGAGACTGATGTGACTTTGGAGACAATCGCAGAGCTTTGCCACGTCTTTTACATCGGCGGTACCAAGCTGGGTGCCCTTATTGGAGAAGCTGTTGTCTTCACTAAACATAATATGCCTAAGCATTTCACGCCGATTGTCAAACAGCACGGTGCCCTAGTAGCCAAAGGAAGAATTTTTGGTCTTCAGTTCAGTCGTTTCTTCACGGATAATCTTTATGTGGAAATCGGTCGTAAGGCTGTTGCTCAGGCTGAGGAGCTCAAGGCTATCTTACGTGACAAAGGTTACCGTTTTTATTACGCCTCACCAACCAATCAGCAATTTATCATTGTGGAAAACAGTCAGCTGGAAGAACTCGCTCAAAAGCTAGCTTATAGTTTTTGGGAAAAATACGATGATGAGCACACTATTATCCGTCTAGCGACCTCATGGTCAACGACAGACCAAGATTTGGCAGCATTGAGAGAGGTTTTGTAGTCAATGGTAACTGTTACAGTATTTGAAAAAGAGGACAATCAAGCGGTTAGTGACCTGATTTTGTCCATCCAAAGAGAGGAATTTGGCCTTGCTATTGACCTAGATGATCAACCTGATGCAGCCTCTTACCAACAAAAAGGAGGACAGTTTTGGACGGTAAAGACAAAGGAAGGGGCTGTTGTTGCTTGTATTGGTCTTGTTGCTTTAAAAGATGGAAATGTTGCTCTGAAAAAAATGTTTGTGGCTAAAGCCTATAGACGTTATGGATTAGGACGTTTATTGGTTGATCGTTATTTGACTTATTGTCGTGAGCATGCCTTTCAGGCAGTCTTTTTAGGGACGACCGACCGCTTTCAAGCTGCGCAGCAGTTCTATCAAAAAGTTGGCTTTAAGCTAATTGAAAAAGGCGATTTGCCAGTGGACTTTCCGCTACTAGAAGTGGATAATCGTTATTATTGTTACCAGTTAAACTAAAAGAGGTTGGATAGCCAACCTCTTTTGTGTGATAAAAACTTTTTTGTCCATTCTACCAGCTGGCTTTTTTTACTCCAGGGAGTTGCCCTTTGTGAGCTAGCTTACGGAAATTGATACGGCTAACACCGAATTTTCTCATGTAGGCATGAGGGCGTCCATCAATCATATCTCTATTTTTGAGACGGTTGGGATTGGAATCCCTAGGGAGTTTGCGGAGAGCCTCATAGTCTCCTTTAGCCTTGAGTTCACGACGGAGGTCTGCGTACTGTTCAATCAGTTTTAGTTGTCGCTCATACCTAGCAATTTTAGATTTTTTTGCCATTTCTATCTCCTTTAGATACCTTAGTTGTAAAATGATTAACCAGTTAACTATATATATCATATCATTTTTGAGGAAAAGGTCAAGAAAAAATTAACTGGTTAATAAAAAACAACCAACTTGTAAATAGTTGGTTGTTTTTCATTAGACTTGTTCGGATACCCTGAAATTTGGGACAATAACATTTCACAAACTTATTTGTATCAGTTATTTTAAAATTAACTCACTTAGTTACCGAACAAGTCTATTAATTATCAGTTGCCAAGATAGTAAGGGAATAGGCACTGAGGATATTTTTGCTTAAATCTGTTGCTAAGTTATTGCTTAGTAGGATACGCCAGTTTGATAAGTCCTGAACGAGGGGGAGCAAATCTTTTTGTCGATTCGTTATTAAAACACGATAGTTTTTGGTGCCTAAGTCAATATCATAGCTAACAAGGCCCGACCCATTCTGAGCTTGATTGACAGTGATAGCTTTGCTAATATCTTGATAATCCTCCAGTGAGAATTGCTTATGTTCTCGTTTGAGTTGAATGAGCTGCTTGAGGAAGTCATCACTTTCTTGGTAAGGACTAGCTAGGTTCCAGTCGATCTGGTTGACCTTGTCAGGGGCATTGTAGCTATTCATAGCCCGTTCTTTGTCTGAGACTGTTAGCTGTCCTTTGTCACCTGTGGCTACCAGTTTACTACGGTTGAAGCTTTGTCCAAGCTGCATAAAGCAGAGTCCTTGGGAGATGATATTAAGAGCGCTAGCTAATTGACAACGGCGATCATGCGTTTCCTGATTATCTTGCGGATGCAGTGCTAGGAGCAGGTCATTAAGGGTGTAGTTGTCATGGGCTTCAACGTAGTTGACGACTTGGCTAGTTTTTTGGTAGGCAACAAATGCTGCGCTACCAGCCAGAGCTTTCATGAGATCTTTTTCGACAGGTTGACCTGAAACAAAACCTTTTTTGAGTTCCCCAAAAATTTCAGCTCCTTTGATGCTATCTCTGGCATCATCGTTGAAAAATCCGATACGCTCTAGTCTATCAGCATGTGCTTTGATAGCCTTATCTTCTTGTTTGAGACCACAAGCCATGTCCCAACCTTCTCCGTAGATGATGATATTTGGGTCAATCGTATCCAGAGCTTGACGGATTGCCTTCATTGTCTCAATATCGTGTAATCCCATAAGGTCAAATCGGAAACCATCAATGTTATAGGTCTCTGCCCAGTAGAGGATAGAGTCAATCATATATTTGCGCATCATTTCTTTTTCGCTGGCAGTTTCGTTGCCGCAGATAGAGCCGTTATAGAAGATACCATCAGCTTTAACTCGGTAGTAATAATAGGGAACGCTCAGCTGAAAGGCAGAGTCAGTTTTAGAATAGGTATGGTTGTACACCACGTCCATGATAACACCAATACCTGCATCATGATAGGCTTGGATAAGTGTTTTAAGTTCTAAGATACGAGCCTTAGGGTCACTTGGATTGCTCGAAAAACTGCCGTCAGGTACATTATAGTTTTCAGGATCGTAGCCCCAGTTGTAGAGGAGATTGCCCTCTTGGTCAAAGCTTTGGTGGTGATCAAAGATGGGTTGTAGTTGGACGTAGCTGATAGGGCTTTCTTGTAAGTAGTCCAAGGTCGTAGCAAGACCTTCTGCATTGCGCGTGCCAGTCTGGCAAGCTCCCAGATAGCTTCCTCTAAGATTTTCTGGTACACCTGAGCTTTCAGAGATAGAGAAATCACGAATATGCATCTCATAGACAGTTGCCTGACTTAGATTAGACAAACGCCAAGGAGCGTCGTCACCGTGACAAACACGGAAGTTTTCAGGCTCGATAGCTTTGGCATCTAGGAGAACGGAGCGTTTTCCGTCAGCTGTGACAGCTGTGCTATACGGGTCTCTAGTTTCAACCAGACGACCATCAGCCTGCTCGATACGGTAGCAAAAGACGGTTTCCTTGTAGTCACCCTCTAGCTTCGCAAACCAGACGCCCTGGGTATTGTACTTGTGCTCAGAAGTGTTGATTTCTTGTCCACGTGTCATAGGGATGAGTTGACTGACCTTGTCTGCGTCAGCCTTGTCATAGAGGACAAGCGACACCTTCTCAGCTGTAGGAGCCCAAAGTCTAAACAAACTTTTTTCAGGCTTGTAGCAGTAACCTAGCCAGCCATCAAATCCCCATTTTTGATCAAATGCTTGATGGTTGCTTGCCATGTCAAAGGCGGAGCTATCTGTCTGGCGGTAATGTGGACTGGTGATAGCTGCTTCATAGGCTAAATAAATCTGGCTGTCGCCCTCAATCAGCCAAAGCTCAGGAAAATCAGCTCCATTTGACGAAAAGGTATAGGTGTTTTGGGAATCGCTTACAGAAACCGTCTCTAAAAGAGGAGAACTAGCTAGCTCTCCTCTCCAACCGAAACGATCCTGTTCCAACCAATTTAGCTCAACAGTTGATGTCAAAACAGGGACTGTTTGTGCCTTTGGTGAATGATAATGAACAAGTTGTTTCATAATAACTCCATAGGTATCATTGACTTGATTTTGAAAGATGTTAGAACAGCAGTGCCGTGATAAAACCTCTCAAAATACTGGTCATTAAAAATAGTTTCGTTTGTTAATAGATATCATCTCAGATTAATTTAGTCTGGACTGAGATTTTAGATACGTTTTTCAGACTCTAGGTCAAAGAAGTGACCTTTGGCAACGTTAAAGGTTAGGTTAACTTTTTCTCCAGGATTATGGAAATCACGCGCATCGACACGAGCTGCAAATTCATCTTGCCCTAGTTTAACATAGAGCATAGTCTCAGCACCTAGAAGCTCTGACACAACAACTTCAGCAGTTACATTGGCGTTAGGGTAAGCTTCTTGGACGATATGTTTGCTAGAGATATCCTCTGGACGGATGCCGAAAATCACTTTTTTACCAAGATAACCTTTTTCTTCCAAGATTTTAGCCTGACCAGCTGGAAGAGCGATATCTAGCCCTTGGTCGTTAGTGAGGGCATCTTTAGAAACCGTCACTTCAAAGAAGTTCATAGCAGGGCTTCCGATAAAGCCTGCGACGAATTTATTAGCAGGTTCGTTGTAGAGTTCTTGTGGTGTACCGATTTGTTCAACACGACCGATAGTACCTGAACCATCAGGATTTTTTGTTGAGCTCATGATAACGATGCGGTCAGCCAAAGTCATGGCTTCTGTCTGGTCGTGGGTAACGTAGATAGTTGTCGCACCGATACGACGGTGAATTTTAGCGATTTCGGCACGCATTGAGACGCGGAGCTTAGCATCCAAGTTTGATAGAGGTTCATCCATCAGAAAGACCTTAGCATCACGGACGATAGCACGTCCCATGGCAACACGCTGACGCTGACCACCAGAGAGGTCTGCTGGTTTACGTTCGAGGAATTCTGTCAAACCAAGAACGGCTGCTGCTTCACGAACACGTTGGTCAATGTCATCTTTTTTGAATTTGCGTAATTTAAGTCCAAAAGCCATGTTTTCATAGACAGACATGTGTGGGTAGAGAGCGTAGTTTTGGAAGACCATAGCGATATCGCGGTCTTTAGGTGATTTGTCATTAACCACTTCACCATCAATGAGGAGTTGACCTTCGGTGATGTCTTCTAGACCAGCGACCATACGAAGCGTTGTTGATTTCCCACAACCAGAAGGACCAACGAAAACGATGAATTCTTTGTCTTTGATGTCGAGATTGAAATCTTCTACAGAGTAGTGGGTGCTGTTTGGGTATTTTTTAAAGATATGATTAAGATTTAATGTTGTCATAGTAATGTTTCCTAACTAAGTGCGTTTTCGAGATTATTTAACAGATCCGCCAGTAATGCCTTCAACGTAGTATTTTTGCATGAACATGAAGAGAAGGGTGATTGGAATGGCGATAAGAACTGACCCAGCTGTAAAGGACATGAACCAGTCGTTGATGGTATCTTGTTGCAACATTGAGAAGAGTCCAATAGCGACGGTGTATTTGCTTGTCGCATCTCCGAGGATAACCTTGGCAAAGATAAAGTCAATCCATGGTCCAATGAAAGCCATCAAGGCAGTATAGACGATGATTGGTTTTGATAGTGGTAAGGTAATCTTGAAGAAGATGTCTAAACGACTAGCCCCGTCAATCATAGCTGATTCGTCCAATGAGTAAGGGATGGTATCAAAGAACCCTTTGGCGATGTAAAAACCAAGTGCTGCCCCAGATGAATAAACAAGGACAAGAGCGGTAAGTGTTTGGTCAAGATTGAGGGCTTTTAAGATATAGTAAACTGCAATCATGCTCATAAATCCAGGAAACATGTTAAGGACAAGAGCAAGTTTTAAGAAACCATTTCTGTGTTTAAATTTGATACGGCTGAGTGAGTAAGCCATTGCTACCGTAATAAAGGTTGAAATGATACAAGAGAAGACGGCAACAACCAAGGTATTCATAAACCAGCGTCCAAATGGGAAGACATTCTGAGTGAAGAGTTTGGTGTAGTTATCAAGAGTCCAGGTTTTTGGAATAAAGTAGTTAACGTAGGCAGTTCCCTCACCACGGAAACTAGTTAGGACAACCCAAGCGATGGGAAAGAGCCAAATGATTGATAGCACAATCAATAATATATAGGTAAAACTGAGTGTTAGGCGTTTTTTGTTTTTCATTATTTAGCAGCTCCTTCCTTGTAAGAACTTGTACGAGTGTAGGCAAGCAAGCTAAAGACGGCTGAGATGACAAAGATAAGGATACCGATAACAGAAGCGAGATTGTAGTCGGCTGCTGTCACAGTCAAGTTGTAGAGCCATGTCACCAAGAGGTCAGTGCTACCTGCTTGATAGAAGTCTGAATTAGTTGGTCCACCGCCAGTAAGGAGGTAGATCACGTTGAAGTTATTGATATTTCCGATAAATTGCTGGATGAGAGTAGGCGCCATAATCAAGAGAATTTGAGGGAAAGTAATCGATTTGAAAATCTGGAATTTGCTTGCCCCATCAATTTCTGCGGCCTCAATTTGTTCTTGTGGAAGGTTCATAATGATACCAGTGGCAACCAGCATAGTGACTGGAATACCAACCCACATGTTGACAAAGATAATAGAAAATTTAGCCCAGATAGGATCTGAAAGGAAAGGGATTGGGTGTGCAGCTGAAACCAGTCCAATTTTCTCAAGTAAGGCATTGACAGGACCAGCATCGTTAAGCAAGTTTCTCATGATAAGAAGTGAGATGAACTGTGGTACAGCGATGGTGATAACAAAGATAGTACGCCATACTTTCTTGAAGCGAAGTCCTTTAGTATTGATAATCAAAGCAAGAACGATACCAAAGAAGAAGTTAGTCACTGTTGCAAAGACTGCCCAAATCAAGGTCCAAGAAAGAACAGGGAAGAAAGTACCAGCCATGCGACCGTTTAAGATATTACCAAAGTTGGTGAACCCTACCCAATCAAAGAGGCTCTTTGGAGGAAGGTGATTGTGGTCGTAGTTGGTGAAAGCCAAGCAGACCATGTAAATGAGTGGCAAAATGGTAAAGAGCAAAATTCCAATGAGAGGAACTGACATCAGCGTCATATGGAAGCGACCATTGGTAAGGGTTTGTAGGTCTTCCTTGAAATTTGGAATCTTAAGACCTTCTTTTTTGATGACATAGAGGTTACGGGCACTCTTGAGGTTGCACCAATAGATGTAAACAAAGACCAAGCAAAAGATCACAGAAGCTAGTCCAAAAATCAAGAGTAGCATAGAGTTATCACCCTCAGTAGCTACCTGAATCTTTATCCCATCAATCGTTTTTGTTGTCATGCCTTGTGTCTTAGTACCAAGAGTTATCAATCCTTTTAGAGATGGGATGATCTGATTGATAAAGGCGATGAGAAAGAGAATCTCTGATAAAAGAAAGAGGGCTCCCTTGATGATTTGCTTATTGCAAAAGTTAGCAAATCCCATGATGAGATAGGAAAGTTTAATGTCTGGTCCTCCTTTTTTAAAGGCTTCTAGGACCGGAACAGTGTCAAAATGTTGTTTCATAATGTCCTCCTAATAAGGCTTAGATTTGAAAATCACTACTAAAATTTTCAGCATTGGAAACTTTAACAATAATTTCCAACCTACAAAAAAGAAAAGAGTAGGAAAATGAGTTCCTACCCTTTAAAACAGTCCTTATTTAGCAGATGCTAAATCTTTGTCAAATTGTTGCAATTTAGATAGGTATTGATCTGAAGTGATTTTACCGTTGTAAGTATCGCTGAGAAGAGCAGCACTTTCAGTCCAGAAAGCAGTCATTTGGCTAAGTTTAGGTGTTACGACTGTGTAATCTGATGAAGATGCCATCTTAATAACAGCTTGTGCCAATTCATCTGATTGTACTTCTGAAGAAGCTTGAACCTCTTTGTTAGCAGGAACGATGTTACGTCCTTCGTAAGTGAATTGGTTCTTTTGGCTATCAGCACTTGTCAATTTAGCAGCGAGTTTGTAGCTTGCAGCGATACGTTTTGTATCAGATCCTGCAGGTGCTTGGTTGACTGCATAGAGTTTCACACCGAGGAAGGCTTTTTGTTGGACAGTTTTGCCACCGATTGTGATAGTTGGGTAAGCAGCAACACCAATATTATCTTTACCGACAGCTTTTTTAGCAGCAGCAAAGTCCCATGGACCTGATTCGATTGCAGCGACAGAACCGTCACCGAATTTAGACATAACGTTTTCAGAAGTGAGGTTGACAAATCCTTTGTTGTCTTTTTGGTCTGCTAGCCATTTAAGAACAGAAACCCCAGCATCGTTGCCCCAGTTTGTTCCTTTGGCATCTTCTCCGTTAGTTCCAAAGAGTGTGTCACCAACTGACATAAAGAGAGGAGCAGTAGCGTAAGCATTGACTTGTTTGAAAGTTGCTCCAAAGGTTGCTTTACTGGTAATAGTTTCGTAGTTAGCAACGTCTTCGGCTGATAATTTTGATTTATTGTAGAAGAGGACTTGAGACTCAATACCAAATGGGAAAGCGTAAGTCTTACCTTTGTATTGAGCACCTGCGATGGCTTGGTCAGTATCTTGAGCTTGGATATCTTTGGTGTATGATTCTGGGATTTCTTGAATAACACCTGATTCTACCAATTGACCGAGTTGGTCATGAGGTAGAGAGAAGACATCAGCCGCTTTACTTGGATCCTTTTTAACATTTTCTTGTGCTTTTGAGTCGTTTGATTCAATGACTTTAACTTTATAGCCACTGTTTTCTTTTTCAAATTCCTTAACAACTCCTTGGTAGGATTTTTTAGCCCCTGTTGGTACCCACAACTTGATGGTTGTTTTACCTGATGCAGCATCAACCTTATGAGCAGTTGTACCAACTAGAAAAGCACTAGCGAGTGTAACTCCTGCGACTGTTGCGACCATTTTCTGCCATTTTTTCATAATAGTAACCTCCTAAGCAGATTTAAAAACTTTACACACTTATTATGCAACCGTTTGCAAAAAATGTCAAGGCGTTTTTGCATAAAAATTTTATACTTAAAAATATTTTTTGAATTTCTTGCGACCTTTTTCAATCTATTGTAAAATTTAAGCTATGAAGAATTAGAAGAAAAGAGGTGACACGTTTGGTAACGATTAAGGATGTTGCAGCTAAAGCAGGCGTCAATGCCTCAACGGTCAGTAGAACTTTAAAGAATAGTTCAAGTATTTCAGAAAAAACAAAGGAAAAAGTCAGACGTGCTATGGAAGAGCTAGGCTATGTCCCAAATGTTACCGCAGCGCGATTGGCGAGTGGTTTAACCAAGGCTATAGGTTTGATTTTACCCCCTATGACGACACCTGATCGTATCAGTCAGCCTTTCTTTATGGAGATTTTAGCTGCGGTTAATGATGAAGCTAGGCAGCATGATTTGACACTTTCGATTGCGACAGGGACATCTTTGGATGATCTCTATAACCAAGTTGTCTTGATGTATAAGCAGAAACTGGTAGATGGTTTTATTATTCTCTATTCTGAAAAAGGAGATCCCGTCAGCCAATATCTGCGTTCTAATCAGATTCCTTTTGTGATTGTTGGTCAGGCAGAAGAATTGATGAATGAGGTCACATTTATCGATAATGACAACCAACTGATGGCACGTACAGCAGTTGATTACCTTCACCAAAAAGGACATCGTAATATCTTATTTGTCACAGATGATCAGCGTAGTGAGGTTTATCTGGAGCGTTACTTTGGCTATGTTAGAGGAACAAGCAGTCTAAATTTACCTATTTTTGATAGTGGCGTTTTTGACCGTCACGATGCTGAGACGCTTGATCATCTGATTGAAACGATTAAATCCAATCAGATCACAGCAGCAGTAGTCATTGATGATATGCTAGCGGTACGCTTTATGCAGTTCCTGTCATTCTATGGCATCAATGTTCCCCATGATATCTCTATTATTTCCTTCAATAACTCAACTTATTCACGGATTGTTCATCCTTATTTGACCAGTTTTGATATTAATATTGAGACACTTGGTCGAACAAGTCTTCAGCGTCTACTAGAGAAAATAAAAAACAGTGATGTAAAAGCTGAGAAGATTATTGTTCCTTTTGACTTAAAAGAAAGAGAGAGCGTGAGACGCCTGAACGGTGGGGACGATAATTGAGCATTATATAGAAAAAAGATAAGGCAATTCCCTTTTTCATTAGGGTGATTGTCTTATTTTTTTGAAAAAAAACCAAAAATGCATTGACTTACGCAAACGTTTGCGTTATACTTTTTATGAAATCAAACGAAGGAGTATTTAGGAATGAAACGTGCAAGTGGTATTTTGATGCATATTACCTCTCTACCAGGGGATTTTGGAATTGGAACTTTTGGTCAAGAAGCCTATGAATTTATTGATTTTTTGGTAGAAACGAAACAAACTTATTGGCAAATTTTACCCCTAACAACAACTAGCTATGGTGACTCTCCTTACCAATCTTTCTCAGCAGTTGCAGGTAATACAAATCTCATCGATTTTGCAAAATTGGTTGAAGCTGGCTACCTTAGCCAATCAGACCTTGAAGGTGTCACTTTCAGTCACAGAGACGATCAAGTTGATTATGCTTTACTATTTGAAACACGTCGTCCTATCTTAGAAAAAGCTGTTGCTAACTTTCTTGCAAGTACAGAAGGCAGTCAACAGTTAGGAGCATTTGAAACTGAGCAGAGCTCATGGCTCCAAGACTACGCTGAATTTATGTCACTTAAAGAGCACTTTGGTCTTAAAGCTTTGCAAGAGTGGGATGATGAAAAAGCTATCTATCGTGACCAAGACAGCTTGACAGCTTATCGTGAACAGTTAGCAGAAGCTATCCTTTATCATAAAGTGACTCAGCTTTTCTTCTTCCAACAATGGCAAGAGCTGAAAGCCTACGCTAATGCTAATGGCATTGCCATTATTGGTGATATGCCAATCTACGTTTCAGCTGACAGTGTGGAAGTTTGGACACAACCAGAACTCTTTAAACTTGACTCAGCTAAGAAACCCGTTTGCATTGCAGGGTGTCCTCCAGATGACTTCTCAGATGTTGGTCAACTTTGGGGAAATCCAATCTATAACTGGGATTACCATGCAGAGACTGGTTACAAATGGTGGATTTACCGTATTCAAGAATCATTCAAACTTTATGACTACCTTCGTATTGACCATTTCAAAGGTTTCTCAGACTTCTGGGAAATTCCTGCTGGTGAAGAGACAGCTAAAAACGGTAAATGGGTGTCAGGACCAGGAATTGCACTCTTTGATGCAATCAAATCAGAGCTCGGGGAACTTCCTATCATTGCTGAAGACCTTGGTTATGTTGATGACAAAGCTAAGAAACTCTTGGCAGATGCAGCCTTCCCAGGTATGAAGATCTTAGAATTCGGCTTCTACGACGTTACAGGTCACAGTATTGATATTCCACATGTTTACACTCAAAACAGTGTAGCTTATGTTGGAACTCATGATAACGAAGTTGCTAACGGCTGGTATGAGAACCTTGACAAAGAGCAACAGGACTTTGTCAATGCCTACACTCATCGTAAAGAAGGTGAAAGCATTACTCAAACGATGCTCAGAACACTCTTTGCGACAGTTAGCAACACTGCTATTGCATCAATGCAGGATGTCTTAGATCTACCAGCAGAAAGTCGTATGAATATCCCTAACACGCTTGGTGGCAACTGGTCATGGCGTATGACTAAGGATGACCTTAAACCATCTCAAAAAGACTATCTATTAACATTAACAGAACTATATCAACGAGGAAATGAAGATGACAACAACTAATTTCACAACTTACGTATCAGAACAAGGACAAGATCTTGCTAATTTAACTAATGAAGAAATCTATTTGCAACTTCTAAACTACGTTAAAAAAGAAGCAGCAGGTAAAACTAAGAATACAGCTAAACGTAAAGTGTATTACATTTCAGCAGAGTTCTTGATCGGTAAGCTCCTTTCAAACAATTTGATTAACCTTGGTATTTATAAAGAAGTTAAGGAATCTCTAGCTGCTGTTGGTAAATCTATCGCAGAAGTAGAAGATGTGGAGTTAGAACCATCACTTGGTAATGGTGGTTTGGGACGTTTGGCATCATGTTTCATCGACTCTATCTCAAGCCTTGGTATCAATGGTGAAGGTGTTGGGCTTAACTACCACTGCGGTCTCTTCAAACAAGTTTTCCGTAATAACCAACAAGAAACTGAGCCAAACTACTGGATTGAAAACGATTCATGGTTGGTTCCAACTGATATTTCTTACGATGTACCATTCAAAGATTTCATTCTCAAATCTCGTTTGGACCGTATCGATGTTTTAGGTTACAAACGTGACACTAAAAACTATCTCAACCTCTTTGACATCACAGGTATTGACTATGGTCAAATTCAAGGTGGTATCGAGTTTGACAAGACTAATATTGTCCGTAACTTGACACTCTTCCTTTACCCAGATGACTCAAATAAAAATGGTGAGTTGCTTCGTATCTACCAACAGTACTTTATGGTATCAAATGCTGCACAGCTTTTGATTGACGAAGCTATTGAACGTGGCTCAAACCTTCATGATTTGGCAGACTATGCTTATGTTCAAATTAACGATACACACCCATCAATGGTTATTCCAGAGCTTATCCGTCTCTTGACTGAAAAACACGGAATTGACTTTGATGAAGCTGTTTCAATCGTGAAAAATATGGTTGGTTACACTAATCACACTATCTTGGCAGAAGCTCTTGAAAAATGGCCTTTGGACTACCTTAACGAAGTTGTTCCGCACTTAGTAACTATCATTGAAAAATTGGATGCTCTTGTGCGTGCAGAAGTTGCTGAGCCAGCTGTTCAAATTATTGATGAGTACCAACGTGTTCACATGGCTCACATGGATATTCACTTCTCAACTTCTGTTAATGGGGTTGCTGCCCTTCATACTGAAATCCTTAAAAACAGTGAGTTGAAACCTTTCTATGACCTCTACCCAGCTAAATTCAACAACAAAACAAACGGTATCACCTTCCGTCGTTGGCTTGAATTTGCCAACCAAGACTTGGCAGATTACATCAAAGAATTGATTGGTGATGACTACCTTACAGATGCAGCTAAATTAGAAAAATTATTGGCATTTGCAGACGACAAGGACGTTCATGCTAAACTTGCTGAAATCAAGCACAAGAACAAACTTGCCCTTAAACGTTACCTCAAAGAAAACAAAGGCATTGAGCTTGATGAGAACTCAATCATTGATACACAAATCAAACGTTTCCACGAGTACAAACGTCAACAGATGAATGCCCTCTATGTTATCCACAAATACTTGGAAATCAAACGTGGCAATCTTCCACAACGTAAGATTACGGTTATCTTTGGTGGTAAAGCAGCTCCAGCCTACATCATCGCTCAAGATATTATTCATCTTATCCTCAGCTTGTCTGAACTAATCAACAATGACTCTGAGGTTAGCCCATATCTTAACGTTCACCTTGTGGAAAACTACAATGTTACCGTAGCTGAGCACCTCATTCCTGCAACTGACATCTCTGAGCAGATCTCACTGGCTTCAAAAGAAGCATCAGGAACTGGTAACATGAAATTCATGCTTAACGGTGCCCTTACCCTAGGGACAATGGACGGTGCCAATGTGGAAATTGCAGAGCTTGCTGGACAAGAAAACATCTACACATTTGGTAAAGATTCAGATACGATCATTGATCTTTATGCAACAGGTGGTTATGTATCACGTGATTACTACGAAGGTGATCAAGCTATCAAAGAAGCTGTGGACTTTATCGTCAGCGAAGAATTGCTAGCGCGTGGCAATGCTGAACGTCTCGGACGCCTTCACAATGAATTGATCGTCAAAGACTGGTTCATGACCCTCATTGACCTCAAAGAGTACATCGCTGTCAAAGAACAAATGTTGGCTGACTACGAAGACCAAGACGCTTGGATGACAAAAGTCGTTAAAAACATTGCCAAAGCAGGTTTCTTCTCAAGTGACCGTACTATCGAACAATACAACCAAGACATCTGGCACAGCCAAGACTAGTCTTAACTAGACTATCAGATTACTAAAAAGCCTTCTACAATTCATTCATTGAACTGTAGAAGGCTTTTTAGGTGAGGGAGTGTGCTAATCATGATATTTTCAACAAACATTAAGGCAGTAAAAAATCAATCAAAGCAGCTTTCTTACTAGAAATCTGCTTTGATTGATTACTTTTGAGCTTTAAGCTTTTCGTTTAGTTAGCGTGTTGTACCTATCTTACCTGACGATTGTCCACCTTAAAAATGGCAATCATATCATATAAGATCCATGTTTTTTTAGGGTATGAGATATATTTAGGTGACCATTTAGGATTGAATTTCTGCTTATACTGGCGTAAACCACCGAAGGAATAAAATTTAGTTGAAAAAGCGTAAACCAGATAAGCGATTTTTTCTTGGTAGAAACTACCTTCTAGTTGTCCTACATTTGATAGCGGAGCCATTCCCAAGCTGAAGTAAGTGACCCCTTGCTCTTTGAAATAAAGCATCAGCTTAATGAAAAGATAGTCCATGACCCCATTTGGAGCCTTATCAACATCGTAACGCATCAAATCGATACTAGAAACTTCTTGATGATTAGTAATGAGGAAGTTGACAAAAGCAACAATGTCACCGTCAGGATTCTTGACAACTGCAATTGGGGCTTTTTGAAGGTAGTCCCTATCGAAGAAACCTAGAGAAAATCCTTTTTCCTGTCTTCCATTCAACCAAATGGTTGAGATGTCTTCTAATCGATCAAGCAACTCTTGATCAAAGGGCTGCTCAATAACCTGGAAGGTATAGCCCTTATTATCAATTTTGTTAATGCTAGTTCGGAATTTTTTACCGTGTTTGCCTTCTGTTGAAAAATCAGCTAAAGGGACATCTGCGCTTTCACCAAACTTCATGAAGTCATAACCAAATTCATGCAGTAAAAGAGTTGTCTCTTGGCTAACTTCATAGAAAATAATTTCCAGATTGTTTTGGTGTGCTTGAGTAATAAAATGAGAAAGCGCCTCACGATAGCAAGTGGCATCCCCAATCGGATCAGCCATGACTAGGCATTTGTTGTTCTCGATTGCAAATTGAAAGACAACCTGATCAAGGCCATTATCTTGGTACCAAAAGAGGCGTTTGTCACCAAGATAAGCTAGAAAAGCATCAACATCACTTGAAGGGAAGCGTTCTAGGAAAGCAGAGTAGCGTTCCTCGTTAACTGTTTCTCCGAAAGCTTGCTTCGGTTTTATCTGACGTAAGATAAGTTTGAAAATGACATAAATGATTAAGGCAGCAATCACAAAATGGATCCAATAACTAAATAAATGTACCAAATGCAGTTTATGGTGTGGCAAATGCCTTTCAGGATGAAACTGTCCACTAGCAAATAGGAAAATAAAACCTGTCAGGCTAAAAATTGCCACATCTCTTGTCACATCTTCCCAAGAATAAATAAAACTAGAGCGGGTTAATTGAGACCTTCCTGAGAAGACTAAGACAATAATCACTGTCAAAAAGAGGCTGGTTGCGTATGACATACTGCCAATATTGACATAGATAAGACTGATAAGATAAAGTATGACTGTCAGCGGCAAGACGATTTTTAAGCGACGTTTCATCAAGCGCCCGACTAAGATAAACAAGCTCCCCAGTAGAATGCTTGGAAATTGCCAGATAAGCTGATTTTGAATCGGATCGACATGACCAATCAGGGGCAAATCGTGTAATTGGGTTGGAATAAGGGCTGATAGGATGAGGGAAATTCCCATTAAACGGACTAGAAAAACTTGACTATTTAAAACGGTCACATCTGTCACAGTTTTGGGAATACCTAGGTATTTTTCGTTTAACTTTCCGCCCATTAATTTCAAGAAGAGAATAATACCAATGCAAAATGGGATAATATAGTAGCAAATACGAAATAGTAAAATCCATGTTAGAGAGTCTGCTGTGCTAATGCCTTGAGCTTGTAGACTCGCCAACATCAGTAAATCAAAACTCCCCAAGCCACCTGGAATCATGGAAGCCATTCCTACAGTTACTGAAATGATAAAGAGTGGGATAAGAACAGAAATCTGTAACTGATACCCCAGAGCTAGACCAACGGCATAAAAGGTCAGCATGACCATTGTCCAGTCTAAAAAAGATGTTGCTACCAATTGGGAGATGCGTTTTTTGGAGATACCACCAAAAAAGCGTAGATTGTTTCTACTAGAGACAAAGAGAATCACAGGAAGATACAGAGCGGCAAAAACTAATATTAGCCAAAACTTACTCATCCCTTGGACGGTGACACCTCCCCCTAATAATGCAAGGGAGATGAGGGCGTAAAGAGACAAGCCGGCCATAAAGTAAGGTATGACCTGAGAAATGCCCTGCATGCTCTCAGTACTTTCTTCTTCATCTGCATAGAAGGAATAGCGTAAGCCGACATCGACAACCCCTGCAAAACCAGCCAAGTTGTTAATAGAATTAATGACCCAACTGGTCTGAAGGATATAAGGTAGAGAGTGTTTGCTTTTGATCTCTTTATTCAAGATGATGTCGTAACCGATCATGACCAAGACGCTTGCTAGTCCCAGGATGATTAGTGGCACGATGCCCCACACTGATACCCGATGAAATCCTTGTGATAATTGATTTAAGGTTACTTCATGCCGTAATTTGAGTAGTTCAAATAGAACGAGGATAAAAATAGATACAAAGAATACTGTTTTGATAACCGATCGTTTTTCTTTTAAGATGTTGCTGACTTTCTTCACGCTAACACTCCTTACTCTTTTGATATAATGCTAGGATCCATTGATTAAAGTGATTGGTTTGACTATGGGCAGGATTATGCCCTGCTCTGGGAAGGATAACGAGTTCACCTTTGGGATAGAGTTTTGCAATTGCTTGATTATGACTGGGTTTGATAAGGTCCCACTTGCCTACTAGGACAATAACTGGGTAGTTGGTATCAACAAAATCACGAGGACTCACTAAAACGTCCTCAGATAGTAGTTTTGCGACCGCTAACCGTTGGTAGAATTGTCGAGATAAGGTTGCCAAACCAGAGAAGAAGATTTGCTCAATCCTAACAGCTAGGCGAATTGGGAACCATAAGCCAGACAGACTCAGGTTACCTCCATTCAATAACAAGCCTGCAATACGCTGAGGGTATTTGCGACTATAGACCATGGCTAGATTGGCGCCATCACTATGACCAACTACCAGACAGGAAGAGACCTTTAAAAAAGCTAACAAGCGCTCCACATCATCTGCCATCATCTCAAAGTTCAATTCAGTCGTTTTAGATGACTGACCGTGTCCACGAGTGTCTAACAGAATCAATTGAAACTGGTCTGCTAAATCTCTTTGCTTTTTAAAATAGTTGTGGGATAAGCCGTTTCCGTGTAAAAAAAGGATTGGGAATCCTTTTCCTATGATGTCATAAGACACATATTTTTTGTCATCAATAAAAAATTGTTTCATCAGATGTCCTTATCTAGGTTGATTTTGATAACCCTATCTCCATGAAAAATCGTTGGAATGAGACGATAGCGTGCTTGACCAGATTCAAATAAGAGGTAAAGTGAGCTCCCTTCTCCGCTTATTTCTTCTAAAAATGGTGGCAGAGAGATGACTCTTTTGGCATTTTTTTCATCAAAGTCAAACGACTTGTCTGCCAAACAGTTATCAAACAATAAGACTTTAGAGTTTGCAAGGCCGTAAGATACAGATAAAACAATCTGGTCTTGATAAAAACCCATTCCTTGGATTTTTTGATTGGTTTTCCAAGATTGACTAGCGACTAACTTCCCAGCTTTGAGCTGTCCGTCTATTCCTATATCATAAACTTCTAGACTTCCTGGTTTTTTAACATCGAAGGAGCCTGTATACAGTTTATTGTTATGGTAATAAAGGTAAGAAGTTCATTTTATCTCAGCTAAGTTGGTTACTGAAGTTAATGTTACCGGTTTCTGACGGTGTTCTAAATCATAATCTTCTAGTTCTTTTAAGGAGATAGAGACGGTCTGTGCCCTTCGCTTTGCATTGTCAGTTGCTACCCAGAGTAGTTGGTTATGGCCATTGTAGGCAATTCCTCCCACATGATCAGTATTATTAAGGGAGATCGTCTTAAGATAACGACCAGTTTTTTTATCAATAAGCTAAATGATAGAATTATAGGTCTTAGTTTTACTGTAGGCTGAGATATCTATGTACTTGTCTTCAATGCTAGCAAGTCCCTGTGGATCCATATCAGTGGCCTCACCAAGTACTTGATTTCCTTTTGGGTTAAGCAGCAAGGCTCTAGCGCGTGCTAAACCAGGGATAACATAAGTTGGCCGATTTCCACCTGTGTCTAATAGTTTGTAAAACGGTGACGTAGTTCCCAATCAAAATCCAGCTGAGATTAGGAAACAGGATTGGTATTAGTGCCATTAACCATCGTCATCTTTGGTAAGGAAAATAGGTAACGGGAATACCATAAGGATCCAAATGCTAAGCAGACAACTGCTATACTGATAGATAATAATTTCTTTTTCATTTTCGTTTAGTTTGTTGTACTGATTTCAATCGTATTGACAATAACACCTGTTTGAAGATAGTAGCAATGGAGTCTTACCAATGCAGACTTCCGGCTACCCAGCCTGAGCAGAGGGCAGCAGTGATATTGAAGCCACCTGTATGAGCATTGATATCTAAGACTTCACCTGCAAAGTGTAGCCCAGGAACTTTCTTACTTTCCAAGGTTTTAGGATTGATTTCAGTCAGCTCGACCCCACCCTTGGTCACGAAGGACTTGGCTAGCGACATCTTGCCAGTGATAGGAATAGGCATGTCCTTGATAGTCTGGATGACTTGCTCCAAGTCCTTGCTGGATAATTGCTTGACCTTGTCGGCTGTAATAGGCTGAGCGATAAAGTCTGCTAAGCGTTCAGGAAGGACTTCCTTGAGGGCATTTTTGAGTGATTTTTCTCTTTTTTCAGTTAAATAGCTGAGCAGGTCATCAGCTGTCATCTGAGGTAGCAAGTCTAGATGGGCGATCTCTCCACCTTTGACAAAGCTTGATAGACGCAGTGCTGCTGGGCCAGAAAGACCAAAGTGGGTGAAGAGTAGGTCATGGGTGATGACATGTTTGTCATAACTAAGTGTCACATCGTCCAATGAGATCCCCTGTAGTGCCTTGTGAGGAAAATCAGTCAGAAGAGGGCTTTCGGCAGCCTCTAAATCAGTCACCTCAATCTTGAAATGGCGAGCAATTTCGTGACCAAAGCCAGTCGAACCAGTTGAAGGATAGGATTTACCACCTGTTGTGACGACAAGCTTTGAGCTCGTAAAGAGATTTTCTTTGGTCTTGACTTGGAAGAGGTCGTCTATTTTTTTGACAGAGACGACTTCTGTATTGGTCAGGATATGACCGGATTGCTCTTTGATTTTTTTCTCTAGAGCGTCAATGATGGTGCGTGATTTGTCTGTTGTTGGAAACATACGTCCATGATCTTCAACTTTTAAGGCGACCCCATTGTCCTCGAAAAAGGCAATGATATCGTGGTTGTCAAATTGAGAAAAGACGCTGTATAGAAAGCGCCCATTGCCTGGAATACCAGCAATGAGGTCATCTAGTGTACCGTTGTTGGTCACGTTACAGCGTCCGCCACCTGTACCGGCTAGTTTCTTGCCGAGTCTTTTGTTCTTTTCAATGAGAAGAGTACTTTGGCCGTAGTAGGTGCTGGCGATAGCAGCCATCATACCAGCAGGCCCACCTCCGATAATAATAGTGTCATAATGTGTCATGATGCTATTCTAACACAAATCATTATTCTGAGATAGTTAGAAATATTCTAACTATTTATAGTGCCTTTATTTCTTTTTTATGGTAGAATATAGGAAGAAAAAACTTGGAAGAAGGACATATCAATGAGTGACAACACATTAAAACATCGCTCAGCCATTTACGATAGTATGGTTAAATCACCTAACCGTGCCATGCTTCGTGCAACTGGTATGACAGATGAAAACTTTGAACAACCAATCGTTGGGGTTATCTCAACTTGGGCGGAAAACACACCATGTAACATCCATTTGCATGACTTTGGTAAATTGACTAAAGAAGGTGTTAAATCAGCTGGAGCTTGGCCTGTTCAGTATGGTACTATTACGGTAGCAGACGGGATTGCTATGGGAACACCAGGTATGCGTTTCTCCTTGACGTCTCGTGATATTATCGCTGACTCTATCGAAGCAGCTATGGGTGGTCATAACGTGGATGCTTTTGTTGCTATCGGTGGTTGTGATAAGAATATGCCAGGGTCAATGATTGCCATTGCCAATATGGACATTCCAGCTATCTTTGCTTATGGTGGTACCATTGCACCAGGTAATCTTAACGGTAAAGACATCGACTTGGTTTCTGTTTTCGAAGGTATCGGAAAATGGAACCACGGTGACATGACAGCTGAAGAAGTTAAAGAGCTTGAGTGTAATGCCTGCCCTGGCCCTGGTGGCTGTGGTGGTATGTACACTGCTAACACCATGGCAACAGCTATCGAGGTTATGGGGATGAGTCTTCCAGGATCATCTTCTCACCCAGCCGAGTCACCAGAAAAAGCAGCAGATATCGAAGAAGCAGGTCGTGCAGTTGTTAAGATGCTCGAATTGGGTATCAAACCATCAGATATCTTGACTCGTGAAGCCTTTGAAGATGCTATCACAGTTACCATGGCTCTGGGTGGATCAACTAATGCCACTCTTCACCTTTTGGCAATTGCTCACGCAGCTAATGTTGACTTGACTCTTGAAGATTTCAATGATTTTCAAGAGCGCGTACCTCACTTGGCTGACTTGAAACCTTCTGGTCAATATGTTTTCCAAGACTTGTATGAAGTCGGTGGTGTTCCAGCAGTTATGAAATACCTCCTTAAGAACGGCTTCCTTCATGGAGACCGTATCACATGTACAGGTAAGACAGTTGCTGAGAACTTGGAAGCCTTTGATGACTTGAAAGAAGGTCAAAAAGTTATCATGCCACTTGACAAGCCAAAACGTGCTGATGGTCCATTGATTATCCTTAAAGGTAACTTGGCACCTGAAGGTGCAGTAGCTAAGGTTTCAGGGGTTAAAGTTCGTAACCATACTGGTCCAGCTAAGGTCTTTGATTCAGAAGAAGAAGCTATTGAAGCGGTTCTTTCTGATGACATCGTTGATGGCGACGTTGTTGTCGTTCGTTTTGTAGGTCCTAAAGGTGGTCCTGGTATGCCAGAAATGTTGTCATTGTCATCAATGATCGTTGGTAAAGGTCAAGGGGACAAGGTTGCCCTTCTGACAGACGGACGTTTCTCTGGTGGTACTTACGGTCTTGTTGTAGGACACATTGCGCCTGAGGCTCAGGTTGGTGGTCCAATTGCTTACCTTCACACAGGAGACCTTGTCACTGTTGACCAAGATACCAAAGAAATCACCATGCACGTTTCAGATGAAGAAATCGAGCGTCGTAAGGCTGAAACAGTCTTGCCACCGCTTTACAGCCGTGGTGTCCTCGGTAAATACGCTCACATCGTATCATCAGCATCACGTGGTGCTGTAACAGACTTCTGGAATATGGATAAAAGCGGTAAACAATAATAAAGTCAAATAGAGAGACTTAGGACAGGCTGTTGACAGTTTGTTCTATGTCGAAAAATCCTCTGAGAAAATCATCTCAGAGGATTTTTTGGCTTATTTGTCAAGAAGTTTGATAACTTCTTCTGTTGGAAGTGATTGGTTAGCGATGTAGCCGTAGTTTGTGAGGGCAGCTTGGTAAGCAGCTTCACCTGGAGCACCGACAGCATCATTAGCAACGATAACGTTGAAACCAAGTTCAATCAATTCACGCATGTGTGAGTCCACGCAGAGGTTGGCATTCATACCAGCAAGGATAACAGTGTCGATACCATTTTTACGAAGTTGAAGAGCCAAGTCATTGCTTTCTGGACCAAAGATTTTGTGTGGGTTAACAATGATTGTGTCATCGTCCATGAGTTCTTTCATTTCTGGAATGATGTCAGCACCAGAACCTTCTGGAATAGCTTCATATTGGCTATCACGCCAGAACATTTGGTTGTCAATCATCATTGTCTCACCAGCAGCTTTGAATTGCCATTTTTTATCGTGTGGGTAGAAGTAGTGAGCTGAGATGAAACGTTTGAAACCACCTTGTTTAGCAACAGCGAAAAGATTGATAAGGTTTTCAATCGTATTGACTTTCTCAAGTGTTTCTTGAGTAGCTCCAAAGCCTTTACCGGCAGGTTTCAAGAATTCAACTTGGGGGTCAGTGATAACGATAGCGACATTTTTATTGTTAAGCATAAAAGCTCTCCTTTAGTAATATAATTTATGATGTTTGGTTATCGAAGTAGAAAACCAACCGTTCGGTACAATTGTTTAATAAAAAAATAAAGTTGTTTTAATTATGATGTAGATCATTTGCACAAAAACCAACCGTTCGGTACAATTATCTTAGCATGGGTAAAATCATTTGTAAATAATTTTGCTCATTTTTTATTAGGAGGATTTTATGCATAAGAAAGTAGCTCTATCAGAGCTTTTCTTTGATTTGGTTTATGTCTATGCCATCGGAAAATCAACAGAACTCTTGCATCACTTGTATCATGGGAGAGTTGGACTGACAAGCTTATTGATTTTTGGGGTCACTTTTTTAGTCTTGATAACCATTTGGGTTTTTCAGACCTTTTTCATCAATCTTTTTGGTAAGGATAGTCAGCGGCAACAATGGTTTCTCTATCTGGATATGGCCTTGATTTTACTCTTATCCAATAGTTTCAGTCTGTAATGGAAGGGTAATTTTCTGCCCTTTTTACTCATCATCATGTCCTTGACAGCTAGTTTATTCTTGCAGTATTTTTTGGAGTATCGGCAGCGAACAGATTTTAGGGAAAGAGAAGTAGCTAGGTCTTACATGGCCATCTTAGCTTGGCGATTTACCTTTTTATTCATAGCTTTACTGACATTTGAGTCTTTGGACATCTATCCTTTTCTGATAGGATTTGGCATAGGACTTTTTCTCTTGTATTTTTATAGAAGAAAACTCAGTCGTCTGCCCTTAAATTATGCTCATATTTCAGAGCGTTTCACCCTTTTGGTTATCATTGCTTTTGGTGAGATGCTAATGAGCGGCATTGCCTCTTACTTTACCTTGGAGAGTTTTTCTTTGCTATCTCCACTCGTCTTTTTGATGATTTTGCTGCTCTTTCACATCTATCGCTTTGAGTTTGACCAGCATATTCATTGTTTGCCGGCTAGCTCTCTGGGCTTGCGTTTGGTTTATGTGCATTACCCTATTTTTTTAGGTATGGCAATCATTACAGTATCTCTGGCTTTTGTGCCCAATGAAGGGGTTGATTCTATCTTTCTTGTCAGCTTTTTCTACTTAGGATTAGGTTTGTTCTTGTTGGGGATTTTATGGCAAAATCTCTTTCACAGACCTAGAGGGAAAGAGGGAAGACAGTTAGCTTGGCGGGCTGGCTTACTATATGGTGTCAGTCTTTCTTTGGCAATCTGGCAGGGGGACAATCGTTTTTTAGAGCTTGTCATTATAGGCTTAACCTTACTTGTCATGACTTATCTGCACCGCTATTATTCTAGAACGTAAAAAGTAGATAAAAATGAGAGTGGGACAGTAAAAACATCTGGGGGATGTTTTTAGTAAACAAATGAAGGAATTCGATTTTGTCAGCAAATTTTAGATTTTAGTAGCTGACCTGAAACAGTCTCTCCCCAGACTGTTTCACTCCCACATCCGCATAGCTCAAAAGGTTTGGGAAACCTTTTGAGGTTGCAGATAAAATCAAGCACAGCTTGATGTCAAGATAGGGCTATATGAGTTGATTTATCAACGAATTAAAGCCCACTCAGCAGTGGTTCATTGGCACTAAAGTGCCTAATGAACTATGCAGGGGAATCTCTAAGTCAGCTAAAGCTGACATAGTTTCTCCCAACCACTGCGTTTTGTGAAATTTAACTAAAAAAATTAAGAGGGTTAGAACTTTTGTTCCAACCCGATTTTTCTTATTTTCCACCACGTGGACTGATCCCTAGGGCGATACGACCGTAGCGTGAGATACGAGTCATTTTCCAGACAGGATTATAGGTGATCTCAACATCGACGCTCTTGATCTCGTCAAACTGTGTCAACTTGTCGACAATCTCTGCTGGCATGGTGTCAGCACAGCCACAGTTGGTATCTGTAAAGGTCATGAGCAGGTGGAGATGCCCTGTCTCGTCCAGATCAATCTCGTAAATCAAGCCTAGATTATACATATCCAGCTCGATTTCAGGGTCAAAAATAGTCTCAAAGGTCTCAATCAGTCGGTCTGAAAGAGCAGCTGCACGGTCATTAATGATAATATCGTCACGCATAAATAGAATCCTCATTATTCCAAAGTGTTTTTCCTATTATGCCACAAAGTAGGATTTTTTTCAATTTGTAAAAAAGGAATTGTGTTTGACATTAAATTGACAGAGGGCAGTGATTATGTTACTATTTTTATGAGTAAATTCAGTATAAAAGAGGGTATTATGACGATTGAAAAAACAGTGAGCGAGCTAGCTGAGATTTTAGGGGTTAGCCGACAAGCAGTCAATAATCGTGTTAAAAATCTTCCAGACGAAGATCTTGAAAAAAATGACAAAGGTGTAACCGTTGTTAAGCGCAGTGGTCTTATTAAATTGGAAGAGATTTACAAAAAAACGATTTTTGAAGATGAGCCAATTGATGAAGAAACAAAGCAACGTGAAGTTTTGGAAATGTTAGTTGATGAGAAAAATAGTGAAATTACACGTCTTTATGAGCAACTAAAAGCCAAAGATCAGCAGTTGTCTAATATGGATGAGCAACTTCGTGTTAAAGATGTTCAAATTTCTGAAAAAGATAAGCAACTAGACCAACAGCAACAATTGACATTGGCTGCAATGGAAGATAGCAAGACCTTGAAAATTGAGCTTGATGAGGCCAAAGCTGAGTTTGAAGAAATTCAAATCAAGCAAGAAGAGGAAGCTAAAAAAGGCTTCTTTGCTCGTCTTTTTGGCAAATAAGCGCTTTATATTACAGTGGGGAAAGTTAGCGAAGTGTTAACTTTTCCAGACTAGTATTACTATTTGTTTAGATAATAAGTCATATTGAGGTTTGGGGAGCGATACCCAGCCTCTCTTTTGTTAGGAGATTATATGGAACGTTTACAGGACTATGTTGCCTTTGATTTGGAGTTTAATACGGTAGAGGATAAAAGTCATATTATCCAGGTCTCCGCTGTAAAAATGAGTCAGCATAGAGAACTTGAGCAGTTTGACAGTTACGTTTACAGTGAAGTGCCTTTGAAAAGTTTTATTAATGGTTTAACTGGTATTACATCAGAGAAACTAGCTAATGCTCCTTTACTAGAGGAGGTATTGACAGCATTTAAAGATTTTATAGGGAATAGTAAACTGGTTGGTTACAATGCTGTCAAGTCAGATTTACCCTTATTGCTAGAAAATGGGTTAGACTTGACAGAACAATATGCGGTTGATCTGTATGATGAAGCTTTTGAACGTCGTAGTAGCGATTTAAATGGTATTGTCAATCTTAAGTTGACAACCGTGGCAGACTTTTTGGAAATTAAAGGTAAAGGGCATGATAGTTTAGAGGATGCTCGAATGACCGCTCAAGTGTATGAGACCTTCTTGGAGCTTGATGATAACAAAGATTATTTAAATACTCAAAAGGAAACTCATGGTGATAATCCCTTTGCAAATCTATCATCTCTATTTGATTAGCTCATAGTCTTCTTGTTTAGGCAGATAGATAGGATTGTGTTAGGAGAGTACCTGATTTTTTGGCTCTTTGTCAACTGTAGTGGGTTGACTTATAATCAGCAGCGAGAGAGAATCAGATTGGTTCTCTCTTTTCGCAAATTCAAAGCGATGAGAATACGTTTTTTAAAGTTTTCAAAATTTCTGAAACCAAAAGCGTTGCGCTTAATGACTTTGATGAGATTGTTAGTAGCCTCCAGTTTAGCGTTGGAATAAGGGAGTTTCATTGCATTGATAATCTTGTCCTTGTCTTTGAGAAAGGTTGAAAAAACAGTTTTGAAGATAGGATTAACCTCCTTGATGGTACCTGAAATAAGCCCAAGGAAGTGTTCGACTTGCTTTTCCTGAAAATGAAAGAGAAGACATTGGTAGAGTTCATAGTGCTGCCTTAGCTGGTCAGAGTAGCTCAAAAGGCGTTTGACAATCTCGTGATTGGTCAAGTGCATGCGGAAGGTTGGGCGGTAAAACCGTTTATCACTGAGCTTTCGACTATCCTGCTGAATGAGCTTCCAATAACGTTTCAAGGCTCGATACTCTTGGGATCTACGGTCAAATTGGTTCATGATTTGAATGCGAAAACGGTTCATGGCACGGGACAAATGTTGGATGATGTGGAAACGATCAAGAACAATTTCCGCGTTGGGAAAGAGGGATTTGGCGATATCGTAGTAGGGGCTAAACATGTCCATGGTAATGACTTTGACGCGTTTACGAATCTTGAGAGAGTAGCGCAAGAAGTGGTCTTTGATGACAGCTTGAGTTCGTCCGTCAAGGATAGCGATAATCTTGTTGGACTCGAAATCTTGAGCGATGAAACTCATCTTTCCCTTTTTAAAAGCATACTCATCCCAAGACATGACTTGAGGCAAGCGGCTCAAGTCAGTCTGACACTCATGGCGGTCTAGTTGTCGATAAACAGTTGAGACGGAGACAGAGAGGTCGTTTGCGATTTTGGTCATAGCCTCACGACTCATGAGTTTTTCAGTGATTTTGTGGTTAATGATGTTTGGAATCTGATGATTTTCCCTAACCAGAGACGTCTTAGCGATGGTCATTTTGCCACAGGCTTTGCATTTGAAACGACGCTTTTTAAGGCGGATGAGAACTTTGAAGCCCACCGTTTCAAGGTAGGGGATCTTACAAGGTTTCTGGAAATCGTACTTAGCCATCTGTCCTTGACAGGCAGGACATTTAGGAGGGTTGTAATCCAATTTGGCATGGTATTCTCTGTGAGTGGTGAATGTTTCCATTTTTTCATCAAAAACGATGTTAGGGTCTTTGATACTGAGTGATTCTTTGATATAATTTTGTAGTTCCATGTGACACTTTCTAATGATGGTTTAGTCGCTTTTCATTATAAGTCATGTGGGACTTTTTTCATACCGCTAAAAAGCCCTACAATATCTGAATGAGATTTACCCACTACAGATATTATAGAGCCGATTTTTTAAGTAACTGACAGAAAAGAGAAAAAGAGTTTGACAGATACCTATGACTCAGTCATTGAGGTTATCTATCAAGCTCTTTTTAGATCTCTGTTGCGACACCATTTGCATCAAACTGGTAAGTTTTACCGTTGATACGACGTGTTTCATTTTTTACGCGGGCACCGCTATTATCATCGTAGTAGTATTTCTTTCCATCAAGTGTGACAAAATCACCTTTAACTTGGATGTTTGTGCGTTCGTCAAAATAAACATCTTGGTTGTCAATGGTTTTTGCACCACTGACACGTCTTCCATTTTCATCGAAATAGTACCAATGATTATCAATAAGGACATACTGACTTTGAGCGCGTGCTCCAGTATCTTTATCGTAGTAGTAGTAGGCAAAGTTGTTGTCAGCCCTGTAGAAATAGTTACCATTAGAAGCCTTCGTCCAAGTTGGTTGATAAGTCAATTCGCCTTTGATTTGTCTACCATAGGTATCAAAGAATAGTGTCTGATTATTGTAGAGTTGAGCACCTCGGACTGTTTCACCATCTTCATCTAGGTAATACCATTTGCCTTCATACTCAACAAAACGATTTTTCCACATGGCACCTGTATCTGGATCATAGTAGTGACCAGTGTAAGGGTTTTGATTTTCAAAATCTCCCTTAACTTGACTACCATCTTTATTGAAATAAACAGAAACACCGTCAATTGTCTGGCTTCCTGTTAAGGCTTTACCATCTGAACCAGCGTAATACCATTTGCCGTCTTCAGTGTAGTATTGATTTTTGTAAGTAGGGTTTGACAAGCGTGTGCCGACGCCATCTTTATCAAAGTAGTAGTCAACACCATCAAGTGTCACTTTTTGACTGGTAGTAGGGTAGTTGTTTTGGAAATAGTAAGTTTTCCCATCAATAACTTGAAGTCCATTAACAGCCTTACCATCTGTACCGATGAAGGCTTGTCTGATCATGGCAGTACCGCGTGGGAACTTGAAGGCAACGCTAACCCATTTAGGACCGTAGACTTTTTTTCCAGATTTACTATCAAAATAGCTTAAGCTACCATCTTCATTTTCGATGAGGCTTCCTTTAGCTTGACGGCCACTATCGTAGAAGTAATACTCGTCACCGTCAATCGTTTGGAAACCTTTTACATTTTTGCCATTAGCCTTGTAAGCCCAGTAGTAGTCGGTATCGCCTGAAGGATATGTCCAGCTACCGGCAGAAATCCACTGACCTTTATCAAGTTTTCCCGTATCGCTATCTGCAAAGTAGGTTGTTCCATCAATAATAACAGATCCCCCTTTTTGTTGGCTACCGTCCTCATTGAAGTAGTAACTTGTCCCATCAATGGTTTGTTGTCCTGTTAGAGGTTTCCCATCTTCATTGTAGTAATACCATTTTCCATCATTTCCAACCCATCCCTGTGTTTTAGTTTCAGCTTGTTTAGAATCTGTGGTAGTTGTTGCTTCGGCCTCAGTCTCAGTCTCAGTCTCAGAAGTGGTAGTTGTCTCTGTTTCAGTTTCAGTTGATAGTTCAGATGACGTTGCTTCTCCTTCGGTCGTCGATTGGATGCTAGTTGTTTCTGACTGTGCTGATGTAGCTGAACTTGTTTCAGTTGTAACAGTAGTTGACTCGCTTGTCTGATCCTCAGCTAGTGTCAATGTAGCCCCTTGGCTAAGGATAGCCAAACTTAGGGCACTGACTGTTGCTAAGCTGATAATGGACTTCTTAGAAGTTTTCAAACGAAATTGATTTTTCTTCATAAAACTCTCCTTTGATAATATCTCTGAGAAAATAATTAGAATTAACGACATCTTTATTATACCTAAAATTCAGAAAATTTCAATATTGCATTGTTATTTATCTTACATAAAATACCATTATTCCTTATTTTTGAATAATATAGAGTAAGCAGAGGAGTTACGAGCCTTTATTTATTAAAAGAAGGACTATGAGACTGTCATAAATGAGAAGTAAAAAAGAGAAGTAAAGATGGCCTAGTATAAGCTATCTTTACTTCTCTTTTGATGGACAAATGATTAAAATGGTAATTTTCCAGTAAAGGCACCAAGAGTTTTTTTCGTTGCTTCATCAACTTGAGTCATCGCATCATTGAGTGCTTGAATCGTCATATCTGATAAGGTTTCAATATCATCTGGGTCAACAACTGCAGGATTGAAGCTGATATTAGTAACTTTTTTATCACCAGTCACTTCAACTTGTACTAAATCTTGAGCAGATTTTCCATAAAAAGTTGTAGCTGCTAGTTCAGCTTGCTTAGACTCCATTTGCTTTTGGAGCTTCTGAGCTTGTTTCATCATATTTTGCATATTCATCATAAGATTTTCTAGATTCCTTTCGTTTAGGAGTTTATTGCCTTTGACAACTATGTTATTATACCATATTTATGCTTTGATAGAAAAAGTGTCTTATCAGTTCAATGGTAATAGAAGTTGAGCCTCTGTCCAGTCAAGACGGAGTGTGTAGTCGCTATTGTCTCTGACAGTGTGTTCAAAGTCAGTGGTGTACAATACAAGGCGTAGTGTGTTTTCTTTTGTTAGTTGATAAATGGTTGGTTGCAGTTCAAATTCAATCGTCATCCATTCATCCTTAGAGATATCTTCGATGGTTAGAAGGTCATGTCTATTTTGGAGGTTGAGGTGCCCTTTAGTAATCAAACGGTTTTCCGCTTGTGAAAATGGTAATTCACGAAGCGGCTCTTCTTTGAAGTGTCGTCCATTGTCTACAGAGCCCCTACCAGTGATAGCTGGGATAGGCTGTAGGTATTTTTGGGTTCCGATTTCTAGTAGTTGCGCTGAGAGAAGACCTTTTGATTCTGATGATTTGAGTGTGAGATTAAGCTTAATGCGGCCATTAATCAACAAATCCTTATCAAGAGTGATGTCGATGCTGATAGCATTGGCTTTTTGTGCCACTAAATCAGCTTTGAAACCTTGATAATGTTTACTGTAACGCGCGAATTTTTCCTCGTTATAGTGATTTGAAATCAATGTATCTGGACTGCTTAGCGGGATCGTATGATAAGTAGAATCTCCTCCAAAATGGTCTAAAATTTGCCATGTTTGCTCGGTACGATTGTTTTGCCAAATGATAGCTGGTAATTGAAAGTTACTGGTGTAACCTAGCAGTTTTTGGCTAATAAGGGCATTCATACTTTCTCTAAAGTCAATGGATTGCCAGGCATTCATATAGACATGGGAACCATTGTGGAAGAAAAGGTGCTTTTTAAGATTACTAGGTAGAGCATTAAACATATTAAAAACATGAATCGGCTTGACATTCCAGTCTTGGCTACCGTGAGTAAAGACAACCTCAGCTTTAACTTTATCGGCTTGTGGCAAGTAGTTGCGATCATGCCAAAACTGGTTATAATCCCCAGTTTGACGGTCAATAGCAAGGCTAAGATGATCCAAGTATTTTTGATAGTGTTTTTGCTGACGGAGGTATTCACCTGCAAGCAAGGCGCGTGAATAGGTGAATTCTGTCAAGGTATCAAGGTCTTCACCAGGGTATCCACCAGGGCTGCAAACGAGCCCATTTTCACGATAGTAGTCGTACCAAGAGGAAATCCCTGCTTCTGCAATGACTAGCTCTAAGCCGTCAACCCCAGTTGTTGCCAGAGCATTAGACATGGTACCAAGGTAAGATAGACCTGTGGTAACAACTTTACCAGATGCCCAGTTAGCTTCGATACTTCTTTGGCGACTATGATCGGTATAAGCAATTGCTCGACCATTTAGCCAGTCAATAACGGCTTTGTAGGCTTGGACTTGTTGGTAATCACCACTAGTCATTAGACCTTGCGAGTTGAGCGTGCCTATGCCTGAGACGTAGATATTAGCTAATCCACGAGCTAGAAAATAATCATTTAAGGTATAGCTAGAACAGTGGCTAAAGCTCTCTTCACTCTCTGTTACAAGATCAGCCTTATTTACTTCTTTTATTAGTTTGGGCTGAGTTGCTTCGTGTAGGGATATTTTGGTAGCGGTTTTGACTTCTAGCTCCCCCTCCATCTGATGAGTTCGTTTATCACTGGCAGGCTCATTAACTCCTTGGTGGTAAGGGCTTGCTGTCATTGTGCTAGCTAACTTATAGTGGGTTTTAGGACGCAGAATGTTGACCTTTACCAAATCTGTCTGTCCATCACCATCGCTATCAATTTGACTATCAACATAGACAACTTCACGGATTAAATTATTGGTGTCGAAGGTAGCTAAGCTTTTGCCATTGAAGAAGAAATAATCATTGCTGACAGGTAGGAGTCCTTTTGATACCAACTGATCGATTAGAGTAGCACCAGCTAAGCTTTTGCAGGCTAGAAGGTGATGCAGTTGCAAGATGATATGAGTCTCAGAGATAGGGAAATTGATGTCCTGCAGGTAGCTCTCTAAATTGGTAAAATCAACATTTGGAATAAAGCCGAGGAGTTGTAAGGCAACCATTTGGAAGACTGTACTGTCAAGCTCACGTTCTGACTGGAAGAAGGTGAGGAGATCAGTGTCCCAATCAGCAATCCATTGAGCTAGGGCGTAGTCTGTGTTCTTGTAATTAAAGAAGGTCTTTCGAACAAAAAGTTCTAAGTTTTTTTTGTCAGAAAAATCAAGAGAAACCTCAAATCCCAAGCTATTTAGCTCTTTAACAGCATCTTCGAGACTTGTCTTGATATACGAAAATTGATTGTAACGCATAGTGCATCCTCCTGCAGGTTAAAAGACAATATTATCTTTTAGTTGGTCGAGATTTGTAATGATAATATGTTGTTTTTCGATGCGGATAATATTATCATCTTTTAGTTGTTTTAGAATTCGACTGACACTGCTGGCTGTCGAAATCCCACAAAACTTCCCTAACTCTTCATTTGTAATGATAAAATCAATAAAAATATCACCGTTTTCTAATGTTTTTCCAAAAAGAGTTGCTAGTTCATAAATTTGAGTTGAAATAGCTCCAATTCTGCCATTCGTTAACATGCATTGCATTTTTTTCATTGATTTTTGCAGACGATTGTGGTAGAAATCCTTGACATAACCTTGAAGTTCGATGTCATTTTGAATATCTTCTAGAAAGACTTTTCGATCAACCTTATAAAAATAAGCTTCTGGTGATTCGATACGTACATTATAAGGCTCTCCCATACTCTTTGAAAAGCCATCATTAAGAACGGAAGTAATCTCTAGGCCAGTGACGTAGCGTAGGTTAAACTCTATACCATTCTTTGATAGGACGCTTTGTTTGACGACACCTTCCTTCAAAATATAGGTGTACTCCTCTTCAAGACTTTCAAAAGTAAGATACTTATGATAGCCTTTTTTGATGATAGGAAGATTATTGCTAGTAATATAATTTTCTAATATGTGGTGATCCATGGTGTGCTCCAATTTCACATTTTAAGCTTAGCATTTGCTAATGTATAATGACGCTGACGTTTATATTATACCATTGAAATATCTGAAATCCGTGATTTGTAGTAAAATTTTTATAAAATTCAAGGGGGACTACTTCAAGTGGAAGAAAAATTATTCAACAAGCACTTTATAGGTATTACAGTGCTGAACTTTATCGTTTATATGGTTTACTATTTGTTCACCGTTATTATTGCCTTTATCGCGACTAAACAACTCGGTGCCTCAACTAGTCAAGCTGGACTTGCAACAGGGATTTATGTACTTGGTACATTGTTTGCGCGTTTGGTTTTTGGTAAACAGTTAGAAGTTATTGGTCGTAAATTAGTTTTTCGTGGTGGAGCTATTTTCTATCTTTTGACAACTGTTGCTTACTTCTTTATGCCAAATATCGGAATGATGTATTTGGTTCGTTTCCTTAACGGTTTTGGTTACGGGGTTGTGTCAACAGCGACTAATACCATTGTTACAGCCTATATACCAGAATCAAAACGTGGTGAAGGGATTAACTTCTATGGTCTTTCAACAAGTTTGGCTGCAGCCATTGGACCATTCGTAGGAACCTTCATGTTGGATAACTTACACATTGATTTCCGTAATATCATTGTTCTTTGTAGCGTATTGCTTGTTGTTGTGTTGATTGGTTCATTTACTTTCCCAGTCAAAAACATCGAACTTACTGAGGACCAAGTTGCCGCAAGCAAATCATGGACCGTCGATAGCTTCCTTGAAAAAAGAGCTTTCTTCATTTCAATTATTGCTTTCTTAGTAGGTGTTGCTTACGCTTCTGTACTTGGTTTCCAAAAACTTTATACAGGTGTTATTGATTTAGCTCAAGTAGGTGCTTACTTCTTTGTTGTTTACGCCTTAGTTATCACTTTTACACGTCCTGCTATGGGTCGCTTGATGGATGCTAAAGGTGAGAAATGGGTTCTTTATCCAAGTTACATTTTCCTAACACTTGGTCTTCTTGTTTTGGCAACAACTAATAATGCTTGGACTTATCTTCTTTCAGGTGGTTTGATCGGTTTTGGTTATGGTACTTTCTTCTCATGTGGTCAAGTAGCATCACTTGATGGCGTTCCAGAACACCGCTTCAACACTGCTATGTCAACTTACATGATTGGTCTTGACCTTGGTCTTGGTGCTGGTCCTTACATTCTCGGTATGGTCAAAGATGGTTTCCTTGGAGATGGGGTTCAATCTTACCGAGAATTGTTCATGATTGCTGCTATTATTCCAGTTGTTTGTGCCGTTCTTTACTTTTTCAAAAAAAGTGGACGTAAAGTAGCTTAATCATTAGGTATAGGAGGGTTTTATTATGTCACAATCATATAAACATATTCTTGTTGCAGTAGATGGTTCTTACGAATCAGAGTTGGCTGTTGAGAAAGGGATTCAAGTTGCACTTCGTAATGGTGGTGAGTTGATTCTTGCTCATGTCCTTGATGGAAATATCTACGGTCTAGCGGGAGATGGAACTGTCAATGACTATACAGTTAGTGAGAGCTACAAACACGCTGATAAAGTGTTGGATTATTACACTGAGTTGGCTAATAAAGAAGGTTTGACAAATGTGAAGAAGGTCGTTCGTGCAGGTAGTCCACGTACACTTCTAGCAAAAGTTATCCCTGAAGAGGTGGAAGCAGACTTGCTAATGGTTGGAGCAACAGGTTTGAACGCCTTTGAGCGCTTTATGATGGGATCAACTTCAGAGTATATTATGCGTCATACCAAAATTGATTTATTGGTTGTTCGTAACTCAGAAAAAACACTTTAATATGATATCTTAACAAAAAGGGTTGCAAAACTCCTTTTTAGTTAGGCAAAATTTTTTGTAATAATTCTTTACAATCTTAAATTTCCTTGTTAGAATAGAGCTTGCCCTATAAAAATTTTGGAGGACAAAAAAAACTTATGGATTTCACATGGACTGTAAAGTACATCACTGAGTTTATTGCGACAGCTTTACTTATTATTTTAGGTAATGGTGCTGTTGCCAATGTTGACTTAAAAGGTACAAAAGGGAACAATGCTGGTTGGATTGTTATCGCTTTTGGTTATGGTTTGGGAGTAATGATGCCAGCCCTTATGTTTGGTAACGTTTCTGGTAACCACATTAACCCTGCCTTTACCCTAGGCCTTGCCGTTTCAGGCCTTTTCCCTTGGGCACACGTCTTACCTTACATCGTTGCTCAATTCTTGGGTGCTATGTTTGGACAATTAGTCGTTGTGACTGTTTACCGCCCTTATTTCTTGAAAACAGAAAATCCAAACCATATTTTGGGATCATTCTCAACAATTTCTTCACTTGATGATGGTACTGTGTCATCAAGAAAAGCATCTTATATCAATGGTTTCTTGAATGAGTTTGCAGGTTCATTCGTACTTTTCTTTGGTGCATTGGCATTGACGAAAAACTATTTTGGTGTTGAGTTGGTTGGTCAATTGGTTGAAACTGGTTATGACCAGACAGCAGCTGCGACACAAATTGCACCTTTCGTAACTGGATCACTTGCCGTAGCTCACGTGGGAATTGGTTTCTTGGTAATGGTACTAGTTACTTCACTTGGAGGTCCTACTGGACCAGGATTGAACCCAGCGCGTGACTTAGGTCCTCGTTTGGTTCACCACTTATTACCAAAATCTATTTTGGGTGAAGCAAAACCTGATTCAAAATGGTGGTATGCATGGGTACCTGTTGTGGCACCAATTCTTGCATCAATCCTTTCAATCGCTTTATTCAAATACCTTTATCTTTAAGATAGTCAAAAAAGCTGAGTTTACTCAGCTTTTTTGTATTCTATTTTAAGATTAGTTGCTAGTCTATAATTTTCTGGCTGAAAAAGGTGTAACCAGTGTAGGGATATGATGGATGTAGAATGAGTTTTTTGATCAATAGTTAGTCATATCTACTAATAGTTATGTACTTTTATACATGAAATAAATAACAAAAAAATGATATAAAAGTGTGAAAAAACAAAAAATATAAATAAAAAGCGTTTACATTGACATATGGTTATGCTATAATTAGATTTAGGAGGTATGATTTATGAAATATATTGCAAAAACATTAGGTTTGGCTACTACTGTAGTCTTGCTCTTTTTGTCGTCTCTTGTTAGTGCTGAAACAACCCATGTTTCGGATGATTCGATGAGAAATAGCTATCCTTACAATATTTCCCACTACTTACAAGTAAATGTTGGTGGTTCTAATAAGAAAAGTTCGGCTGCTTTAGTAGCACCGAATCTGTTATTGACAGCTGCACATGGTATTGCAGATAATGCCACCGGTCAAGTGACAGCTCAGACAACATCGGGTGTGGCTGTTTGGGGAGATGCTTCTCCTTATTATGAGGCTTCTCAGATTACAAAAACATCATACAGTAATCCTTTTATCGTGATGCCTGGTTACACGGGAAATCGTGATGTTAAACGTGATATTGCTTTGGTTAAGATTGCTCAAGCTAGTAATAAAACACAGCAAATTGACACAAATCAAGTAAGAATGGCAGTGTATACTAATCTACGTTCTTTAGTTGGTAAGCAATTTACGATTGTTAGCAACAGTTTGAATCTTTGGGGACGTTGGGAGTATGAAGTAGGTACTATCACAGGAGTTAGATCTGATGGCCTAGTGACTACAAATATCAAAGGGGTGAATGGTCAATCAGGTTCACCGATTGTTGTTGATGGTGAGATTGTCGGTGTCGCAACAAATATTGAAAATGCAACATCAAATATTCTCTTTACTCCTTTAACAAATGATATTTATAATAACTTGCTTGCGCCAAACGGTATTTATAACGTCAATTTCTATTGATATCCATATCAATAAAAGAGGTTCAGTACAATTTGTACTGAACCTCTTTTATTGTATATTTTAGTGTAACTGTCTCTTGAAAGAAGAACGTAGCAGTGTTACACCTGTAAAGATAGCAATAAAAACAACTAAAATTTTGAGGTTATTGATATCTAGGCTGCTGAGGAAGAGCGCTGCAATTAGAACGCCGATAACTCCACCGATGATAATTCCCAGAACACCAGGCCAGTTAACACGGTCTGATTTGATAAATTCACGTGAGCTTGCTGTTAAAATCATAGCAGCATCAAGCATCATAACAGGGAGGGCAATGGAAGGATTGATTCCCATGAGTGAGAAGAAAATCAATTCTGGAGCATAGTTACCGAGTCCCATAGTCATGAGCATACCGATGATAAAGTCAAAGATAATCCCGACGATAAGCCAGATACCATATAGGCCACGTATAGCATCTGAGTTACCAGCTCCTGGATTGGTAATCATGCGATAGACCATGATGATGGAGGCGATAATCAACAAGATTCCTAAAATACGTTGTACTTGTTTTGTATTCCAATTTTTAGTGATTCTAGCTCCAACAAAAGCTCCTGAAAAAGAGGCAACAGCCATACAAGCCAAGGTAGTGATGTCAACTTTAACAATAGTGATAAATAGCAAGGCTTCTGTAAGGACTGGAATAATGTGTGCTGTTGTTAAGGTTGCAGGAATCTTGCGGTCATCATCAACTAATTTAGTTGCCTTAAATAGGGCTGTTGAAGTAGCAAAGGTTCCTATACCTAGTGTATCGAGCAAATCAGTCACAAGACCAATCCAAAAACCTGTCCAAAACTTTTCCTTGAGATTGATTTTTTCCTTACGCGCATGCAAGAGAATAGTTGCAAAGATAAAGATAATCAAAAAAATCAAAAGAATTTGGATAAAATGTAAAATAAAATTATTAGTCATTCTACCATTATAAAAAAAAATAGGATGTTCGTAAACAATAATTACAAATGATAAACCCATAATCATTTGTCAAATCAAGTAATTTGCATTACAATAGTAGGGATTGGAGGAAATGATGTCTATTTTTGAAAATGTCTTTTTGAACACACCGCTTATTCGTGTGAATAACCGTGACTTGAATATTGAGTTTTATCAAGAAAACCTTGGATTACACTTGACTTATGAAGAAAATGCTATTGCCATTTTAACAGGTTGGGAAAATAAAGAGCGTCAATTCATTATTGAGGAATCTCCTTCAATGCGAACACGAGCAGTGAAGGATGGCGTTAAAAAATTATCTCGTATGCGTTTGAAGACGAATGCGGCTGCTATAGAAGCCTTGTTGGCTAATGGTGTTGAGGCAACTGCTATTTTTAAGGGAGTTAAGGGCTATGCTTTTGAAGTAGTATCTCCAGAAGGTGACCACGTACTGTTGCATGCTGAAGATGATTATTCTAACTTAGAGGTAACGTCTGATCGTGATTTCAAGGCAATTGAAGGCTTCCAAGGATTAGCAGACTTTTCTTTTGATGGATTTGAATTAAATATCCCATCTCAGGAAACCGCTGTTTTTTACAATGATTTGATTGCTGATGGTTTACCACTCAATGTGTCATTTACTGAACGTGAAGGGGAAGATTTGGCAGTTGAGCCTAATGTGACGTGGGATTTGGAAATCTTTGAATTTAAACTAAAATCTGGAGCAGACCTAACGGCTATCAAAGATTACTTTGATGCTAAAGGGATAGCAGTTTATATGGATAAAAAAGAGACAATTCTTGTATTGTCCGACCCGTCTCGTATCGAGCTATGGTTTAGTAAATGATGGATAAAACGCAGCAACTCATTAACAGTCATATCCAAGAAAATCTTTATCCAGGAGCTAGTCTGGCCTGCTACCAAGATGGTAAGTGGTCTGAGCTCTATTTTGGAACTCAAGATGAATATCAACCTGTTACATCAGGTCTAATTTATGATTTGGCTAGTGTTTCTAAGGTGGTGGGAGTAGGGACCTTATTGATTTTTATGGTTCAAGAAGGGACTATTGTTCTTGATGAACCCTTACAGACCTATTACCCTGCCTTTCATGATTCTCATCTGACTATTAGGCAATTACTAACCCATGCATCTGGAATCGATCCTTTTATTCCTAATAGAGATCAGCTGAATCGAGAGCAATTAATTGCAGCAATCAATCAGATTAAGGTCAACTCTCCTAAAAGCTTTCTCTATACAGATATCAATTTTATCCTATTGGGATTGATGTTGGAGACTTTGTATGGTAAGTCGCTAGATGTCTTGTTTCAAGAGCGTATCTTTACTCCTTGGCAGATGACAGAGACGTCGTTTGGACCTATAAAGAATGCTGTTCCTACTGTTAAGGGTCAGAGTGCAGGTCTTGTTCACGATCCTAAGGCGAGGGTATTAGGAAGGCATACAGGATCAGCAGGTCTTTTTTCAACTATCGCAGATTTGGAGAAATTTGTAGATCATTATCTACAAGATTCGTTTGCAGAAGGCTTAATCCAAAACTATTCTTTATCAGATAAGGAGCGTAGCTTGGCTTGGGATTTACAAGGAGATTGGTTGCTCCATACAGGCTATACAGGGACGTTTGTCTTGATTAATAGGCTAGAACAAAAGGCTGCTATCTTTTTAACGAATCGTACTTATTTTTATGATGATCGTAAGTATTGGATCAGCAAAAGAGACCAGTTGATTGAATTGATCAAAACTGAGTTGTTATAATATATTTAAAATAAAAAACGAGTAGCTAGATTAACTCTAGCTACTCGTTTTTTATTGTAGTATCAACTGATGACTTAATAGCAAATGATTATGCTAGAGCATCGTCCATTGAAAGCACTTCGTGGAAGACACGTTGAGTCAATTCATTTTTTTGTTCTGGTGTGAGGTACTTAGTGTTTACGCAGTATCCAGAGATACGAACGATAACATCTTCACCTGACATGATTTTTTCGTAAACGTCGTTAAGGTCCATAACGTTCAAGTTAACGTGTTGACCACCATTTTCGAAGTAACCATCAAGGATTGTCACAAGGTTATCAACTTGTTCATCACGAGTTTTACCAAGGGCACGTGGTGATACTTGAGTTGTAAGTGAGATACCATCAGCTGCATATGAGAAGTCAAGGCTTGCCAATGAGTTCAAGTTTTGCAACCAACCACCTTTAGCTTTGTTAGATGGGTTAGCACCTGGTGAGAAGAATTCAAGTTTAGACAAGTTTACTGAACCGTCTTCGTTGAGGTAAACCCCTTTGTGAACTGGTGAGTTACCAGTTTGTTTAGAGTAAGCAACGTTAGATGTGATTGTAAGAAGTGATACAGTTGCTTCAGCGTCTTTGTAAAGTTTGTGGTTACGAAGACGGGTAGTGTAAGCTTCAATCAACCATTCAGCCAACTCGTTTGAACGAGGATCATCCTCACCCCAGCGTGGGTATTCACCGATTGTTTCGTAGTCGTAGATGTAACCATCTTCGTCACGGATTGGTTTAACAGTAGCGTACTTGATAGCTGACAAAGTATCGACAGTATTCGCAAAACCACAGATACCGAATCCCATATTAGCACGTTGGTGTGTAGGCAAGAATGCCATTTGAACGGCTTCGTAGTTGTATTTATCAGTCATGTAGTGGATGATGTTAAGGGCATCTACGTAAGTATCAGTCAACCAGTCAAGTGATTTTTCGAAGTTGTCTTTAACAGTATCAAAGTCAAGAACATCATCACGAACTGGCTCAATGTCGAAGACTTTATAGTCTTTGTGAACATCATCGTAACCACCGTTAAGACCTGTAAGAAGAGCTTTAAGAACGTTAACACGAGCACCGAAGTACTGGATGTTGTGGCGTTGTTCTTCGTTTTCTGGATCAAGTGGTGATACACAACATGAAATACATGACATTTCACCGTAACCATCTTTAGCCATTGTTGTTACACCTTCATATTGGATTGAAGAGTGTTTGTGTGACATTGACATACAGTAGCGACGGAATGAATATGGCAATTTATCTGTCCAAAGAACTGTCAAGTTTGGTTCTGGTGAGTTACCGATATTGTCAAGTGTGTTCAAGAAACGGTAGTCCATTTTAGTAACACGGTGACGACCGTCGTTACCCATACCAGCCATAGAAGTTGTGATGAATGTTGGATCACCTGAGTACAATTGGTCATAAGCTTTTGTACGAGCAAATTTAACAGTACGAAGTTTCATAACGAAATCATCAACAAATTCTTGGATTTCGCTTTCTGTAAATGTTCCACGAGCAAGGTCACGTTCTGCAAAGATATCAAGAACGATTGGCACACGTCCAAGAGAAGTTGCGGCACCATTGATAACACGACATACAGCCATGAACGCGATGTTTACCCATTGAATAGCTTCTTTAACGTTTTCAGCTGGGCGACGAACATCAACACCGTAAAGGTCACCAAGTTTAACAACTTCACCAAGTGCTTGGTATTGAAGGTTAACTTCTTCACGAAGACGGATTGATTCTTCATCGATTTCTGAAAGAGCGTTCCAGTCGTTAACTTTTTCTTGCATCAAATAATCAGCACCATAAAGGGCAAGACGTGCATAAACCCCGATGATACGACCACGTGAGTAGGCATCAGGAAGTCCAGTTACAGTGTGTGCGTGACGAGCACGACGGATATTTGAAGTGTAAGCACGGAAGATACCGTCATTAACAGTTGTCACATATTTTGTGAAAATTTCGTGAACTGCTGGATCAGGCTCATAGCCGTTTTCTTTCAAAGCAGTTTCTGCCATACGGATACCACCTTTTGGCATGAAGTTGAGTTTGAATAGCTCATCATTTTGAATACCATAGATCAACTCATCTTCTTTTGAGATGTATCCAGCTGGGATATCAGCGATTGATGTTGGGCGGGTATCGTATGGGAAACGAGTTTCTTCGTAGTGAGCTTTCGTTTCTTCGACGATTTTTTTGATTTTGAGTGAACGCTCAGTTGGACCAGCCAAGAAGCTTTCATCGCCATCATAAGGTGTGTAGTTAGCTTGAACAAAGCGAGATACGCTAGCTCTTTCTTTCCAGTCAGTACCTTTGAAGCCTTCCCAAGCTTTTTCAAAAACATCAGTGTTAGTTTTGACAGTTGCCATGACATTTCTCCTTACCTTTTAGTAACAAACAAACTGTTATATTTACAAATACAGTATATCATACAGTAAGCGTTTACACAAATAGATTTGAGCATATTATTTGACTTTCTTTTATAATACAGTTCTGTAAAATAAATTAACTGTATTATAAATATTAGAAAATAGTATAACCTATCAAAATGTTATATAATACTAACTATGTTATCTTTTCCACTGATAAGGTGAGAAAATTCAGTCGTAGAAACAGATTGTAGGAGCGATCATGCTAGAATTTCCCTTAGTTAATGATACATCTCGAAAAATTATTCATATTGATATGGATGCTTTTTTTGCTGCGGTGGAAGTTAGAGACAATCCTGAATTGGCAGGGAAGGCAGTGGTCATAGCTACGGATCCTAGAAAAACAGGTGGTAGGGGTGTCGTTTCGACTTGTAATTATGAAGCGAGAAAATACGGTATTCATTCGGCGATGAGTTCTAAGGAAGCCTTTGAGAGATGTCCTCAGGCAGTTTTTATTTCAGGAAATTACGCCAAGTATCAAGAAGTTGGGTATCAAGTCAGAGAGATTTTTAAACGCTATACTGATTTGGTAGAACCTATGTCGATTGATGAGGCTTATTTGGATGTGACTGAAAATAAGCTGGGCAGCCGCTCGGCAGTTAAAATTGCCAAGTTAATTCAGCATGATATCTGGAAGGAGCTGCACCTGACTTGTTCAGCAGGGGTTTCTTATAATAAATTTTTAGCAAAACTAGCGAGTGATTTTCAAAAACCAGCAGGATTAACGGTTGTTCTGCCTGGTGAAGCTGAAGAGTTTTTAGCAGGCCTACCGATAGAGAAATTTCATGGTGTGGGCAGTAAATCCGTTCATAAATTACATAAGCTGGGAATCTTTACAGGTGAGGACTTGCAGCAGGTTGAAGAAAGTCGACTGATTGATAGCTTTGGACGTTTTGGGTATGAGCTTTATCGTAAGGCCAGAGGCATCTCTAATTCTCCAGTAAAGGTCAATCGTATTCGAAAATCTATTGGTAGTGAGAGGACTTACGCTAAATTACTCTTTTCAGATGAGGATATTAAGGCTGAGTTGAGTAAAAATGCTAAGCGTGTGGTTGATTTGCTAGTATCTCATCAAAAACTTGCCAAGAGCATTGTGATTAAGGTCCGTTACTCTGATTTTTCAACACTGACCAAGCGTCATAGCATCGAACAAGCAACACAGTCTTTTGAGGTGATTGAGCGTCAAGCGCATGCCATTTACGATGAATTAGATGACAATCAATCAGGCATTCGATTGTTAGGAGTGACTGCTACCTCTCTTGAAGAACAAACTCAAGACTTGAATCTACTTGATCATATCAGTGATAAACCTTAAAAAACCGAGTTTGGATTGGTGATTCAAACTCGGTTTTGTCATTTTAAAGAAAATGATTAAGATACTAACTCGCTAACGTAATCGTTTTTAGTGAGTCTTTGAAAATAGAAGGATTAGCTCTTTAGATAGGCTTTACTACACTGATAACCGTAGCTGTAGAGAGCTGTGAATAGGACTGGAGCAACAAAGTTACTAATGTGGGGAGTCGATTGACCTGAAAGGATACTGTATATCACTAGAGCAGTGGTTACTACAGTCAGCAGAAATCCGAGATAATAAGGGAGAAAGGAGATGGATTTATCTGTTTTTAAGCGTCGTAGGTTTATGGCTAGAAAGAGACTGGTTAGGATATAGAGTACTAGAACGCAGATAGCTTGGAAGTAGGTCCAGAAGGTCTGAGCTTCTCGGATAGTGGATAGGGTAGAGTGATCATAGATCTGCGCAAGCTGAGCATCACTCTGTGTAGCGATGTAGACAAGTCCGATGATATTGAGAAGGGCAATCAAGGAAATCAATAGGTTAAGGATTAGTGTCAGAATAGATGTTGTGGTTAGGTGTTTTTTTAGCTTTGCTTTTGTTTTAGGAATCATATGTTATCCTTTCTAAAAAAGAGATCAAAATCAGTCTGAGTTAGTCCAATCAAAGGATCGATAGAGGACCAGTTTTCCTCAGAGAGTCGATATTCAGTTGGTTTATTAACAGAATTCACAGACTTATCCACTGAGTTATCAACAAGCTGTGAATAAATTTCTTCGTTAGATCTATCATTGTTAGAATCCTTGTCATAATAAGGTTCTTTTACCGTTTTTGTTTCTATTTGAGGGTTATTTTGGGGCTCTTTATCAGAAGGTTTATCCACATCGCTGTGGATAAGTTGGTCTGAGCTTTCCTGAGATGGTGTATCATCTGGTTGAAAACGTTGAATAAGGTAGGTACGACGTTTTGCTCCTTCATTTTGAACAGCATAGTCAAATGCTTGGTATTCTCCAAGAAGGATGAGTTTGCTTTTTGAACGTGTGATTGCAGTGTAAATCAAGTTACGTTGGAGCATACGCCCACTTTGTCGTGTAATCGGTAAGATGACAACTTGAAATTCTGATCCTTGGGATTTGTGGATGGACATGGCGTAGGCCAAAGTGATTTTAGACCATTCGTTACGAGGATAGATGACTTCTGTGCCATCGAAATCAAGGTAGATTTCATCTTGTTTAGACTCGGTGTATTTGGCAGGAATGAGGTCTGTGATGTATCCAATATCGCCGTTAAAGACGTTAGACTCGGCATCGTTTATGAGGTGAAGAACTTTATCGTTTTTTCTGAAACGTGTTTCGTTAAAGAGAAATTCGACGGAGTCGTCAAGTGGATTGATAAGATCTTGCAGTAGTTGGTTGAGATTGTTGATACCTGCTTGTCCACGGTACATAGGTGCCAAGATTTGAATTTCAGATGGAGAAATCCCGCTTTTGATGGCTGATTGAACAATTTTTTCGACCATGTTTGGGATAACGTTAGCATTTGCTTCAAAGTAGGAGCGGTCAGCTTTTTTGTCCCTAAAATCATGAGGTAATTGCCCTTGTCGGATATGACTGGCTAGCGTTACGATAGTTGAATCATCCGATTGTCTAAAAATCTTGGTAAGAGCAATTTGAGGCAGCTCAGCTATTTTTAAGAGGTCGGCTAGGACTTGTCCAGGTCCTACAGAAGGGAGTTGGTCACTATCTCCGACAATGATGAGTTGGGTATTTGAAGAGATGGCTGAGAGGAGTTGATTGGCTAACCAAGTATCAACCATCGAAAATTCATCAACAATAATAAGATCAGCATCCAAGTAATCATCCAAGGTTTGAAAATCATCACTGTCCCCTGTTAATCCCAGGTGTCTATGGATAGTAGCACTAGGGAGGCCAGTTAGCTCATTCATACGGCGAGCGGCTCGCCCGGTCGGTGCAGCGAGGAGAATAGGAGATTCCTCTTTTTTTAGATTGATCCGACGTAGACGTGCATAGGCTTCGATGATGCCGTTGATAACGGTTGTCTTCCCAGTTCCTGGACCTCCAGTTAAGATAAATACTTTGTTGGATAAAGCCTTGTGGATGGCTTCTCGTTGAATACTGTCGTAAGAGAGGTTTAAATCTTCTTCGATACTATCGATAGTCTCCTCGATTTTTTGCTCTGAAAAAGATAGGCTTGTTTTGGTCTCTAAGAGACGTGTCAAGTGCTTGTGGATACCTTCTTCAGCGTAAAAGAGGGTATTGTCAAAAATTTTAGTGTCAATATGCTGTATCTTGTCTTCTGCTATCAAGTTGCTGAGTTCCTTGGCAATTAGTGAAGGATCTAGCTCGATTTGACGGCTATCCTCTAACAAATAGAGCGAGCGTTCAAGAAGTTGCCTAGCTTCAAGATAGGTATCGCCTTCTTCAAGAGAGGTCTCAAGAAGAACGTGAAGTAGCGCTGCTCTGAAACGTTGAGGGTCATCGGAGGCGATACCGACTTGTTCGGCGAGTTGATCAGCCATTTTAAAGCCGATACCTTTGATATCCTCGACCAGTTGATAGGGAGTTTGTTGGAGGATGTCGAGGCTCTCTTCTTGATAGTGATTAAAAATTTGCAGAGCTATTTTGGAAGTAATGCCATAGGTTGCTAGCTTAGTTAGAATTTGTTCTGTACCGTAATTTAGTTTGAGTTTAGCGATGAATTTTTCCTTGTTGACTTTAGAGAGACCACTGATATGATCCAGTTTGGAAGGGTCCTCTAAAATACTATCGATAGGATCATCGCCGTAAAGGTCGACAATCTTTTCAGCTGTTTTTTTACCAATTCCTTTAAAATGTTCGCCAGAAAAATATTTGATTAGTCCAGATTGGCTTGGTTTTGAGCGTTCATAGCGCTCTAGCTTTAATTGTTGCCCATATTTAGGGTGTTGAACAAGCTCACCCCAAAAGGTATAGTCTTCACCCTCCAAAAGGTCTCCCATAGTACCAGTGATAATGATTTCTGGTTCAGCATAATCGCTGTCGCTTTCTTCAATTTCGAGGAGAATAATTTTAAAGAAATTGCTAGCATTTTCAAAAATAATACGGTCTATCGTACCTGAAAAAAAGTAGGACATAATACTCCTTTAGTGTTAAAAAGAGGGGCTGGACCTGAGCCCAGCCCCGAAGGCATGATGGTATTTGAGTGATTAGTTGATGGTTCCGAATTTATCAAGCGTCCAGTAGCGGAATGTCACCTCACCAAGGATATTTTTACGCGAGAAGGTACCAACCATGCGACTATCTTTTGAGACGATACGGTCATCTCCTAGAAGGTAGTACTGACCTGCTGGAACAGTTACTTCAAAGCTAGTATTTCCGTTGTTATCAGTAGTAAAGGCACTCGAAGATGCTGCTCGCTCTTGGAAATAGTTGTTGTAAGAATACGTCGATTGGAGTTGGTCCTTTTTAAAGGCTGCAAGGTAGTCTTTTAAATAGGTTTCTGTTATTTTTTTTCCGTTAACGTAGAGTGTGTCATTATCATATTTGATCGTATCACCAGGCATACCAATGATACGTTTTACGATCTGCTTGGTAGTACCATCTTCGGTCTCTTTTGCGACCACAACGTCAAAGCGTTGTAGAGACGTTGTTTTGACAACGATAAGACGCTGGCCATCTGCTAATGTTGGATCCATAGAGTGTCCATCAACAGTCACTGGAAACCAAACAAAAAGGCGAGTTAAAATAGCGACAATAATGATAATAGAGAAAATTCCCCATTCTTTCAAAAACTGTTTCATATTGTATCTTTCTTATTTTAGGAGTAATTGTTGTGCCTTACGCGTATTTGCGAAATGGAGTTTAGCTAAGCTATTGAGTCCAGTCATACCGTAGGCAGCAAGTATTTGACTTGCGATAGTGTCTGACTGTTTTCCTGCGCCACTAGGCAGCTGATAACCGCACTCACGAGAAAGTGTCTCTAGGTTCTCTAAAAACAAATCTCTAGCAATAATGGAAGAGACTGCCACGGCTAAGTACTTGCCTTCTGCTTTTTCTTCTAGAGTAACAGCTTGTTCAAAGTGATTGGTCTCTTGTTGCAAATACTTCTGGTAATTCGTAGGGCTAGTAAAGGCATCGATGATAATTTTGTCAGCTTTAATGCCAGATTTTAAGAGTAAAAAAATCGCTTGATTGTGCAGTGCAACCTTGACAGAAACCGCATTATAAGGCTTGTCATCCCCTACGACTTCATTGTACTTTTTGGGAGATAATAGCAGTGCTTGGTGCTTGATTTTTTCTTTCAGTAGAGGAGCTAGTTGGCGAATTTTTCGATCGTTAAGATTCTTGGAATCATCAACACCCAGATGTCTTAAAAAGGCATGGTCATCTGGCGTCACGAGACTAGCAACGACAGCTAATCCACCAAAGTAAGATCCATTACCAACTTCGTCAGACCCGATAAGAGGCATATCTTGATTAGAGGTTTCTTTAGCGGTTTGAGGTGCCTCAGCTAGACCTAGAGACGCTGCCAAGTTTTGAGCAAGTTGTCCTTGAAAGACAACCTTACCAGATGTATAGAGTAAAATAGTAACTCCTTGGTGTTTTGCTGCAAAGCGAACATAAGGATTATTATTGGAGATTTGATGAGGAGATAGTTTTGAGATAAGGAGCTCAATCTCTTCATCAGAAAGTTTAAGAACATAAGTATTCATAGGATTTATTTTATCATAAAAAAGACGAAATTTAGAGTGAAAAGTCTAATCAGACCATAAAAGAAATCCTGCTCAAGGGTCTTAATTTACGAAAATCTTCTTTTGCGTTATAATAAACGGTGAGGTATTTTTATGACAAGTCAAACAAAGAAAAAGAATATGAATCGCTATAAATTTACGTTTGGAAGTAAGGATTTGACACTTACAACAGAGAAGTCAAACTTATTTATGGAAGAAGTCGAACAAGTAGCGCGTGAAAAATATGAAGATATCAAAAAGAGGGTTCCAGATGCAGACAATGAAACGGTGGCAATCCTCTTAGCCATCAATTCCTTATCGATGCAGTTAAGTCGTGAAATTGATGTCGAAAAGATGGAGGCAGAACTTCATCAGTTAAGGGCTTCTAAGTTAGAAGGGCTAAAAGAAAAAGTGGAGCAAGCAGTAGAAGAGGATGAAGCATGATTACCCTTCTTATTATCATCTGTTTAGCGTGGAGTTTTTATCTCGGTTATAGCCGGGGAATTTTGTTACAGAGCTACTATACCCTGGCTAGTTTGCTGTCGCTTGGTATCGCCTCCCTTAATTACAAGGCCTTAAGTAAAGTCTTGTTCATGTGGCTGCCTTATGCGAATGCAACAGAAGGTACGACAGTAAACTATTACCAATCCGTAGATATTTTTGACCTAGACAAGGTTTACTACTATGCAGCTGCCTTTTTTGCTATTTACACGGCTAGCTATCTGATATTTAGATTATTAGGGGTTTTACTGCATTTCTTTAATGGAGAGCCTTACGAATCTCTATTAAATAACAGTATTGCAGGAGGCTTATCCCTCCTAGTCACTTGTTTTAGTTTTGTTATGGTATTTATGATTCTAGCAGCAGTACCCTATGCTTCAATACAGAATGCACTATCTCAAAATATATTGATAGATAGTTTGATCAAGAGTTTTCCCTTCTTATCATCCTACTTGCATGGGCTTTGGACTGTCGGTTAAGCTAGGAAGGTAATCTTGTGATAGCGAGTGAGGGCGTTTACTAAAAGCCTAGGAGAAGTGCTCTACCGATTTAACTGGGTTGATATCCATTTTCTTGATTTATTGAGAAAATAGATTTTTCTCACAAGCTTTTTAGAATGACCCTTATCTAATATAAAAATCATTCTAAAAAAGAGAGCATATTAGTTGCTTTAGCAGTTTAGCTTTGCTATACTGTATTCAATCCTAAAACTTTTCTGTAGTTGAACCTCCTAATTCAGCTACAAACCTTTTCATAATCTCCAAGATAAGAATAGCTCAGGCTGTTCTTATTTTGGCTCTTTGTCAACTGTAGTGGGTTGACTTATAATCAGCAGCGAGAGAGAATCAGATTGGTTCTCTCTTTTTGCATGTTTAAAGCGATGAGAAT
>NZ_JAFBEI010000002.1 GCF_016908655.1 Streptococcus saliviloxodontae
TTTGGCATGGTATTCTCTGTGTGTGGAATGTGTTTCCATTTTGTCATCAAAAATGATGTTAGGGTCTTTAATATTGAGTGATTCTTTGATATAATTTTGTAGTTCCATGTGACACTTTCTAATGATGGTTTAGTCGCTTTTCATTATAAGTCATGTGGGACTTTTTGCATACCGTCAAAAAGCCCTACAATATCTGAATGAGATTTACCCACTACAGAAATTATAGAGCCCTTATTTTTTTATACTATATACCCATTGTGATACCCATTGTGCTAGTTAATTCTAGCCAAACTAAAAAACTTTGCGTATCATAAACTCAAAACAACCACGAAATGAGGAAACGATATACAAAGTCAAGCTTATTATCTCGTAAATCCCAATCAAACACAAGTCATTTTTTCAAAAATCTTGACCAAAGTTGTCACTTTGTATCAGCGTTTTGTCCCTGATAAGGTTAGAAATCGACGAAATGTCCACTTACAAAAACAACCTGATGCGGTTATTATCGCTAGCTATCTCTGGGCAATTCAGGAGGGCTGTCGAACAGCGAGTGCTATTTACCGTGCCATTCGTCACAATCTTTTTCCTAACAATTTCCCAGAACGTTCTCGATTTTGCCGGATCTGCCAAAATCTCGCCCCAAGCATTCAGCGTATGCGCTATTTTATGGTCTTAGACCTGTGTCAAATCTGCTCTTTTGGCTTGATTGACAGTTTTCCCTGTCCTTTGTGTCAGCCCATTCGCAACTTGAGAGCAACACTTTTATCAGAAGTGGCAGATATTGGCTATATATAATGCGACTAAGAAAATGCACTACTACGGTATCAAATTTTCAGTACTTGTGAGTGATAATGGATTTCCAATAGATTACGTGGTCACTCCAGCCTCCGTTTATGACGGCGATGTGGCTTTGGAACTTCTTGAAAACAGTCCGATTCCAATCATTTATGGTGATAAAGGCTATGTGGATAGAGAAACAAAAGCAGAGCTAGCACTTTGTGGAATTAAGTTGATTTCGCAACTAAGGAAGAATATGATTGACTATTCGTGGTTTGACAATTACAGAATCAGTCGTTTGAGAAAGCCCATAGAGACCGTATTTTCGAATTTAGAGCGATTTGGAATCGAGTGTTTACGTTGCCGAAACTTACGGGCACTCAAATTTAGAACAGAGGCAATATTGCTTACCTATTCTCTTATGCTTGAAAGTAGTCATAATAAATTGGGGGTGAGTTTGAAATATTCTCTTGATTATGCCTAATTAACTAGCACAACGGGTACTATATGTTTCTTCATATTTAATGGGTATTTTTGTGAGCATAAAACTTGCGATGGCTATATGGCTTTGCTATACTATAGTCAATCCTAAAACTTTTCTGTAGTTGAACCTCCTAAGTCAACTACAAACCTTTTCATAATCTCCAAGCTAGGACGACTAGACAGTCGTCCTAGCTTTTTATCTTTTTCGTGATTTTTTGGTATAATAAGGCTTATGAACACAAAAATTTTAGAACAGTTAGAATTTGATAAGGTAAGGGATCAGTTCACTCCTTTTTTGCAGACGGAGCAAGGAAGAGAAGAGTTACTGCTTCTTGAACCTTTGAATAAACGTGATAAACTACAGACTCAATTTGCAGAGTTGGCAGAAATGGCAGAGATTTTTATTGAACACCATCATTTTGCTTTAGGGAGTTTGGTAGATATTAAAGAGCCTGTACGTCGATTGGAGCTAAACGCTGATTTGAGCGTTCAAGAACTACTGGACATTAAGAAAGTGCTGATTGTCTCAGCAGAAATGAGCCGTTTTTACGCTGATTTGGAAAATATAGCTCTGCATGCTCTGAAACGTCTCTTTGAGAGTATTGAGGTCTTCCCGTCTCTGCAAGGTAGCCTTCAATCTATTAACGACGCTGCTTTTATTGAGAGCTTTGCCAGTCCAGAATTGACCAGTATTCGTAGCCGTATTGCTAGCAGTGAAACTCAAGTACGTCAGGTTTTACAGGATATTCTTAGGAAAAACGCAGACTACCTATCAGAAAATCTGATTGCTAGCCGTAATGGACGTTCTGTCTTACCTGTGAAAAATACGCATCGAAATCGTATCAACGGTGTTGTACACGATATCTCATCATCAGGAAGCACTGTCTATATCGAACCGCGTGCGGTTGTCCAACTCAATGAAGAAATAACTCAGCTTCAAGCGGATGAGCGTCATGAGATGGCTCGTATTTTACATGAGCTATCAGAAATGCTCCGCCCACATGCTCATGTGATTCGTAATAATGCTTGGCTTTTAGGACATTTAGATTTTGTCAGAGCAAAATTCCTCTATATGAGAGAGTATAAGGCAACAATTCCAAGTCTGTCAGAAGATAAGACAGTCCAACTGCTCAATGCACGTCATCCTTTGTTGAAAAATCCTGTTGCCAATGACCTGCATTTTGGAGATCAGTTGACAGCTATTGTTATCACTGGTCCTAACACAGGTGGTAAGACCGTTATGCTTAAGACTTTGGGATTAGCGCAGCTCATGGCCCAGTCTGGTCTGCCGATTTTGGCAGATAAGGGGTCAAAGGTTGCCCTCTTCAATCATATTTTTGCAGACATCGGAGATGAACAGTCGATTGAGCAGAGTTTATCAACTTTCTCTAGTCACATGACTCATATTGTGGAAATTTTAGATGAAGCTGATAGCGATAGTCTTATCCTTATCGATGAGCTTGGAGCTGGTACGGATCCCCAAGAGGGTGCTAGCTTAGCGATGGCTATCTTGGAACACCTGCGTCTGAGTCAGATTAAGACCATGGCGACGACCCACTATCCTGAGCTCAAGGCCTACGGTATTGAGACAGAATTTGTGGAAAATGCCAGTATGGAGTTTGATGCAAGTACCCTTAGTCCAACTTACCGCTTCATGCAAGGGGTTCCTGGGCGTTCAAATGCTTTTGAAATTGCTCGTCGTTTGGGACTTTCAGATCTGATTGTTAATGATGCGGAGCAGATGACAGATACCGACACGGATGTCAACCGTATCATTGAGCAGTTGGAAGCTCAGACTCTAGAGACCCGCCGTCGTCTAGAGCATATTAGAGATGTTGAGCAAGAAAACCTTAAATTTAACCGTGCGGTTAAAAAACTGTACAATGAATTTAGTCATACCAAGGATAAAGAAGTTGAAAAAGCGACGGCTGAAGCCCGTCAGATTGTGGATAAGGCAATTGCCGAAAGTGATACTATCCTCAAAAACCTTCATGCCAAGGCTCAACTCAAGCCACATGAGATTATTGAAGCTAAGGCAGATTTGAAAAAATTGGCACCTGAAGCTCACCTCTCCCATAACAAGGTGCTTAAAAAAGCTAAGAAGAAAAGAGCACCACGCGTAGGAGATGATATCATTGTGACGGCTTATGGTCAGCGTGGGAGCTTGACTAGGGAGGTTAAAAAGGGCGTTTGGGAAGCTCAAGTTGGACTGATTAAGATGACCCTTAAGGAAGATGAGTTTAATCTGGTTAAGATCCAAGAGGAAGCTCAGCAACCCAAGAAAAAACAAGTTCACACTGTCAAAAAAGCCAAAGGTAAGACTAGTACTGGTCCGCGTGCAAGACTTGATCTACGTGGGAAACGCTACGAAGAGGCGATGCAGGAGCTAGATGCCTTTATCGACCAAGCTCTCCTAAATAACATGGGGCAAGTTGATATTATCCATGGTATCGGAACGGGTGTTATCCGTGAAGCTGTGACTAAATATCTGCGTCGCAACAAGCACGTTAAGTCCTTTGAGTATGCCCCACAAACCGCAGGAGGCTCAGGTTGTACGATTGCAACCTTGGGGTAATTGCCCTATTGGATGATAAGGAGTCGTCTATTGAGAACTGTTATAGGTATCAGAACGCATAAATGGGACGTGCTTGTTAAGCGTGCCTATGAGGATTTACTCACTTGTTTTTCGGCTAGTCAGATTTATATTATCTGTGATGAAATATCGGGTCAGCTGATTGACTTACCTGAGGGACTGAATAAGGTTTCACTATCCAAGGATTTTCTCGAAAAAACAGGTCTAAAATCAACTTATGATGGATTGAATCAAGAAGATTGGTACAATCCCACTAAGCATCGTTTGGGATGGTTGTGTGGTGATTATTTTTACTATGCTTTTCACCAGGCTGTTGAAGCAGAATGTTATTGGTTGTTTGAGCCTGATGTTTATCTGACACCCTCTATGCGACAGTTATTCTTTAAGCGACTCTGTTCTCTCAAATCTGATGCCCTACTCCCTTACTATGCCTTAGCAAATGAATCCTGGTATTGGCGTCCTAAAATGGCAGTCTTTGAAGACAGGATCTATAAGACTTACTTCCCACTTAGTCGTCTATCAGCAAGAGCAGTAGAGGTTTGCTTAGATGAACGTAGGAGAGTTTCTAGGCGTATGAGAGAAGAGGGCATAGCAGATACTTATTTTCCAAACGATGAGTCACTGGTAGCGACTAGTCTAGCTAAGTCAGATCTAACAGTTGAAGATATTCGAACGTATTTTGAACCAGATGCTTTTCGCTATTTTTCAATCAAATCAACTATTTTTACGACTATTGAGGACAAGCTGAATGACGGATGTTACCTTATCCCCCCCTTTTTGGGAAAGTAAAGTGAAACAGACTCTTTAGGATAAAGTTTAATTGACAGGTACTCTTAGAAGCTTCTTTACAAGGTCATATCTTAACAAATCAGGAGGTAACGAGATGACGCACCGTATTTATGGTATGAGTTTTGCTGGTGTCTATCAGGCTTTGGTGGCCAAGGCTGAGCGAAAGGAAAGAGCTGCTCAAGAAGTTTATGCAGTGACGGCTTGGTTGACAGGCTACTCCCCCCAGCAGATTGAAGCGTGCTTACAGTCGGAACTGACTTATGGTGATTTCTTTAGACAGGCACCAGCTTACAATCCTAAACGCCTCAATATCACAGGTAAAATCTGTGGTGTTCAGATTGAGACTATAGAGGATTCTTTGATGCAAGAAATTCGTCGCTTGGATAAGTTAGTGGATTGGTTGGCTAAGGGCAAATCTCTGGAAGTGATCTACGATAAATATGATAAGTGAGGAAAACGATGTTAGAGATTACTTATTTGGATGCAGCTAAGTGTGAAAAGACTGTGAAATTTGAGTGTTATAGTGAGTATGTCCGTTCACAACAAGCTTGCTGGCATGATATTCATGATTATTTCAAAGCATTAAAGGTAACTTATAAGGGACATGACTTAGGCTATAGGGGGCCTTACGGGGATATTTATCAGTTTTTATTGAGGGTTGACTTTACCCAATGGGATTAAAAACCGATCGTATGATAAAGTTAGTCACTTGTAGTGGACTGATGCTGTCGATATTGTTAGAGGTCTTGAGATTACGTGCGACTTTAAAATAGTCTATGTGTTTACCTCTTTGATCAAGGACTTTATCAAACTATTATGGTATAAAAAAGGTGGGACTTTGTACTGCCTTCGAAAGTTAGACAATAAATCTAACGATTGGAGTGCAGTTCATTTTAGTCTCCACTTTTTTTATTTAAGCGTACATATAAGAACGTGTCAGAGGCATTGTTTCTTGCGTTTTACCTTTGGCAATGAGGTACTGACAAACATCTATGTTACCAGCTTCAAAGGAAGCGGCACAGGCTTGTAGGTAGAGGTCCCACATGCGAATAAAGGTTTCATCGTGACTTTTACGCACTTCAGGAAGTACCTTATGGAAATTTTCTGTCCAAATTTCTAAGGTTTTTTGATAATGGCGACGTAAGCATTCGAGATCAGCCAGTTGAAGACCGGCATCAGAAATATGCTCTAAATTTTCGGTCATTCGGGGAATATAGCCACCTGGGAAGATGTATTTGTTGATCCATCCATTATAGCCGTTACCATGCTGACCACCTGCTTGGCCACAGATACCGTGGATAAGAGCAAGACCATCATCTTTCAGATAGCTAGAAATAGTTTGGAAATATTGCCCAAGGTTTTCCTTACCGACGTGCTCAAACATACCAACACTGGTAATATAATCGTAAGGTCCGTGGGAAATATCACGATAGTCTTTCAAAATTACTTGAGCTTGTTCTTCGAGACCTTCTTCTTTAATGCGTTGGTTGACAAAGTCTGCTTGTTCTTGACTGAGCGTAATACCAACAACCTTTAAGCCGAATTCTTTAGCTGCTGTCAGCATCAGGGTTCCCCAGCCACAGCCGATATCAAGTAAGGTTTTTCCAGCCTGAGGATGAAGTTTTTTGATGATATGACGTACTTTGTTCATCTGTGCCTCTTCTAGGGTATCGTCTTCATGTTCAAAATAGGCACAAGAGTAGGTCATGGTTTTGTCTAGCCAAAGTCGATAGAAGTCATTTCCGATATCGTAGTGACTTTGTACATCGATTTTGCTATCTTTTTTAGTGTGTGACTGGTGAGGAAGTAGCCGATTAAATTGACTACTTTTTAAGAAACTATCGGCTCGTCGATAAGCAGAGCTAACGAGATCTTGGATAGACCCATCGATGTCGATAGAACCGTCCATAACAGCTTCGCCTAAGGTAATCGAGGCATCCTTAGCTAAGTCAGAAATCGCTATTTTGTTGTGAAATGTGATTTTGACTTGAGGGTTATCACCATTGTAGTTTTCAGTTTTTCCGTTGGGATAAGTGACTTGCAATGGGATATCAAACGATGATTTAATCAATTGTTTCAAGATGAGGTTATCCATAACCATATCTGATGTCCTCCTTATTACGACTTACATTATACTCTTGAAATTCAAAAAAACAAGCCGTTTCATAAACTTTGCAAGAAATTTTCAGATATATTTTCACTCATCCTAAAAACTTGAGCAAGATAGTTGTCTAAATAAAAAAAGAGGACTAGACTAAAGTTATCACATTGAAGGAGAAATGATTATGATTACAATTACTTACCTTGATGCAGCTAAACAAGAAAAGGTTGTTTCGTTTGAGTCTTATGATGAATTTGAACGTTCACAACAAGCCTGCTTGATTGGGATCGCAGACTATTATAAGGTGACGAAGTTGACTTATAATGGACACGATTTGGATTACTCAGGAACATACGGAGATATTTTCTTTTTCCTCCTAAAACAAGATTTAACGCAATACGATCATTAAACTAGATTTGAAACGAGAATGGTAAATCTCATTTTATCAAGATATCACTAAAAGGAGTTTGGGACTACTGTTGTCCCAAACTCCTTTTGACATCAAGTTGGACGAAAGAGGAGCTGACACAGTAGGGATAGCTTGCTTTAAATCAGCGATTAGAGGTGAGAACGTGCTGCTAACATTGAATGTCTTTGTCAATCTGCTAAAAACATCTCCAAGATGCTCTTACTATTCCGCTCTTTTTATGTTTCGTTTGATATAATGGTGTTATGAAAGATTATGCGCAATTTTATGGTCGTTTAACAGCTAAGTTAAGGGCTAGTTCATGGCAATTGAAACTATTACGATTGACCAATAAGGGAATAACGACTCTGATGTATCTTTGTTACCCATTGTTGTTGGCTTATCTTTTTTGGAAACAGCCAGATAGGCTTCTATTTGTTATAGGGATACCGGGGCTTGGTTTTCTCTTGGTTAGTTTTTTTAGAAGTTGGTACAATCAAGCAAGGCCCTATGAAGAGTGGCAAATAAGTCCCTTGATTGCTAAGGATACTCAAGGACAGTCTTTTCCAAGTAGGCATGTTTTTAGTGCTAGTGTGATTGCTATGTGTTTTTGTCAGGTTTATTTAGGGATAGGCTTACTGATGTTGGGCTTGGCTGGGCTATTAGCTGTAGCCCGTGTTCTAGCAGGTGTACACTATCCCAAAGATGTTTTGGTTGGTCTTATTCTAGGGATTCTCTGGGGGGCTTTGTTATTTGTCCTATGACTCTGAGATACTGAGGAACAAAAAGGTGCTAGTTGTTTAGCCATGTAGAGTATCAAATCTGACTAGGGGAAAAATCAGATTATGGTTTCAAGAGGAGAGAGTGGTTGTCATCTCTCGTTCTTTGCTATACTATGAAAAAATGAAGGTGGAAATACTATGAGACACGAGGAGATATTTGCTGAGGTCGCATCAGGTCGTATGTATGATGACTTGCAAAAGGAATTAGTTGAAGCGCGTGAGAAGACCGTCCTTTTGACTAATGAATACAATGCTAGCTTTGGTCAACCAGCTGAAGAACGTCAAGCTATTTTGAAAAAACTGCTCAAATCAATGGGAGAGGATGTGTTCTTTGAGCCGAATTTCCGTTGTGAGTTTGGCTCCAACATTAGTATTGGCAACCATTTTTATGCCAATTTTGATTGTGTCATGCTAGACGGTGGTGGTATTGAGATTGGTGACCATGTGCTATTTGGGCCACGTGTGGGAATTTATACCTCTAATCATGCGATTGATCCTATCGAAAGGGCAAACGGTGCTTGCTATTCAAAACCTGTGACTATCGGTAGTCATGTCTGGATTGGCGGTGGCGTCCAAATCAATCAAGGAGTGACTATTGGTGACAATGTGGTTATTGGCTCAGGTTCTGTGGTGACCAAAGATATTCCATCAAATTCAATTGCTGCAGGAGTTCCTTGCCGTATTATTAGACCAATTACAGAAGCAGACAAAACAGGCTATCAGCCTAATCATTAAAGGAGAACTAATGACAATAACTTATAAACACTATGTTCAGTATTATGAAACAGATCGTATGGGAATCAGTCACCATTCCAACTATATCCGCTGGATGGAAGAAGCTAGAACCCATTTACTAAAAGAAATCGGTTGGCCTTATGACAAAATTGAAGAAGCGGGAATTATCTCTCCAGTGACGCGGGTATCGTGTGATTATAAGGCGACGACTACCTTTGCGGATGAAGTTACCATTGTGATTTCAGTTTCTTTGGTAAAAGCTGCGCGTCTAGGCTTTGATTACAAAATGACCAATCAAGATGGTCAAGAAGTTTGCAGCGCCCACTCAGAACATAGTTTTTTGAATAGTTCAGGTCAGTTTGTCAATCTAAAAAAAGAAGTTCCAGATTTCTTCCAACAATTAACAGAGCTGGTTGATGAAAAAGCCTAATCGTTTTTTTAGAAAATGTGATAGAAATTTTCTATCACACTAACGTAGCAAATAGTTGGCAAAATACTGATTTTAAGATATTATGAGGACATGTAAAGCTTTTGAGCTTATTAATAGAAAGGGATAAAGCTGGTTTTTCCAGTTAAAGGTAAATATTATGGCACATATCGTTACAGATGCATCGTTTGAAGCAGAAACAAGTCAAGGATTAGTTCTTGTTGATTTTTGGGCAACTTGGTGTGGTCCTTGCTTGATGCAAGCACCTATCTTGGATCAACTTTCTGAGGAGTTGGATGAAGATGAGTTGAAGATTGTTAAAGTTGATGTGGATGAAAATCCAGCAACAGCTCAAAACTTTGGTATCATGTCTATTCCAACACTTCTCTTCAAAAAAGATGGAGAAGTCGTTAAGCAAGTTGCAGGTGTTCACACTAAAGAACAAATTAAAGCAATCGTAGCAGAATTAAACGCTTAATCAGTGATAAGAAGAATGATAGAGAATGATATCATTCTTCTTTTTTTCTGCCATTGAATATCGTAAAATAAAACAGGAGCTTATTGATAGCGGGGATTTTAACTATCCCTGAGAAAACACTGAGTCTCTTATGATAATTGTCAAATTGGTAAAGGAGAACCGATGAAACTTATTCCCTTGGACAAATCAGACTGGCCTTCTTTTATAGAAGATTGTCAAGCTTCGTTTGCTTTAGCGGTCGATAAAGAGGAAGATATTCCGACAGAGTTGATACCTCCAACAGAGGATTTATTGGAAAGTCTGCAACATCCAAATGCTCAGAGCTTTTTTATAGAAGATTCTGGTCATCGTGTTGGTGGTGTTGTGTTACAAATCTCTGCTGATCAACATAATCACCTAGACTTCTTCTATATCTCTGTGAGTGATATTGGCAAAGGATACGGTAGCCGAGCCTGGTATTTAATTGAGGAGAGTTTCCCAGAGACTAAGGTTTGGGAAACTGTTACTCCTTATTTTGAAAAACGAAATATCGCTTTCTATCTCAAGAAGTGTGGTTTTAAAATTATTGATATCTTTCCATTCAATGACGATAGTGACGAATTGATGTTTACTTTTGAAAAAATGATGATTCAGGAGAAGTGAGTCTGAGAGATGGAAGAAGTCACTAAATTGCTCTATTGAGGTTAATTTCAAGGTTAATTCAATTTTGGAATATTATACTAATCGTAGCAATAAGTAATTGGGAGGACTTTAGTGAGAATTTTAGTTGTCGAAGATGAAATTAGTATTGCTGAGGCGATAAAAGCAATCCTTGAATCTGCTACTTATAGTGTTGATATGGTAGGTGATGGGGAATCTGCTCTGGACTATATAGTAACAGGAATGTATGATTTAATCTTATTAGACATTATGTTACCACAGTTAGATGGGGTATCAGTTTTAAAGAGGGTCAGACAGTTAGATATGGATGTTCCCATTATTTTTCTGACAGCTAAATCACAGTTGGAAGATAAGGTGAGTGGTCTTGATTTGGGAGCTGATGATTATATGACGAAACCTTTTGAGGCAGAGGAACTCTTAGCACGTATTAGAGTGAGGACGAGACAATCTACAGTGAGTCAGGTCAACTATCTCAAATTGGGAAATATCATGTTGAATTTAGAGAATCGTGAATTGAGCACTAATAGTCATGGAGTCACTCTTTCGAATAAAGAATTTTTGCTTATGGAAACATTTTTGAGAAACCCGCATCAAGTTATTCCTAAAAATCGCTTAATTTTGAAAGTTTGGGGGCCTTTGGATGACTCTGACTATAATCAACTGGAAGTGTTCATCTCTTTTTTGAGAAAAAAGTTGCGTTTTTTGAAAGCGACTATAGGGATTAAAACAACTAAAGGAATTGGTTATTCTATGGAAGAAGAGGTGAGCTAGCATACTAACAAAACTTCGAAAAAAATTTGTGATTATCACCATGTCTTTAATGGCAGGACTAGGGTTATTATTATTTATGATTAGCCACTTTTATGATGAATATTGGAATGATTATGATACTCATCGGGTCGTTGAGGTAATTTCTAAAAATGGTTACTTGAAAGATTATTCAAATGAAGCTGTAGCTTTTGTGACCATTGATGAAGATATGGTACCGACAGTTGCATCCAATTTTACGGAATTAACCAATAAGGAAGTAAAAAAGATTAGTTTGTCTTTATTGAATTTGGGAAAGAAAAAGTGGAAATGGCATCATTTTATTTATTCTCTTAGAGAATTGTCAGATGGTAAGTGGCAGCTTGTCTTTATTGATACTGATAGTTATTCTATATCTTCCGTGCAGAATCTCTTAGTTATTTGCTTTGCATTTTTTAGCTTTTTCTTATTGACAGGAGTTAGTATTTATTTGTCCCGGTTTATTACCAAGCCAGCTCACGACGCTATTGTCCGAGAGAAACGTTTTGTTTCTGATGCTAGCCATGAATTAAAGACACCTATTGCAGCTATTAGGGCAAATGCACAAGTACTTCAACAGCAAGTTGAACCAAACCGATATTTAGATCATATTCTATCAGAAAGTAAGCGTATGGAGCATTTAATTCAGGATTTGCTAGGTTTGTCAAAATTAGACGAAGTAGACTATTCTTTTGATGTTAAGAAGGTAAATTTATCTGCTATTTGTGAGGAAATGATTCTTAGTTATGAGAGTTTGGCCTATGAGGAAGGCAAATGGATTGAGGCTTGTATTACTGAGGATCTCTTTGTCATGGGAAATGACGCTCAGTTAAAGCAACTTGTGGCAATTTTACTAGATAATGCTATTAAGTATTCTTTAACTAAAAGCAAGTTACAAATAACCTTGTCTAAAACCAAAAGAAGGATAAATTTAATTGTTTCAAATCCTAGTTATCCTTATCCAGAGGAAGTTATGGAAAATTTATTTGAGCGTTTTTATCAAGCAGAAGATTCTAGAAACAATAGTCAAAGCTTTGGTTTAGGTTTGTCTATAGCTAAGGCGATTGTAGAGAGACACAAGGGGACGATCCAGGCTTATCAAGAGGATGGCAGTGTTCTGTTTGATATAACCTTACCAATCGTATAAGGAGTAATGAATGACAAAACGTTATCAATTTTTATGGAAAACCCTATTTTATTTCGCTATTATAATGACCTTGATTTACTTTTTCAGTTATCTTGGTCGTGGTCAGGGTAATTTTATCTACAATGAATTTTAGAAAGGGATTGTATACATGTTGCATGATATGATTGACAATCTTGAGCAGTTGGCTCAAACACAAGGAGACTTCCCTGTTTATAATAGTTTAGGAGAAGTTCACACCTATGCTAATTTGAAGTCTGATTCTGATTCATTGGCAGCTTATATTGATACACTTGGTCTTAAGGCTAAATCACCTATCTTGGTCTTTGGTGGACAAGAATATGAGATGTTAGCTAGCTTTGTGGCACTGACTAAGTCGGGTCATGCCTATATCCCAGTGGATCAGCATTCGGCGCTAGAGCGTATTGAGGCTATTATGGAAATAGCAGTGCCTAGTCTCATTATCTCTGTTGGAGAATTTCCGGTGGATGCTAAGACTATTCCGGTGCTTAAGCTGGCGCAGTTAAAAGACATCTTCGCACAAAAAGCCTCTTATGAGTTGACACATCCTGTCAAGGGAGATGACAATTACTATATCATCTTTACCTCTGGCACAACTGGCAAGCCTAAGGGAGTGCAAATCTCCCACGATAATTTGCTCAGTTTTACCAATTGGATGATTTCAGCGGAAGCCTTCTCGGTACCTGACCAACCGCAAACACTGGCGCAACCGCCATATTCCTTTGACCTGTCGGTCATGTACTGGGCACCGACTTTGGCTAAGGGGGGCACCTTATTTGCTCTGCCAAAAGACTTAACGACAGACTTCAAGCGCCTCTTTGACACCATTAATCAAATGCCCATCCAAGTCTGGGTCTCAACGCCGTCCTTTGTGGACATGGCCATGTTGTCACCTGACTTCAATGCTGAAAACTTGCCTGATCTAACGCGTTTTTATTTCTGTGGTGAGGAGCTGACGGTTAAGACAGCGCAAAAACTTCAAGAACGTTTTCCGGAAGCTCGTATCATTAATTCTTATGGGCCAACGGAAGCGACAGTTGCTTTATCAGCTGTTACGATAACTAAGGAAATGCTAACGACTTATAAACGTCTTCCGATTGGTTACACTAAGCCTGATTCACCGACCTTTATCTTGGATGAAGATGGGCAGAAGTTGTTAGCTGGTCAACAGGGAGAAATTATTGTGACAGGACCTGCTGTGTCAAAAGGTTATCTTAATAATCCTGAGCGTACACAGGCTGCATTCTTTGAATTAGACGGTCAGCCGGCTTACCATACCGGGGATCTTGGTAGTATGATGGAAGATGGTTTACTGATTTACGGAGGTCGTTTGGACTTCCAGATTAAGTTTAATGGCTACCGCATTGAACTAGAGGAAGTATCGCAGAATCTTAACAAGTCACAATACGTCAAATCAGCTGTAGCAGTACCTCGATATAATAAGGATCACAAAGTTCAAAATCTTTTGGCTTATGTTGTTCTTAAAGAAGGTATCGCTCAGCAATTTGACCGAGAACTTGATATCACAAAAGAGATAAAAGAGGACCTTAAAGATATCATGATGGACTACATGATGCCCTCTAAGTTTATCTATCGTGATAGTCTGCCTTTGACTCCAAATGGTAAGATTGATATTAAAGGACTCATGAGTGAGGTAAATAATCGATGATTGATTTTCTTCGCTCGTTACCTAAATTAGAAGCTTATGGTAATCCTCAGTACTTTTTCTACTTGATTTTGGCTGTTTTTCCAATCTTTATTGGTCTCTTTTTCAAGAAGAGATTCCCCGCATATGAAGCATTGGTTAGTTTAATTTTTATTGTTTTAATGTTGACAGGAAAGCACCTTAATCAACTGGCTTCGCTATTAGCTTATGTGATCTGGCAGATTATTTTAGTTTATAGTTACAAGTTTTACCGCAGGGCGCGTGATAATAAGTGGGTCTTTTATCTCTGGATTTTCTTATCAGTCTTGCCGCTGGCATTTGTCAAAATCAGTCCACTGATTGAGGTCGAAAATCGTGCTTCACTCTTTGGCTTCTTAGGGATTTCTTATTTGACCTTCCGTGCGGTGGGTATGCTTATGGAAATGCGTGACGGTGTACTAACAGAATTTAGTCTCTGGCAATTCCTGCGTTTCCTACTCTTTATGCCAACCTTCTCCAGCGGACCAATTGACCGCTTCAAACGCTTCAATGAGGACTATGACAATATCCCTGAGCGTGAAGAATTGCTGGACATGCTGGAACAATCTGTTCGCTATATCATGCTGGGCTTCCTCTATAAGTTTATTTTGGCTTATATCTTTGGGCAACTACTCATGAATCCCATTAAAGAAGTGGCTTTACAGATGGGTGGTGTCTTCAATCTACCGACCTTAGGTGTCATGTATGCCTACGGCTTAGATCTTTTCTTTGACTTTGCAGGTTATAGCATGTTTGCGCTAGGTATTTCCAACCTCATGGGGATCAAGAGCCCTGCCAACTTTAATCAGCCTTTCAAATCACGTGACTTGAAAGAATTCTGGAATCGTTGGCACATGAGCTTGTCCTTCTGGTTCCGTGACTTTGTATTCATGCGTCTGGTTAAGGTCATGGTCAAAAACAAGGTTTTCAAAAACCGCAATGTGACATCAAGCGTCGCCTATATTATCAATATGCTCATCATGGGCTTCTGGCATGGGGTGACTTGGTACTATATTGCCTATGGACTTTTCCACGGTCTTGGTCTGGTTATCAATGACTGGTGGCTACGCAAGAAGAAAAAAATCAACAAGGAACGCAAGGGCAAGGGACAGGCGCCACTTCCGGACAACAAATGGACCAAGGCCTTGGGTATCTTGATCACCTTCAATGTGGTCATGCTGTCCTTCTTACTCTTCTCAGGGTTCTTGGATCAACTCTGGTTTCCAAAACCAATGAGTAAATATTAGAACCTGTATTCACAAAATTCATCTGAATGACATAGGTAGAAAAAAGCGACCGAAAGGTCGCTAAGACGATAGTTGCCGCTGTGGTGATGAGATTGTTGCCCGTTTCGGGCAACAATCGTGGGGATTTTCGAGACCTTAGGCTCGAAAATTAGGCATGGAAGGACGTAGTCGGTCGCTGCCGTCCCCACAACTTAGGGCAGACTGTCACAAAAATTTTTATGAATACAAGTTCTTAATCAACTTTGATATCAAGTTAAAATAAGTCATGAAACGACGAAGTTGGTTGCTAACGACTGCACTACTTAAGAAACTATCAAAAAAGAATAAAATTAAAAATAGGAGAAGAACAATGAATGTAAAATCAGAAGTATTGGAAATTATCGATGATCTTTTTATGGAAGATGTCTCAGAGAGAATGGATGAAGATTTATATGATGCTGGTGTACTTGATAGTATGGGGACGGTTGAGCTGATTGTTGAGTTAGAGAGCAAGTTTGATATTACAGTTCCTGTGTCAGAATTTGGTCGTGATGACTGGAATACCACCAATAAAATCATTGCAGGAGTAGAGGAACTTCGAAATGCTTAGGCGACTTTGGCAGATTTTAGGGCCGGTTATTTGTGCTTTGTTCCTAGTTGTCTTGGTTTTTGTTTGTTTTCCGACACAGTTGAGAAGTTCTTTTCGAAGCGATAAAAATGCGGCAGTCTCCTTAACTACAGAAACATTTAAAAGTAAACATAGGAAAGTCAGTGCACTTTCTGATACAAAACATCGGTTTGTTCCTTTTTTTGGATCTAGTGAATGGTCTCGGATAGATCCTATGCATCCGTCTGTTTTGGCAGAAGCCTATCATCGCAATTACACTCCTTATTTGTTGGGACAAAAAGGAGCGACTTCTCTAACACATTATTTTGGAATGGCGCAAATCCATTCCCAGATGAGAAATAAGCAGGCAGTTTACTTTGTATCTCCTCAGTGGTTCGTCAAGAAAGGGGAAAGTCCAGCTGCTTTTCAGAGTTATTTTAGCAGTGGTCAGTTGATTGACTTCTTGCAACAACAGACAGGAAGTCTGTATGACCGTTATGCAGCTAAGCGCTTTTTGACGATGTACCCTAATGCAAGCTTGAAAGATTTAGTTGAGAAAGTTGCAAGTGGTAAAAGTTTATCTACTAGCGATAAGAGAAGATTATCTGTAGCGGACTTGATTTACCAAAAGGAAGATAATCTATTTGGTCAGTTTTCACTAAGGAATGTCTATCAGCAAAAAATAGTGTCACAAGCGAAGACTTTGCCAAATACTTTTTCTTACGATCAGTTAGAAAAACAGGCCATCCAGTTAGGTCAGAAAGAGACTAGAAATAATTCTTTTGGTATTAAAGACAGTTTTTACCAATCTCGCATCGGTTTTCAGTTAAAAAAATTAAAAGGCTCGCAGGCTCACTTTAGCTACTTAAAATCGCCTGAGTATAATGATTTACAACTGGTTTTGAACCAATTTGCGAAAAACCACACCAATGTTCTCTTCATTATTCCCCCTGTGAATAGTAAGTGGGTAGCCTACACTGGGTTGGATACCAAGATGTATCAAAAGACAGTTGCCAAGATTAAGTATCAACTTCAAAGTCAAGGGTTTACCAATATCGTTGATCTTTCAAAGGACGGTGCAAAACCTTATTTTATGCAAGATACGATTCATATGGGCTGGTCGGGTTGGCTGGCTATGGATAAGGCTGTCGAACCTTTTTTGACCAATCCAAGACCTGCTCCTAACTATACAATCCAAGACCAGTTTTTAAGTAAAGAGTGGGCTAACACCACTAGTATTGGCAAATAATTCGACTAATTCAGATATCTTACTATAGATTTTGGAGTTAGCTTTGATTTTGAGTGCTTTAACATTAGGTTATAGTGAATAGACGCACAGAGATTGGAAAGGTGATTCCAATCTCTTTTCAAGGTATAGAAAAATTTTGATATTGTTATAACAGTAGGTGTATTTTGATTGTTCATAGAAATCAATAGCGATTTTAAAATTTAGACTGTTTATAATTGTGGTTGATAGGCAAATGGAGCTTATCCAAGCTTTTTTGATTATCAATTAAGAAAAGTGTATTTAAAAGTTAAGTATACTTAATTTTATGTTATAATAGATTTACTCTAGAATAGAAAGAGGATTGCTATGTCAGCTATTTCTCAAAAACCTTCAAAAGAATCTCTATCAGATATCAACCAAAGTGTATCAGTTCCAGATAATGCTTCTTTTTTTAAGACCCTTCGTGCCTTTCTTGGTCCAGGAGCTTTGGTAGCCGTTGGTTATATGGATCCAGGTAATTGGATTACCAGTGTGGTCGGCGGAGCAACTTATAAATATTTACTGCTATCAGTTATCTTAGTGTCATCATTAATTGCGATGCAGCTTCAACAAATGGCAGGAAAACTCGGTATTGTGACGCGGCATGATCTGGCTCAAGCAACGGCAGCTCATCTGCCTAGAGGATTACGTTATCTGCTTTTTATCATCATTGAGCTTGCCTTAATGGCAACGGATTTAGCAGAAGTTATCGGCTCTGGGATTGCCTTGCACTTGTTGTTTGGTTGGCCGCTATTATTTTCCATTTTAATAACAATTTTGGATGTCTTTTTATTGCTGTCATTGATGAAGCTAGGTTTTAAACGAATTGAAGCTATTGTGTCCACCTTAATTTTGACCATTCTATTCATCTTTGCTTATTTGACCTTTTTATCAAAACCAAGCATCTCAGGAATTTTGACTGGCTATTTACCACAGTTGTCTATTTTTGATTTGTCTCATAGTGGTGCAAATAGTAAGCTGACTTTGGCTCTTGGAATTATCGGTGCCACAGTGATGCCGCACAATCTCTACCTTCACTCGTCTATTTCTCAGACTAGAAAGGTCGATTATAGCAGTCAGGATTCTATAAAAAAAGCAGTGCGCTTTATGACTTGGGATTCTAATCTCCAGCTGGGGTTAGCCTTTATCGTGAATTCTCTTTTACTGATTTTAGGAGCTTCGCTATTTTACGGTCATGCCAGCGACATTAGCGCCTTTTCACAAATGTATAATGCCCTTCAAGATTCCAATATAGCTGGTGCTATTGCATCGTCTTTTCTTTCGACCTTGTTTGCGATTGCCCTACTGGCGAGTGGTCAAAACTCAACCATTACAGGTACTTTAACAGGTCAGATTGTGATGGAAGGTTTTCTCCATATGAAGTTACCAGATTGGCTTATTCGTCTTGTGACACGTCTCTTAGCCTTGACTCCTGTTATTGTTGTGGCCTTTTTATATGGTAGTCAAGAGACGATGTTAGACCAGCTTATCGTGTATTCACAGGTCTTTTTATCGCTAGCGTTGCCTTTTTCAATTTTTCCTTTAGTGTATTTTACATCTCAGAGAAATCTGATGGGAGAATTTGTTAATGCGAAGTGGAATACCTATCTTGCCTACGGGATAGCGATACTTCTTACGCTACTAAACATCAAGCTTATTTTTGAATTATTCTAAAAAACCTCAACCACGCTTCCTTTTCAGTTGAAAGGGGCTGGTTAAGGTTTTTTAATGTGTATCCAAATATTGTTGAATCATTTTCTTTTGAGGAGATGCTAGAGGATAGTTTGGGAAATCTTCTTCTTTTACCCAGGCGAGTTCGTGCTGATTAGAAAGAGAGGTTTGCTCAACCAAGCCTTCAGTCAACTCTATGGTCCATTTTTGGTGGCTAAAAGTATGTTTGACAGGTTTGAATAGACGGTCCGTCCATACTGGCTGAAGCTGGTAGCCTTGTTCAAATACCTGTTTTTGAGATTTGATTTCAAGAGGTGTGTTTTCTTCTGAAAATAAATCCAACTGTTGAGCGAGAAAATCAGTTTCCATGATAGGAAAACTCCAAAAACCACCGAGCAATCGACCTTTAGTATTTTTTTCTAAGAGAAATTCACCTTGATGATTTCGGATGACGAAGGCTTGAAGTTGAACAGGGCGTGGTTTTTTCTTGGGTTCTTTAATAGGGTATTTGTCATAAGTTCCGTGTAAATAAGCTGCACAGAAAGCTCGAATTGGAGACTCATCAGGTCTAGGATTTTTGGCGGATTCGATATCTGTTCCCAGGTCCATGAGAGCTTGATTAAAATCTCCAGGGCGATCGGGATCAATCACTATTTCCATAATGGCTTGAAAAATTTTGCGATTTTTAGGGTCTCCGATATCGTAATTAACTTCAAAGAGTCTAGCCATGACACGCATGACATTACCATCTACAGCTGGTTCAGGTAAGTTAAAAGCAATAGAAGCAATAGCTCCTGCAGTGTAGGGGCCGATGCCTTTCAAGCTAGAAATACCACTATAGGTATTTGGAAACTGTCCTTGAAAATCAGACATGACCTGTTGGGCTGCCGTTTGCATATTACGAACTCGAGAATAATAACCCAGTCCTTCCCAAGCTTTTAGTAGTTTTTCTTCAGGCGCTTGAGCAAGGTCCTGGATGGTAGGGAACCATTCTAAAAAACGTTCGTAGTATGGGATGACAGTCACGACTTGCGTTTGTTGCAACATAATCTCTGATACCCAAATAGCATAGGGGTCTTGTGTGCGACGCCAAGGCAAGTCGCGTTTTTCGCGATCGTACCAGGATAAGAGGGTACGTCGAAAGTCAGCAATCTTTGTTTCGTCCCACATCTCGATACCATAATCTTTTACATCTAACATAAGCTCTATTTTAACAAAAGGATAAATAGGGGTCTAGCCAAGTGCCTGTTAGTTTATTGTAACATCTAATGTTAGAAAATAGGTTAAAAAATTCTAAAAAACCTTGAATTTTCAAAACTGGAGTAGTATGATTATACCAGTAAAATAAGAAAGGGGTAACAGAATGCTAGGCGTAATACTTTTGTATGTCGGAATTGTATTGATCAGTAACGGTCTTTACCGACTCGAAGGCATTCAGGATAAATCTAATGTTGTCATGAATATCTTCACAGGTGGTCTTGGTTTGATTCTAAATATCATTGCTATTGCCTATGGAAATAGTAGTGGACAGGATGCTGAGTGGTTTTACGGAAGTGCAACAGGACTTTTGTTTGCTTTTACCTATCTCTACTCTGCTATCAATACCATCTTTGATTTTGACCAACGACTTTATGGTTGGTTTAGTCTCTTTGTAGCTATTAACTCTGTACCTGCAGGTCTTTTGTGTATGACTTCAGGATATGGTGGTAATGCAATCTATGGTATCATTTGGTGGCTTTGGGGACTGTTATGGCTAACAGGATTTATTGAAATTAACCTCAAAAAAGATCTCGGGAAATTTGTCCCTTACCTTGCTATTTTTGAAGGTATCGTGACAGCTTGGATTCCAGGATTTTTGATGTTAATCGGAAAATGGTAAATGAGTATTTGGAGGAATTCACATGCAATTAACAATGCGTGAACAAGAAAAGATGATGATTAGCCTTGCGGCTATGATAGCGCAACGCCGTAAAGATAAAGGCATCAAATTGAACCATCCAGAGTGTGTGGCACTCATTACAGATTACGTCTTGGAAGGTGCTCGAGAAGGGAAAACAGTGGCTCAATTGATGGATGAAGCTCGCAATATCTTGACACGAGAAGATGTTATGGAAGGTATTCCAGAAATGATTCCAATGATTCAGGTTGAGGCAACCTTCACAGACAGTACCAAATTGGTTACTGTTCATGACCCAATTCAATAAGAGAAAAGAGGACTAATCATGATTCCAGGTGAATATCATCTTTCTAAAGAGCCAATTGACTACAATGGTGGTTATGAGGCGATTACACTTGAAGTAAAAAATGTTGGTGACCGTGCTGCCCAAGTGGGTTCTCACTTCCACTTTTATGAGGCAAATGAGGCGGGGCTTCAATTTGACCGTGAAAAAGCCTACGGCAAACGTCTTGATATTGCAGCAGGAACTGCCATTCGTTTTGAACCAGGAGAAACAAAAACAGTTCATTTGATTGATTTTGGTGGCAAACGTCGTATCTTTGGTTTCAACAACAAGGTCAATGGTTTCTTAGATTAGAAAGAGGAAAAATATGAGCTTTAAAATGGAACGTTCAGAGTATGCACAGCACTTTGGACCAACAGTAGGAGACAGCGTTCGTCTTGGGGATACCAACCTTTTTGCTGCGATTGAAAAAGACTATACTGTCTATGGACAAGAGTCAAAATTTGGTGGAGGTAAGGTGCTTCGTGATGGTATGGGTGTGAGTGCGACGGCAACTCGCAGCAACCCAGCTGTCGTAGATACTATCATCTCAGGTGCAACCATCATTGACTACACAGGAATTATCAAGGCTGATATCGGTATCCGTGATGGTAAAATCGTCGCTATCGGTCGCGGTGGTAATCCAGATACTATGGATAATGTGGACTTTATCGTTGGGGCTAGCACGGAAGCAATTTCAGCTGATGGTTTGATTGTCACTGCTGGTGGTATCGATCTTCACGTTCACTATATCTCAGCAGACCTTCCTGAATTTGGTTTGGATAATGGGATTACAACTCTCTTTGGTGGTGGTACAGGTCCAGCCGAAGGAAGTAATGCCACAACATGTACACCCGGTAAATTCCACATCCAAAGTATGCTTCAAGCAGTTGATAACATGCCTGCTAACTTCGGTTTCTTGGCTAAAGGGATTGGTTCAGATACAGAAGTCATTGAAGAACAAATCCGTGCTGGTGCTGGTGGAATTAAAACACACGAAGACTGGGGTGCAACATACGCAGGTATCGACAATTCATTGAAAGTTGCTGATAAGTATGATGTATCCTTTGCGGTTCACACGGACTCATTGAATGAAGGTGGCTTCATGGAGAATACCTTGGAGTCCTTCCAAGGTCGTACCGTCCATACTTTCCACACAGAAGGATCAGGTGGAGGACACGCTCCAGATATTATGATTGTGGCAGGTCAACAAAATATCTTGCCATCATCAACTAACCCAACTAACCCTTACACAACTAACGCTATCGGTGAGTTGCTTGATATGGTTATGGTTTGTCACCACTTGGATTCAAAAATTCCAGAAGACGTTGCCTTTGCTGAATCTCGTGTGCGTAAGCAGTCAGTGGCTGCCGAAGATGTTCTTCATGATATGGGTGCTCTTTCTGTTATGACATCTGATGCTATGGCCATGGGACGTATTGGTGAGGTTGCTATGCGCTGCTGGCAATTGGCTGATAAGATGAAAGCTCAACGTGGTCCTCTTGAAGGTGACTCTGAATTTAACGATAACAACCGTATCAAACGCTACGTCGCTAAATACACGATCAACCCAGCTATTATCAACGGTATTTCAGACTACATCGGTTCTGTTGAAATCGGTAAATACGCTGACCTTGTTATCTGGGAACCAGCTCAATTTGGTGCTAAACCAAAATTGGTCATGAAAGCTGGTATGCTTACTTACGGTGTTATGGGGGACGCTGGATCAAGTCTACCAACACCGCAACCTCGTATCATGCGTAAATTGTACGGTGCTTATGGACAAGCTGTTCACCGCACCAACTTGACCTTTGTGTCACAATACGCTTACGAGCATGGGATCAAGGAAGAATTAGGTCTTAATAAAATCGTTCTTCCTGTTAAAAATACCCGTAATATTAGCAAACGTGATATGAAGTTGAATGATTACGCTCCAAAAACAATCCGTATCGATCCACAGACCTTTGATGTCTTCATTGATGACGAATTGATCACTTGTGAGCCTATCCATACAACATCATTGTCACAACGTTATTTCTTATTCTAAACATAAAAAGGCAAAAGAGGCTGAGTAACTCCAACCTCTTTTGATGTTATTAAATACTGCGAGGAATTTATGATTTTTACAAAAATTGATGCTCAAGTCAAAGACCTAGATGTCGACAAGTATCATATCGAAACAGTAACACTTTCAAGCGATGACTTGAATAAAAAAATTATCCGTGTGACCAGCGATCACGGCAATGACTTTGGCATTCGTCTGGAAAAAGGTCAACGTTTGGAAAACGGTTCAGCTTTTTTCATTGATGATCATCATGTTTTGGCCATTGGTGTGGAATCACAAGACTTGATTGTTATTTCGCCTAAAGATATGGATGAGATGGGAACAACGGCTCATATTTTGGGAAACACCCACAAGCCAGTCGTGGTCAAAGATGCCAAAATCTACCTTGAAGTTGACCCAGTTGTAGAGCAAGTGCTGACTCAAAAAGACATTGCCTACACTATCGAAGAAATTGTCTTGGATAAGCCTTTGAGACATGTGAATTTAACTGCCCATGAACATTAATGGTTTAGCAAGTATTCCGACCACGGATTTTTTAGAAGTTATTCAAATCTGTGATTCAACCTTCCCTATCGGAACCTTCAATCACTCCTTTGGTATGGAAAACTATCTTCGTGAGGACACCATTACTAACGCCAAAGAATTTGAAATTTGGCAGGATACTTTTTTGAAAACTCAGTATAAATATGGTGAAGCCTTTGTAATTTGTCTGGTTTACAAATCCTTGGAAGCGGGAGAATTGGATAAAGTTTGGGAATACGACCAGATTTTAACCATGTCATCACAGGCAAGTGAGACCCGAAACGGTACCAAGATGATTGCCAAGCAGATGCTTAATCTCATTCAAAAACTGTGTCCACTTGACCATTTAGCGACCTATCAAAAGAGAATTCGAGCTGGTCAGAGTTTTGGAAATCCAGGTATCGTCTTTGCTCTTTATGCTTACCATAAGCGTCTCTCAGCTCAAGAAGCAATGATGCTTTACGGTTACAGCATTATTTCAACTATGGTTCAAAATGCGGTACGTGCCATTCCTTTGGGGCAAATCGCAGGGCAAGAAATTGTCAAAAATACTTTTCCAATTTTGGAAGAGATTTATCAGGATATTAAAGACCGAGATGAGCTTCTCCTAGGAGCCAATACACCTGGTATTGAACTGTCTCAGGTCAAACATGAAACGCAAATTTTTCGACTTTTCATGTCGTAAGAAAGAAGGAAAACATGACAAAACGTACAGTAATTATTGGTGTTGGTGGACCAGTTGGTTCAGGGAAAACCTTGTTGGTTGAGCGTTTGACACGTCAAATGTCAGATTTGAACTTGGCAGTTATCACCAACGATATCTACACTAAAGAAGATGCCCTTTTCTTGGCAAAAAATTCAAACCTCAGCGAAGACCGTATCATCGGTGTTGAAACAGGTGGCTGCCCTCACACTGCCATCCGTGAAGATGCTTCTATGAACTTTGAAGCTATTGAAACATTGCAAGAGCGTTTCAATCATGATTTGGATTTGATTTTCCTTGAAAGTGGAGGAGACAACCTTGCAGCGACTTTCAGTCCAGACTTGGTTGATTTTACCATCTACATCATTGACGTTGCTCAAGGTGAGAAAATCCCTCGTAAGGCTGGTCAAGGGATGATTAAGAGTGACTTGTTCTTAATTAACAAAACAGACCTAGCACCTTATGTTGGGGCAGATCTCAACCGTATGCGTGAAGATACCCTTCATTTCCGTAATGAAGATTCATTCATCTTTACTAACCTCAATAATGAAGACAATGTTAAGGAAGTAGAAGCATGGATTCGTAAAAACTTCTTGCTAGAGGATTTGTAAGATGTCAGAACACTACGATGGACTCATGCAATTAGGTTTCTCTGAGCGTAATGGCAGGGTCATCACTAGGAAAAAATATTACGAGGGTAATTCTCGTATCTCTGCAGACACTTCTCAACAGCAAGCTGAGATGCCTTACTATTTTTTGATTAGTACAGGTGGTGGTTTTTTAGAGGGTGAGAACTATCATGTTGATATCGATTTGACCAAGGGAGCTAAGGCTTTGGTGACGACTCAGGCACCGACCTATGTCTTTAAGTGTGATAAGCATGGTCACCTAACCAAACAAAAAACACTAGCTCACTTAGAAGAAGATACCTACTTGGAATATCTAGCTGATGAGGTTATTCCTTATGGGAAGTCACGTTATCTCCAGCACAATATTTTTGAGCTGGATCAATCAAGCGAACTCATCTACTCAGACGGTGTCACAGCTGGTTGGTCAGAAGATGATAAACCTTTCCAGTACACTTATTTTCATTCTTTGACGCAAATCTATCGTGACGGGCAATTAGTCTTTCATGATAATATGCTCCTAGAGCCTGAGTTTGAAGATATGTTTGCCTTGGGTTATTTTGAAGGAAAGACTAATTATAATAATTTGGTCATTATCTCACAGGCAATCGATGCCGATTTTATCAAGGATTTGAGAGCTTTCTTGGATGAATTTGACTTTGTATCTGATTTTGGTATTTCTGAACTCGCTTGTCCAGGTTTAGCTGTAAAGATTTTAGGACCAACAGCAGGGGATAACCGTGAGGTTATTATGGAATGTACCAATTATTTCCGAGAAAAAGTAAAAGGACTTCCTGCTTTACGCTTACGAAAAAATGATAGGAGAGGTTAATGCATATTCCAGAAAATTATCTGAGTCCAACGACATGTGCCCTTATGGGGGCCGTTATGTTACCTATCTGGTACACGGCGGTTAAAAAAGTTGAAATCAAGGTTAAAGAAGATAAAGAAACAGTACCTATGCTAGGGATTGCTACCTCACTTTCTTTTTTGATTATGATGTTTAATTTACCAGCTCCAGGTGGAACAACAGCTCATGCAGTGGGAGCAAGTCTAATCGCCCTGTTACTGGGGCCGTGGGCAGCGACCCTATCGGTTAGTATTGCTTTAGCGATGCAAGCCTTCTTATTTGGAGATGGTGGTATTTTAGCTCTAGGAGCGAACTGTTTTGTGATGGCTGTTGTAATGCCTTTTTCAGGTTATGGTATTTTTAAACTGGTTCGAGGTAAGGACAATAAAAGAGAAGGTCTAGCAAGCTTTTTTGCAGGTTATGTTAGTATCAATCTATCAGCCTTTTTAGTGGCGCTTCTATTAGGTTTACAACCACTACTATTTAAAGATTCTTCAGGAAATCCACTCTATAATCCCTATCCTTTGAGCGTGACAGTGTCCGTTATGGGAATAACCCATCTCTTGATTGGGTTTGTAGAAGGTTTCTTCACAGTAGGTGTTTACCAATTTGTTAAACGTCAGAACCAAAAAACAGCAGTAGATCAAGAAAAAAATCAGTGGGGTAGATACAAATCTTTGCTAGTTTTGATAGCTTGTATGATTGTTTTTGCACCATTAGGGTTACTAGCTTCAGGTACAGCATTTGCCGAGTGGGATATAGCTGGTTTGGTTGATAACTTATCAAAATACCATGTTGTTGCTACAGCACCTCAAGGAATGGTTAATGGCTTTAATTTTACTAGTTTGATGGCAGATTACAGCATTAAGGGTCTACCTGAGCCAGTAGCTTATATTTTAAGTGCTTTGACAGCTATTCTTATCTTTTTCATTTTGTACCGTCTCCTATTTGGTAGAAGGGTAGCAAAATGATTTTACCGGATTGGTTATCAGAAGAAAATGATTTCCTTGTTAAAAAAGGAAAAGACCATTTTCTCATTCGCAATCGCCGTGTCTTATCTCTAGTAACAGTCAAAGTTAGAGACAAGGCAGCCATCCCTTTAAAATCACACTTCCATCCTTTAGTATGGTTGTTGTGTCTCTTTTTCTTGTTGGTTGGCGTTAGTTTATCGCATCACTTACTCTATTTTTGGTTATTAGCATTGGTCTTGTTTGGGCTTATTGCAACTTTGCCTGATGATAGTTTAAGAGCTGTCTTGAAAAAGTGGCTGCTTGTTTTAGTCTTTCCTATTGTGCTATACCTGCCCTCACTTTTTTGGCAAGGAGTTAACTTTTTATTTTTAATTCGATTGTTGACTATTGCTTTACTCATTACCTTCTATTCTGAATTGACAAGAATGTCTGATTTGTTGTTGGCTTTAAAAAGTTTACATTTTCCAGATATGATACTATTGCAGATTGACATCACTGCCAAGTATATTTACGTTTTTGGAAATATGTTGGGTGATATTCTAAAAGGTATCGAGGCGAGAGCTGTTGGCCAACATCTTAATTTTCAAATAGGGAGTAACATTTGGGGAATTCTTTACTTAAAGGCAGTTCAATATGGTAAAGACTTGCAAAAAGCCATGGAAGCAAGAGGGTTCACAGGAGCTTACTATGATAAGGGACCTACCTTTATCTGGAAAGATTACCTATGCCTACTTGTAGTTATTCTTTTTGTTGTTGGTATGCTAGTATAGGAGGAAAAAGTGTTTCAGATAAAAAATGTAACTTGTTCGTATGACGATCAACTGGTTTTTGAAAATATCTCTGTCGATATTGAGGCAGGTCAGTACTTGATTCTAATGGGGGAAAACGGCCAAGGAAAATCAACATTTATCGATTTGATTACGGGATTTAAAAAAGCTGATCAAGGGACCGTTTTTTTCAATGATCAGCCTCTAGATCAGCTACTATCCCAAAATCAAAGCAAGCACCGCTTCTATGCAAAGCTAGGAATTTTATTTCAAGATGTTGATATGCAACTCTTTAACCAAACAGTATATGACGAAGTTGCTTTTGGTTTACGTCAAATGGGACAAGATGAAGCAACGATTGAAAGCAAAGTAAGAGATGTTCTAGGATTGCTCAATATTGAAAAATTAGAGAGACGTATCCCTTATCAGCTTTCAGGTGGTGAGAAGAAAAAGGTCGCTTTGGCAAGTATTATCGCCATGAATCCAGATGCCTACATTCTAGATGAACCTTTTAATAATTTGGCTAAAGAAGCTGATGAGCTTTTTAAAGAGCTCCTTTATAGCTTGCATAGCTTAGGTAAAACGATTGTAATGTCCTCTCATCATTTTAAGCATGTTCACCATGAGAAGGCAGATATTCTCTTGTTTACGGACAAAGGGGTCGACTATTACTCCGCGCAAGAAGTGAATAGCGACGCCAACCTAAGAGAAATCCTGTCACATTACTAAAATAATAGTGACAATCATAAAACGGACATTCTAACCGACTCTTTATAGGGTGATGTTAGAATGTTTTTTTATTTTTTTGTCAAAAACACTTGATTTTTGTAAGCGATTACAATATAATAAAGATAGAAAGAAGGCATAGAGGAATTGACTTATAGGAGGAAATCTTATGATGAAACAAAATGTCGCAAGGTATAAAAATGGAGACTAGATCTCTTTATAGACGGTAGGCAAAACCACTTTACAAGAAAGAATTACAAGAAAGAATTACAAGAAAGAATTACAAGAAAGAATTGCAAGAAGGATTAGGAAGTGAGTCCAATGCAAATTAGTAAATTTTCATAGCATAGTAGAAGTTCAAAAAAACTTGTTACAAAGTGATGGAGGGACTGCTTATGTTGTTGTTTGATGTGAGCCGTTATAAAAACGGTGATAAAGTAAGTGTTATTTAAGTTATCTAAAGGGGTGAGACCACCAAAAAACAATAATCTATGATAATAGTTATTAGATAGTGAGGGTTATAATGATGAATGTTTCTCGCTATAAAAATGGAGATATGAAGGCTTAAATTCCTTATGACTGTCAAGAAAGGATGATGTCTGTGACAGAAGATTATCAGCAAAAAATTCCGATTCCATCTCTAAGAATCGGAATTTTTTGCTCTTTAGAGAACGAATAAATCTTGAAAGGATATAAAAGAGACTTTTTACTTGCAATATCACTAAAAAACTGATAGAATAATGTCTTGTGAGAATACCTCACTTACTCATGACAAAGAGCATGAGTCATTAGACCAAAAGGAGGAAAATATCAATGGCTAAATACGAAATTCTTTATATCATTCGTCCAAACATTGAAGAAGAAGCAAAAAACGCTTTGGTAGCACGTTTCGACTCTATCTTAACTGACAACGGTGCAACTGTTGTTGAATCAAAAGACTGGGAAAAACGTCGTCTTGCATACGAAATCAAAGATTTCCGTGAAGGACTTTACCACATCGTTAACGTTGAAGCAAACGACGATGCAGCTCTTAACGAGTTTGACCGTCTTTCAAAAATCAACGGTGACATTCTTCGTCACATGATCGTTAAAGTAGACGCTTAAGAAGGTAGTTTATGATTAATAATGTAGTACTTGTTGGTCGTATGACCCGCGATGCAGAACTTCGTTACACACCATCTAATCAAGCAGTTGCGACTTTTAGCTTAGCTGTAAATCGTAACTTCAAGAACCAAGCTGGTGAGCGTGAGGCTGATTTCATCAACTGTGTTATCTGGCGTCAGCAAGCTGAAAATTTGGCTAACTGGGCTAAAAAAGGTGCATTGATTGGTATTACAGGTCGTATTCAGACTCGTAATTATGAAAATCAACAAGGTCAACGTGTTTATGTGACAGAAGTCATTGCAGACAATTTCCAAATTTTGGAAAGTCGTGCTACACGTGAAGGTGGCTCAGCTGGTTCATATAGTTCTGGTGGATTCGATAATTCATTTGGCGGTGCTCCATCTGGTGGTGGTTTCTCATCACAACCTTCACAAGCAAGTCAAACACCTAACTTTTCTAGAGATGATAGTCCGTTTGGTAATTCAAGTCCAATGGATATCTCAGATGACGATCTTCCATTCTAGGAATGAACGAATTAAATATATAAAGGAGAACTAAACATGGCTCAACAACGTCGTGGCGGATTCAAACGCCGTAAAAAAGTTGATTACATCGCAGCTAACAAAATTGAATATGTTGATTACAAAGATACTGAGCTTCTTAGCCGTTTCGTCTCAGAACGTGGTAAAATCTTGCCACGTCGCGTGACAGGAACTTCAGCTAAAAACCAACGTAAAGTAACAACAGCTATCAAACGTGCTCGTGTTATGGCTCTTATGCCATTCGTAAACGAAGACTAATTCGTAGACGATTTACGTTAAAAAAACAACCTTCATCGAAGGTTGTTTTTTTATTCTCATGGCTTCCGGTCTTGTGGTACGAGGAAAGAGGATGGATTGTTAAAATGAATCTATAAAAAACTATGGGGTTATTTTTCCCATAGTTTTGATATTATTTGGTATTTTGTTGAGGTGACCAAGCACTTTCGATATTGTATTTTTTTCTGAAGAAATACTGTCCAACAAGAACAATAGCGCCTAAAAGGATGCTGATGATATTTGATAGGATGATGTTGATTGATGATGGGATGAGGGTTGTTAAAGCAAATAATAACATCCAAACAATCAACATCACAAACATGATGGCAATAGTTTTTAAAAAACCGACACGTTTTTCAGTATATTGGAAACGGTAGATATAGTGGTAACTACCGTACATCACTGCACCGCCTCCGAATCCTAAGGCGATGAGTGTAAAGATACCATAGAGTGGGTAGGTTGGGCTAATGAGACTTAGAACACCAGTAACGAGGGCGAAGAGACCAAACAACCAAAGTGAAGTATTTAACCACATACGCCAAGGTGTCGTATCTTTTTCTTGGGTAGCTTGTTTCTTATCTTCAGGTTTTTCAGTAAAGGCTGCAGCCCACACAGTAGGTGCACCAAGAGCTGTACGAGCTGGAATCCCCTTAGATTGGTTTTCGAGGATAGATGGTAAGGCATTTTCGAGAATATCTTTGATTTCTTGATCTGTTTTACCATCTTTGATCAATTGATGAGTAGCAATATTGATAAATTCTTGATTTTTTTTGGTAAGATTTTGTAAATCCATTTTTAACTCCTAGTTGTGATAGTTTGTGTTAAAGGTCAAGTTTGTTGTTCACTGACTTCAGAGGTGTTAGGTTAGAACCAGCGTTTTCTGAAGAAATAGATGACAACACAAGATGACCCCAGCGCAGCGATTAGGACAATAATCCAAAAAGCATTAGGAATACCATTGAAAGGCATAGTGTTGTCCTTAAAGTTCATTCCGTAAGCAGAGAAAACAACTGTTGGGATATCTAAGGCCATGGTCATAAGAGCCAGGGTCTTCATAATTGTATTCTGATTGTTGGAAATGATGGATGCAGACGTTTCTGTCATGACATTCAAGACGTTTTCGTAAATACTTGCCATTTCGATGGCCTGCTGGGTTTCGATAATGGTATCTTCAAGTAAGTCTTCATCTTCAACGTATTTTTTGAGACTTGATGTGCTTGAAGAGAGCTTTTTGACAATTCGTTCATTTATTTTGAGAGAAGCCTTTAGATAAATGATCGACTTCTCCAACTCCATCATATCGATTAATTGTTCATTTCGTGTTGCATCTTCAAGTTGCGCCTCAATCTTATCGCTTTGTCGGTCGATAGAGCGTAGGGCTGTTAGGAAGAGCTCTGCATTACGATAGAGGAGTTGAAAAACAAAGCGTGTTTTCATAAAGGTATAAAAACTACGAATGCGACGATTGAAAAAATTATCGAAGAGACTGAGTTCTTGGAGGCAGGTTGTGATCACAACGTTTTCTGCGACAATGATACCTAGAGGGATGGTGACATAGTAACTCTTGTTGTTACGTTCCTCATAGGTAGGTACGTCAACGATAATAAGTGTGTAATCATCTTCGACAGTGACACGTGACATTTCTTCCAAGTCCAAAGGGGCACGTAAATCGGTAATGTCGATATTGAATCGTTCAGCAACTTTAACAGATTCTTCCTGGGAAGGGTTTACCAGATTGATCCAAGCGCCAGGCTCGAATGTTTCAATATCTTTGAAATCTGTTGCTGTTGATAGAAACATCTGTTTCATAGGAAAACCCTCCTTGCTTTGTTATAAATGGGAACCTCTTTAAAGACCATCGTTACCGGATGCTTCAAAAAGATACATACTTATTTATTATACTATAATTGTCAAGTTTTGTGGACGATAAAGAAGACAAAATTTGTTATAATAAAGATTGCTATGAGAACTATTTTTTATCAGAAATAGTCGTGCGTAGACTGGATTGAACATATCCAAATCAGTTTGGTATGGTTTGAGTTAGAAAGAGCCTAAAATTATAGTAGGCTCTGTTAGACCCGCCTTCTTTTATAACTATAGAATCTTTAGATGACTCTGATGAGCTACATTTATCTCATTGAAAATTTTGGCTCAACGGTTTATTGTGAAGGGGTGGAATAGCTCTTAGAAATTCAACATTTAGATAGATTCCCTTGTGTGTGAGCACTCTGCGGTGATGTCTTAAAAATGAATTGTTTTTGACGGGCTTTGTATCGTTTAGAAGGCGGGATACGAATTTTGTTAAAAAGAGACGTAGCTGTTGCAGTTTTTACTGCTTACAGATACGGCTACCTTTAGGTATAAATCTTCCTAGATGCTAAAGCATCTTAGTCAGATTTCCTATTTTTCTACGAAAATTTCCAGCTTGCTGGAAAGTCCTTTGTATCATAGAAAGGATTAGAACACGCCCTAAAAACTCGGAATTTAGATAAATCGCCTTGTGTATAATCACACTGCGCCTATTTCCTAAAATTCAGTCGTTTTTGACGGGCTTTGTATCATAGAAAGGATTAGAACACAGCCGAAACGCTGTGTGAAAAAGATAACTCTTCCTAGACGCAAGCGTCTTAGTCAGATTTCCTATTTTCACTTTGCGTTTAACGGCTTTTGTATCATCATTATGCAAGATAAGTTAGTTATTCGTGGGGCGCGTGCCCACAATTTGAAAAATATTGATGTGGAGATTCCTAGGGACAAGTTGGTCGTGGTGACTGGTTTGTCTGGTTCTGGGAAGTCTTCTTTGGCTTTTGATACCATTTATGCTGAGGGGCAACGCCGTTATGTGGAGAGTTTGTCTGCTTATGCCCGTCAGTTTTTGGGCAATATGGAAAAGCCTGATGTGGATTCGATTGACGGTCTTAGCCCTGCTATTTCTATCGACCAAAAAACGACTAGCAAAAATCCTCGCTCGACGGTTGGAACGGCGACGGAAATCAATGATTACTTGCGTCTGCTTTACGCGCGTGTGGGTGTGCCTTACTGTATCAATGGGCATGGAGCGATTGCAGCGTCATCGGTTGAGCAGATTGTCGATGAGGTTTTGGAATTGCCAGAGCGGACGCGTATGCAGATTTTGGCACCTGTCATTCGTCGTAAGAAAGGGCAGCACAAGGGCATTTTTGAAAAGGTTCAAAAGGACGGTTACGTCCGTGTCCGTGTGGACGGCGAAATCTACGATGTGACGGAAGTGCCTGAGCTGTCCAAGAGTAAGATGCATAACATCGAGGTGGTGGTTGACCGTCTGGTCAATAAAGACGGCATTCGGTCACGTCTCTTTGATTCTGTTGAGGCAGCGCTGCGGTTGGCGGACGGCTATCTCATCATTGACACCATGGATGGCAATGAGTTGCTTTATTCGGAGCATTACTCTTGTCCTGTTTGTGGCTTTACGGTGCCTGAGCTTGAGCCTCGTCTCTTTTCGTTCAATGCACCTTTTGGTTCTTGTGCAACCTGCGATGGTTTGGGAATGAAGCTTGAGGTTGACTTGGACTTGGTCATTCCTGACCAAAGTAAGACCTTGGCAGAAGGGGCGATTGCGCCTTGGAATCCAATCTCATCTAATTATTACCCGCAGATGCTGGAGCAGGCCATGACTCAGTTTGGGGTGCCGATGGACAAGCCTTGGCAGGACTTGACGGCAGAGGAGCAGGATCTGGTGCTGAATGGTTCTGGGGATAGGGAGTTCCATTTCCATTATGAAAATGATTTTGGTGGTGTGCGTGATATTGACATCGTTTTTGAAGGGATTGTGTCCAATATCAATCGTCGCTATCACGAGACCAATAGTGACTACACGCGTAATGTCATGCGTGAGTACATGAATGAGCTGACCTGTGCAACTTGTCACGGCTACCGCCTCAATGATGCTGCGCTGTCAGTCCGTGTCGGAGGAGAAGAGGGTCTTCATATCGGTCAGATATCAGACCTGTCTATCGAGGATCATTTTGAGCTGGTATCGGAGTTGACACTGGGGCAAAATGACGAAGTGATCGCGCGTCCTATTCTCAAAGAAATCATTGACCGCCTGACTTTCTTGAACAACGTGGGCTTGAATTATTTGACCCTGTCTCGTACGGCTGGGACGCTTTCTGGTGGAGAGAGTCAGCGGATTCGCTTGGCAACGCAGATTGGGTCAAACTTGAGCGGTGTTCTCTACGTCCTCGATGAGCCGTCTATCGGACTGCACCAGCGTGACAATGACCGCTTGATTTCCAGCCTCAAGAAGATGCGTGATTTGGGCAATACCTTGATTGTGGTGGAGCATGACGAGGATACCATGCGTGAGGCAGACTGGCTGATTGATGTGGGCCCTGGTGCAGGTGCCTTCGGTGGACAGATTATGGCATCAGGGACACCTGAAGAGGTTGCGGCAAATCCCAACTCTATTACAGGGCAGTACCTATCTGGTCAAAAAGCCATCGCTGTTCCGAAGGAGAGACGTTCAGGTAACGGGCGTTTTATTGAGGTAAAAGGAGCAACGGAGAATAACCTCAAAAATGTCTCTGCTAAGTTCCCGTTGGGCAAATTTGTCGCGGTGACAGGTGTGTCTGGATCTGGAAAATCAACCTTGGTCAACGCTATTTTGAAAAAGGCTATTGCGCAAAAGCTCAACCGCAATTCTGACAAGCCAGGTAAGCATAAGTCTGTTGAGGGCATTGAGCATATCGAGCGTTTGATAGATATTGACCAAAGTCCTATTGGACGCACGCCACGCTCTAACCCAGCGACTTACACGGGTGTTTTTGATGACATTCGTGACCTCTTTGCTCAGACGAATGAAGCTAAAATCCGTGGCTACAAGAAAGGGCGTTTCTCTTTCAATGTCAAAGGTGGACGTTGTGAAGCCTGCTCAGGGGATGGGATTATCAAGATCGAGATGCACTTCTTGCCTGATGTCTATGTGCCGTGTGAAGTTTGTCATGGAACACGTTATAATTCGGAGACCTTGGAAGTTCGCTACAAGGATAAGACAATCGCTGATATCTTAGATATGACTGTGGATGACGCGGTAGAATTCTTCGCAGCTATTCCTAAGATCGCTCGTAAGGTGCAGACGATTAAGGATGTGGGACTTGGTTATGTGACCCTTGGTCAGCCAGCCACAACCCTCTCTGGTGGGGAGGCTCAGCGGATGAAATTGGCGTCTGAACTGCACAAACGTTCAACAGGCAAGTCTTTTTATATCTTGGATGAGCCAACAACAGGTCTGCACACGGACGATATTTCTCGCTTGATTACCGTGCTTAATCGCTTTGTTGACGAGGGCAATACTGTTCTTGTCGTCGAACATAATCTGGATGTTATCAAGACAGCTGATCACATCATCGACCTTGGACCAGAAGGTGGTGTTGGTGGTGGTACCATCGTTGCGACAGGAACACCAGAAGAAATTGCTCAGGTTGAAGCTAGCTACACCGGACAGTATTTGAAAGAAAAATTGAACTAATTTTAGAGAGTGGGATACTAATTCATTTTTGTCCTACTCTCTTTTGTATATTTTCTTTTAAAACTCTGTTAATCATGCTAAACTTATAGGTAAGAATAAGGAGGGCTTAGGGATATGACAAATCATATTGAGGAACGTTTGAAACGTGTGGAAGATAAGTTGGTTGAGACAGGTCTTGATGGCTTTATCGTGTCTGGTCAACGTAATGTCTATTATTTGACAGGTTTTTGGGGGACAGAGGCGACAGTCTTTATAGGGCGAAATCGTCGTCTCTTCTTGACGGATGCTCGCTATACTTTGATTGCTAAGCAGTCTATCACCGCTGATTTTGACATCATTGAAACAAGAGCAGCTTTGGAAGAGATTGCTAAGCTCCTAGGCGGTAGTGATATCAAAACAATTGGTTTTGATGAGCAAGTGACCTATGCTGACTATCAGCATTTATTACGTGTTTTTGCTGAGTATGATTTGAAAGCGCAGAGTCTCTTTCTTGAGGATCTCCGTATGATAAAGGATGCTTCTGAGATTGCTGCTATTCGCAAGGCTTGTCAGATTTCAGATAAGGCCTTTATCGATGTGCTTGACTTCATTAAGCCTGGTCAAACGACTGAAATGGCTGTTAATCATTTCTTGGATGCTCGTATGCGTCACTATGGTGCAGAGTGTGCTTCCTTTGAATTTATCGTGGCATCTGGGTATCGCTCTGCTATGCCTCACGGTGTGGCTAGTGACAAAGTTATCCAGTCAGGTGAGACCTTAACTTTGGATTTTGGTTGCTACTACGACCATTATGTCAGTGATATGACACGTACAGTTCATGTAGGTCACGTTACTGATGAAGAGCATCGGATTTATGAGACAGTCTTGGCTGCCAATCAAGCACTGATTGAGGCGGCTAAGGCAGGGGTAACCTATCGCCAGTTTGATCAGATTCCTCGTCAAGTCATTAAGGACGCTGGTTTTGGTGATTACTTTACACACGGTATTGGCCATGGTATTGGTCTTGATATCCATGAGTATCCTTACTTCGGAACGTCTGATGAGACCATTAAGCCAAATATGGTCTTGACAGATGAACCGGGAATTTACATTCCTGACAAGTACGGTGTACGTATTGAGGATGATCTTTTGATTACAGAGGATGGTTGTGAGGTCTTGACGCTAGCACCGAAAGAGTTAATTGTGATTAAGTAGGAGGCTTTCATGACGGATAGACTCTCTTGGCAGGACTATTTTATGGCAAATGCAGAGCTGATTTCCAAGCGTTCAACCTGTGATCGTGCTTTTGTTGGAGCTGTTTTGGTTAAAAACAACCGCATTATCGCCACAGGTTACAACGGAGGCGTTTCTGAAACAGATAACTGCAATGAGGCGGGGCATTATATGGAAGATGGGCATTGCATTAGAACTGTCCATGCCGAAATGAATGCTCTTATTCAGTGTGCTAAGGAAGGTATTTCAACCAATAACACTGAAATCTATGTGACTCATTTTCCTTGTATCAATTGCACCAAGGCCCTCTTACAGGCAGGAATTCGGAAAATCACCTATAAAGCAAATTACCGCCCACACCCGTTTGCTGTTGAACTCATGGAGTCAAAAGGGATAGCCTTTGTCCAGCATGATGTTCCAGAGGTAACACTTGGGATGGACCAACAGAAGTAAAAAGATGAAAATGACTTTATCGCCTATGTGAATAATCTTTACCTTGATTTTCAGGAAGCATGGATGTCAAAAGACTGGGATGGGAGAGACTTAGAGATACCGGTTATATTTGAAATGCATGAGCATATCTGTTCAAATACGACCGATGTTTTGGAAAGGATCACGATTGCACATTCTGTTATTCATCAATTTGATGCCGGAGATAAGTTTGACACCATTAGGATTTTCTTATCATCTTATTTGAGTAATGACGTTGTTGATAAAGCTGATTTTTATCGTTAATCTTAATGTACCTATTCAATATAAGTTCAAAGCTAATAAACTATTTGAGAAAGCAAGTGATTTGTGGTAGAATGGGTTGATAAATAATTTTTACAAAGAGGTATTACAACATGATTGAAGCAAGTAAGCTTAAAGCAGGTATGACTTTTGAAACTGCAGACGGAAAATTGATTAAAGTTTTGGAAGCAAGTCACCACAAACCAGGTAAAGGAAATACAATCATGCGTATGAAATTGCGTGATGTTCGTACTGGTTCAACATTCGATACAAGCTACCGTCCAGAGGAAAAATTTGAACAAGCTATTATCGAAACTGTACCAGCACAATACCTTTACAAAATGGATGATACAGCCTACTTCATGAATACTGAAACTTATGACCAATATGAGATTCCAGTTGCTAACGTTGAAAACGAATTGCTTTACATTCTTGAAAACTCAGATGTTAAAATTCAATTCTACGGAACAGAAGTTATCGGTGTTCAAGTTCCAACAACTGTTGAATTGACAGTTGCTGAAACACAGCCATCTATCAAAGGTGCTACTGTTACAGGTTCTGGTAAACCAGCAACGCTTGAAACAGGTCTTGTTGTTAACGTTCCTGACTTTATTGAAGCAGGTCAAAAATTGGTTATCAATACAGCTGAAGGTACTTACGTTTCACGTGCCTAAGCTAAAGTAGATGGAGGAGGGGACTCCTCTTCTATTTTCCTTTAAAAACGAGAGAAAGGATAATGCTATGACAACAGAAACAATTGGAGATATTGTCATTTCACCACGCGTTCTAGAAGTTATTACTGGCATTGCAGCGACAAAAGTTGAAGGTGTTCATTCGCTTCATAACAAAACAGTTGCAGATGGCCTTAGTAAGACATCTCTAGGAAAAGGTGTTTACCTTCAAACATCTGAAGATGGTACGGTTAATGCAGATATCTACGTCTATCTTCAATATGGTGTGAATGTACCAGCCGTTGCGATGGCAGTTCAACAAGCTGTTAAATCAGCAGTTTATGATATGGCTGAAGTTTCGATTTCAGAAGTGAATATTCATGTTGCAGGAATCGTGACAGACAAAACACCAAAACCTGACTTGGCAGCATTGTTTGATGAGGATTTCTTGGATGAGTAAGAGTTTTAAAGATTCAAGACGTGACTTGCGTGAACGTGCATTTCAAGCACTCTTCAGTCAAGAATTTGGTTTAGGATTCTTAGAGGCAGCGCAAGCGTCTTATGGACATGATAAAGAAGTTGATGAGGATGAGCTGCTTGAAGTACCAGTATTTCTTCTCACCTTAGTTAAGGGTGTTCAAGATCATCAAGAAGAGCTTGATCGTTTGATTTCAGAAAACTTAAAATCTGGTTGGACTTTAGAGCGTTTGACAGTCACAGATAAGACTTTGTTGCGTCTAGGACTTTATGAAATTAAGTTTTTTGATGAAACTCCAGATCGTGTAGCACTTAATGAAATCATTGAGATTGCTAAGAAATACTCAGATGAAACATCAGCTAAATTTGTTAATGGTCTTTTAAGTCAATTTGTCACAACAGAACTAGATAATAATTAATGTTCCTTCAAGTGATTATATAAAGATTAAGAATAGAGTCTTGATATTCAGGGCTCTATTCTTTTTACTTATTTTTTATCTGCTAAATGAATTCTTTTATTAGCCGTTTTTTCTGATATTAAGGAGAGAATGCTAATGAGACTACCTAAAAAGCCTTCCAGTTACATTTGGAAAGCTTTTTAGGTATGTAAGATACAAACTTACAAAAAGTGAATATCCTATATCGTTTGAGATGCATTTCTTTAAACGGCTTTTAGTGTTTAAAGATGAGATTAGATAGAGTGACCTAAGATCAAATTGACTGGTAGGATGTAGTCTTTGCTAGTCTTTTCTTTTTTAATACGCTTAATAAGAGTATCAACAAGTAAGCAGGCGATTTCTGATATGGGTTGTTTAACAGTTGTTAATTGAGGATAGAAGTCTTCGATAAATTTAGTTCCATCGTAGCCGATGATTTTTAAATCAGCAGGAATAGAGTAGCCCATCTGCTGTGCAATTTTGATCGTCATAATAGCTGTTAAATCATCAGAAACAAAAATGCCATCTGGTTTTTGAGTAGCTATGATAGATTTAATCTCCATCTCTCTGCGCATATTTGATAAGGTGTTTGGGACTTGGTGGACACTGGCTCCCTTCAGATGAAAGTTAAAACCTAAACGTCGAAGACCAGTAGGGGACTCTGAGTTATCATTACCTGTAATCATGATGATATTTTGGCACCCTGCTTTTTCTAATGTTTGTGCCGCAAGCTTTCCTCCTTCAAAATTATCAGAGGAGACGATGGGAATGGTAGGAGCTAAATTACGGTCAAAGGCAACAATAGGGGCCTCTACTTGTTCGTATACATCGATGCCTAGATTATGACTTGATGAAATAATACCATCGACTTGATTGGCTGAGAGCATTGCGAGGTATTCTTGCTCTTTAACTGGGTCGTGTTGGCTATTGCAGATGATCGCTTTGTAGCCGTGTTTAAAAAGTTCAATCTCAAGGTGCTCGATTAATTCTGCGTAAAAAATGTTGGAAATATTTGGGAAGATAAGTCCGATAAGTTGGGCTGATTTTCCTTGAAGGCTTCTAGCTAAACTATTAGGTTTATAATTTAGCTTTTTCATGGCATCTTCTACTTTTTGGATAGTTTTTTGAGACAAGTATCCTTTTTTGTTAATGACTCGAGAAACGGTTGTTGGGCTGACGCCTGCAAGTTCAGCAACATCTGTAAGTTTTGCAACCATAGGCTTAGGCTTTCAATTCGAAGTAAGAACCGCTAGCTTGACCAGAAATGAGTTGGATACCGTTTTGTCCTTCTAGTGGGAAGACACGGCTTGTAAATACTTTTTCGCCTTTATTGATGAAGATTTCAATGACTGAGTTATCAACAAAGATGTTAGCAGTTGCACTTTCACCTGATTCGAGATGGCACTCGCGACGTGTACCAAACTCAGTTGCATATTGTTCACCAGCTTGTGAGCGATCTAGGATAACTTTTCCAGACTCAGTATCAATAATCAACTGGAGACCTTTTCCATCTTGATCAGCAAAGAGGCGAAGTTCAGTTTTAGTATTGGCAGGGATTTCTAATTCCAGTTCGTAGCAGTTATTTGTTTCCGTCTTATCAGCAAAGGTTTCTTGAGAAGCTCTAAGGTCAGCTACGGCAGCGACTGGGTATTGATAGAGCTTTCCGTTTTTGATAGAGAGTTCTTTAACGAGGCTCATAGCTCCTTGGTAATCAAAGCGGTCTGTAGGGTAATCAACATCTGGAAGACCAATCCAGCTAATACTTAAGACACGTCCATCTGGTGCATTAAATCCTTGAGTCGCATAGGCTTCAAAACCGTAGTCTAGGTTAATGATTTCAGAAGGCTCAACAAGAGCAGGTTTTTCTGTGTCAAACGCTTGACAGATTTTATAAGTATTTGGATAGATGTTGTCATAGTTTAGTTCTGACTTGTCTAGTCCTTGAGGGCTATAGAGGAGAACAGGATGTCCATCAACAAAAACAAGATTTGGACACTCAATCATGTATTCAGATCCAGTACCCCCGAAGTCAAGGTCTCCGACCAGCTCCCAGTTGTAGACGTCATTATCAACAGCTTTGTAGAGTTTGATAAATCCTTGTTTATCAAGGTTTTGTGCTCCTACAATAGCGTAAAATTGCCCTTTGTAATCAAAAATTTGAGGATCACGGAAGTGTTCAGTAACATCGCTAGGCTGTTGGATAAGGACTTCTTTGAATTTTTCGATGTTGCCGTCTTTATCCATCCAAGCACCGACTTGAAGAGGGTCACGAACCCAGTTTTCATCGCGGACATTACCTGTGTAAAAGAGGAAAAGTTTGTCGCCTACTTGATAAGCAGAACCAGAGTAGGCACCGTGGCTATCATTGGCATTATCAGGTTCAAGAGTAACACCAGTTTCTGTGAAGTGTACCAAATCATCAGACTCAGTATGAACCCATTGTTTTAAGCCATGGGCAGCACCAAAAGGCCAGTTTTGGTAAAAAAGCTGAAATTTTCCATTGAAATATGAAAAGCCATTTGGATCGTTTAATAATCCAGTGTTAGGTTCTAAGTGGTATGAGGTGTGCCAAGGTGAGCTAGCAACATGGTTTGAGATGGTTTCTCTTTCTTCTTTTGTCCAATCTTTATATGGGCGGTAACGGACTTCTGTAGGTAAGTTCATTGTTAGATCTCCTATGCTCTAATATACTATTAATCTTACTATATATAGTAAACGTTTCCTTGCTAAAAATCAATGATTTAGTAACGAAAATAAAAAAATATGCAAAACGGTTGACATAAACTAAAAAAATGCTAAAATAGTACATATAAAACGTGAAACGCTTTCACGGGAGAATTTAAAATGTTTAAAAAGGAGTTTTTTGCAAATGGATAACAAACAAATTGCAAAAGAAGTGATCGAAGCGCTCGGTGGACGTGAAAATGTTCGTAGCGTTGCTCACTGTGCAACACGTCTTCGTGTCATGGTTGTTGATGAAGCCAAGATTGACAAAGACAAGGCTGAAAGCATTGAAAAAGTTCAAGGTGCTTTCTTTAACTCAGGTCAGTATCAAATCATTTTCGGTACTGGTACAGTTAACAAAATCTACGATGAAGTTGTTTCGCAAGGTTTGCCAACTGCTTCTAAAGATGAACAAAAAGCTGAAGCAGCTAAACAAGGTAACTGGTTCCAACGTGCTATTCGTTCATTCGGTGATGTGTTTGTGCCATTGCTTCCAGCAATCGTAGCGACAGGTCTTTTCATGGGTATTCGTGGTGCGATTAACAACGATACTATCCTTGGACTTTTCGGAACAACGTCAGAAGCTTTCTCAGCATCTAACTTCTACACTTACACTGTTGTTTTGACAGATACTGCCTTTGCATTCTTCCCAGCTTTGATTTGTTGGTCTGCTTTCAATGTTTTTGGTGGTAACCCAATCGTTGGTTTGGTTCTCGGTTTGATGATGGTAAACTCAGCACTTCCTAATGCTTGGAATGTTGCCTCAGGAGCTGATAAACCAATCTACTTCTTTGATGTGATTCCAGTAGTTGGTTATCAAAACTCAGTTCTTCCAGCCTTCTTTGTTGGTTTGATTGGTGCAAAACTTGAGAAAAAACTTCACAAAGTTATTCCTGATGTCCTTGACCTCTTGTTAGTTCCATTCTTGACTTTCCTTGTTATGTCAGTTTTGGCACTCTTTGTGATTGGACCAGTTTTCCACTCAGTAGAAAACTATGTTCTTGCAGCAACTAAATTCTTGCTTAACCTTCCATTTGGTTTGTCAGGACTTATTATTGGTGGTCTTCACCAATTGATCGTGGTAACTGGTGTTCACCACATCTTCAACTTACTTGAATCTCAATTGATTGCTGCAGATGGTAAAGATCCGTTTAACGCTATCATTACAGCTGCTATGACTGCACAAGCAGGTGCTACTCTTGCAGTTGGTATGAAAACAAAAGATGCAAAACTTAAAGCACTTGCTTTCCCAGCAGCCCTTTCAGCGGGTCTTGGTATCACTGAGCCAGCTATCTTTGGGGTAAACCTTCGTTACGGTAAACCATTTGTAATGGGGCTTATCGCAGGTGCTGTCGGTGGTTGGTTAGCTTCAATCTTCAGCCTTGCTGGTACAGGTTTTGGTATTACAATTATTCCAGGTACACTTCTTTACCTTAACGGTCAAGTTGGTCGTTATGTGATCATGGTTCTTGTAACTACTGCAATTGGTTTTGCTTTGACTTGGTTGTTTGGTTATTCAGAAGACGGTACTGAAACTAAAGAAGAGCCAGTAGCTCCAGCAGTTGAAGAAGTCCCAGCAACACTTTCAGAAGAAACAATCGTTTCACCTCTTGAAGGAGAAGCTGTTGAATTGACATCAGTTAATGACCCAGTATTTGCTTCTGAAGCAATGGGCAAAGGGATTGCGATTAAACCAAGCGGTGATACAGTTTACTCTCCAGTAGATGGTACCGTTCAAATCGCATTTGAAACTGGTCATGCTTACGGAATTAAATCTGACAATGGTGCTGAAATTCTTATCCACGTTGGTATTGATACCGTAACACTTGATGGTAAAGGATTTGACCAAAAAGTTAAAGCTGAGCAAAAAGTTAAAGCAGGTGATGTTCTTGGAACATTTGATCGTGCTGTTATTGCAGAAGCAGGACTTGATGATACAACAATGATTATTGTTACAAATACAGCTGACTACTCAGAAGTATCAGCAGTTGCAACTGGAACAGTTGCTAAAGGTGACAACCTAATCGCTGTTAAATAATAATAAGAGAGTTTGGATATTGTCCAAGCTCTTTTTTGTTTATTGTGAGATAAATTCTTGTTGGATGATAGTTGCTGGTAGTTTTTGAGATAATGAGTCTGTTATGAAAGAATAAGATGTAGCTAGACAATCTAGAGGTCTTTTAATAACAATCAAAAGAGGCAATCGAAAATAATCAAAATATTTCAATTGCTTTCATGCAGTCTTTAGGATAGAATAGTTTAGAAAACTTTAAGGAGGATATTTACTAAATGGATTATAGTAAAGTTGCTAGCGATGTCCTTGCCGCAGTTGGTAAGGATAATCTCATTGCTGGTGCTCACTGTGCGACGCGTCTTCGCCTTGTTTTGAAGGACGACGAGGCAGTTGATCAAGTAGCACTTGACAAAAACCCTGATGTCAAAGGGACGTTCAAAATCGATGGTCAATACCAAGTTATCATCGGTGCTGGTGATGTTAACCATGTTTATGCTGAGTTGATTAAGCAAACAGGATTGAAAGAAGTTTCTACTGATGATTTGAAGCAAATTGCTGCAAACGGTAAAAAACAAAATCCAGTCATGGCTTTCATTAAGATTTTGGCAGATATCTTTGTGCCAATTATTCCAGCGCTAGTTGCTGGTGGTCTTTTGATGGCTCTTAATAACATTTTCAAATCAGCTGGTTTATTTGGTTCAGAGTCTTTGATTGCTCAATACCCACAATTCACTGGTTTGTCAAATATGTTGACAGTTCTATCTGATGCGCCATTTATCTACCTTCCTGTTTTGATTGGTATTTCTGGTGCAAAACGTTTCGGTGGTAATCAGTTCTTGGGGGCAGCTCTTGGATTGATGATGAGCTCTCAAGAGTTAAATGCGACAATCGCTAAAGCTGCTAACTTTAACCTTAACTGGGATTTCCTTGGTTGGACGGTTCATGCACAACAATACACTTCACAAGTTATTCCAGCCTTGGTAGCTGTTTGGGTAATGTGTGTGGTTGAAAAATGGTTCCGCAAACACCTTAACTCAGCTATTGACTTTACCTTCACACCGTTATTGACAATGTTGATTACAGCATTTTTGACATTCTCAATTATTGGTCCAGTCTTTGGTACCGTTTCTGAATGGTTAACAACTGGTCTTGTGTGGTTGTATGATACAACTGGTTTCCTTGGTATGGGTATCTTTGGTGCTCTTTACACACCAATCGTTGTAACTGGTCTGCACCAATCATTCCCAGCCTTTGAAACACAATTGATCACAGCCTATAACGCAGGTAAGGGATCGGGAGACTTTATCTTTGTTGTTGCTTCAATGGCTAACATGGCACAAGCTGCAGCTGCATTTGCTGTTTACACATTGACTAAAGATTCAAAAACAAAAGGTCTATCATCATCAGCTGGTGTTTCAGCCCTTCTTGGTATTACAGAACCTGCTGTCTTTGGTGTCAACCTTAAATACCGCTTCCCATTCTTCTGTGCCTTGGTAGGTTCTGCCGCTGCTGCTGCTATTGCAGGTCTTTGGAAAGTTATCGGTGTATCACTTGGTTCAGCTGGTGTACTTGGTTTCCTTTCAATCCAAGCTAAATCAATTGTTTTCTTCATCATTTGTGAAATTTTGTCATTTGCAATTGCCTTTGCAGTAACTTACTTCTATGGTAAGACAAAAGCTGCTGACGTATTTGCAGCCGAAGCAGCAACAGCTGAAGCAGAAGCTGATGTTAAAGAAGTTGTAGCAGAAGCAACTCCTGTAGTTGAAGAAAAAGCTGCTGTTGCTGAAACAATTGCTGCACCACTTGCTGGTGAAGTTGTTGAATTATCAAACGTTAATGACCCAGTCTTCTCATCAGGAGCTATGGGATCTGGTGCTGCTATCAAACCAAGTGGCAATCAAGTAGTATCACCAGTAGATGGTACAATCCAAATTGCATTCCCAACAGGTCACGCATATGGTATCAAATCAAACGACGGTGTTGAAATTCTTATCCACGTTGGTATTGATACAGTGTCTCTTGATGGTAAAGGATTTGATGCTAAGGTGGTTGCAGAACAAACTGTTAAAAAAGGTGATGTTTTGGCAACATTTGATAGCTCAGTTATCACAGAAGCAGGTCTTGATGACACAACGATGGTTATCGTTACAAACACTGCAGACTACGCAGAGGTAGCACCTCTTGCTTCAGGTACAGTCTCAGAAGGTGATGATTTCATTTCTGTTAAATAAAAAGAATAAGAGAGTATAGAGTCCCTTGAGTTCAGAAAAATCAAATCTGGCTAGGGGCTCTAGCTCTCTTTTTCTATTTCAGAAAACGCTCCCTTATACCTCTAATATCTTGCTTTTGCGTCAGCTTTTTTTTATAATATTAGAGTATCTATTTACATTAAAAGGGAGAAAAAATGTCTAAATTATACGGTAGCTTGGAAGCTGGCGGAACAAAATTTGTTTGTGCTGTTGGTGATGAGAATTTCCAAGTCATTGAAAAAACACAATTTCCAACAACAACACCATACGAAACGATTGAGCGTACAGTAGAATTTTTCAAACGTTATGAAGACCGTTTGGCAGGTATTGCGGTTGGGTCATTTGGTCCTATCGATATTGACCAAAATTCAGATACTTACGGTTATGTGACAACAACACCTAAGGAGCATTGGTCAAATGTTGACCTTCTTGGTCTTATCCAAAAAGAATTTAATGTGCCATTTTACTTTACAACTGATGTGAACTCATCTGCTTATGGTGAGACACTTGTTCGTAAAGGTGTAGATAGCCTTGTCTACTACACTATCGGAACAGGTATCGGTGCTGGTACTATCCAAAATGGTGAATTCGTAGGCGGTATCGGTCACACTGAGGCAGGTCACGTTTATGTGCCACGTCATCCACGTGATTACGCTAATGAATTTGTTGGAACATGTCCTTTCCACAACGGGTGTTTAGAAGGTCTTGCGGCAGGTCCATCTCTTGAAGCTCGTACTGGTATCCGTGGTGAGTTGATTGAGCAAAATTCAGATGTTTGGGATATCCAAGCTTATTACATCGCTCAAGCAGCTGTTCAAGCAACTGTTCTTTACCGTCCGCAGGTCATTGTCTTCGGTGGTGGTGTTATGGCTCAAGAACACATGCTTAAACGTGTTCGTGAAAAATTCACAGCCCTTTTGAATGGCTACCTTCCAGTACCAGACGTGACTGAGTATATTGTGACACCAGCAGTTGCTGAAAATGGCTCAGCAACACTTGGTAACTTTGCCCTTGCTAAAAAAGTAGCAGAGCGTTTTTCAAAATAATACCGAATAGAGAATGCGATAGCGGTCGTGTTCTCTTTTTCTTATTTTAGAAGTTATTGACTTGTTGGAGTCTAATGAGTATAATATAGCAGAAATTAGGAAGGGTTAATCCAAGATTTAGGTCTTTGAAAGTCTAAATCTGGTGAGAAACAGCTGTGCTATTTATCAAACAAAATGAGTGCTGCTCAATCTGAATTGGAAGGGCTTGGTTTGATGTTGAAAAATAGCAGTTATCTCATGTTGTGAAAAAAGGAGAAGTAGGATGGAACCACTATTTTTAAAATCAGAGATGCACGAAAAAATCTGGGGAGGGAAGAAATTATCAGAAGTCTTTGGATATGATATCCCATCAGATAAAACAGGTGAATACTGGGCAATATCTGCCCATCCAAATGGTGTCTCTCGTATTCTTAACGGTCCCTTTAAAGGGCTTGGCTTAGACCAGCTTTATTGTGAACATAAGGACTTGTTTGGTAATCCAGAGAGTGATGTTTTTCCTTTGTTAACAAAGATATTGGATGCCGAGGATTGGCTTAGCGTTCAAGTTCACCCTGACGATAATTACGCCAAGGAACATGAAGGGGAGCTAGGGAAAACAGAGTGTTGGTATGTTCTAGCGGCTGAAGAGGGTGCTGAGATTATCTATGGGCATCAAGCAAAAAATCGCCAAGAGTTAGCAAATATGATAGAGGCTGGTGATTGGGATAAGCTCTTGACAAGAGTTCCAGTAAAAGCTGGTGATTTCTTCTATGTTCCAAGTGGAACCATGCACGCAATCGGTAAAGGTATCTTAATTTTAGAAACCCAGCAGTCCAGCGATACGACCTATCGGGTCTATGATTTTAATCGTCAAGATGCCCAAGGTAACCTTCGTGAACTCCATATTGAGCAGTCTCTTGATGTACTGACTTATGGACAACCTCAAAATAGTTATCCAACCAGTCTAAATGTAGCAGGGATGGATGTGACGCTTTTAGTATCTAATGCCTTTTTTAAAGTCTTTAAATGGAAGGTCTCAAGTCCAGTCAAGATGAAGAGGACAGCTCCTTACCTACTTGTCAGTGTGACTTCTGGTCAGGGCTATATCACAGTTGATAATCGTGTTTTTGCAATTAAAAAAGGAGATCATTTTATTTTGCCAAATGGTATCGAAAACTGGGTGTTCGATGGTCAGATTGAAATGATTGTGAGCCATGTTTGAGCCCTTTAATTTGTGGTAAAACAAGAAAACCAAGTTTAGGATGAGTAGTGTCTTTGCTTGGTTTTTCTTACATCTCGTTACAAGTAATCATATTGAAAAAAAGTGGAAAATATGGTAGAATGGAGCGATAAGACTATCGAAAGGAATTAAGATGGCAAATATTTTACGCACAATCATTGAAAATGATAAAGGCGAAATTAAAAAACTAGAAAAAATTGCAAAAAAAGTAGAAGCTTATGCTGATGAGATGGCTGGTCTTTCAGATGCGCAACTTCAATCTAAAACTGAAGAATTTAAAGATAGATACCAATATGGAGAGACTTTGGATGATCTATTGCCAGAAGCATTTGCAGTCGTTCGAGAGGGTGCTAAACGTGTCTTAGGACTTTTCCCTTATCGCGTTCAGATTATGGGGGGGATTGTACTTCACCACGGTGATGTTCCAGAGATGCGTACCGGTGAAGGTAAGACATTGACAGCGACGATGCCTGTTTACCTCAATGCTCTTTCTGGAGAAGGTGTCCACGTTATCACGGTTAATGAATACCTTTCAGAACGTGATGCGACTGAAATGGGTGAGCTCTATAGTTGGTTAGGTCTCTCTGTAGGGATCAACTTAGCATCTAAATCAACATTTGAGAAGCGCGAAGCCTACAATTGTGACATTACTTACTCAACCAACTCAGAGATTGGTTTTGATTACCTTCGTGATAATATGGTTCGCCGTCGCGAGGATATGGTTCAACGCCCATTGAATTTTGCCTTGGTTGATGAGGTCGACTCTGTTCTTATCGATGAAGCGCGTACGCCTTTGATTGTTTCAGGTCCAGTTAGTTCAGAGACAAGTCAGTTGTATTATCGTGCAGACCGTTTTGTTAAAACATTGTCTAGCGATGACTATGCTATTGATGTTCCAACTAAGACTATCGGTCTTTTGGATTCAGGTATTGATAAGGCTGAGGAGTTCTTCAACCTCAACAACCTTTACGATATTGAAAATGTTGCTCTAACTCACTATATTGACAACGCTCTTCGTGCCAATTACATCATGCTTCTTGATATTGACTATGTGGTTTCTGAGAAGCAAGAGATTTTGATTGTTGACCAATTTACTGGTCGTACTATGGAAGGACGCCGTTTCTCAGATGGACTTCATCAGGCTATCGAGGCTAAAGAAGATGTTCCAATTCAAGACGAGTCTAAGACATCAGCTTCAATTACCTACCAAAATATGTTCCGTATGTATAAAAAATTGGCAGGTATGACAGGTACTGGTAAGACAGAGGAAGAGGAATTCCGTGAAATTTACAACATGCGTATCATTCCAATTCCAACTAACCGTCCTGTTCAACGTATTGACCACTCTGACCTTCTTTACCCAACATTAGAAGCGAAGTTCCGTGCGGTTGTTAAAGATATTAAAGAGCGTCATGCCAAAGGTCAACCTGTCTTGGTTGGTACGGTAGCGGTTGAAACCTCTGACTACATCTCTAAACAATTAGTTGCAGAAGGGGTTCCACACGAAGTTCTGAATGCCAAGAACCACGCGAAAGAAGCACAGATTATCATGAATGCTGGTCAACGTGGTGCAGTTACTATCGCAACCAATATGGCAGGTCGTGGTACCGATATCAAATTAGGAGCAGGTGTTCTTGATTTGGGTGGTCTTTGTGTGATTGGTACAGAGCGTCATGAGAGTCGTCGTATCGATAACCAGCTTCGTGGACGTGCTGGTCGTCAAGGTGACCCAGGTGAATCACAATTTTACCTTTCTCTTGAAGATGATTTAATGCGTCGTTTTGGTTCTGATCGTATTAAGGTCTTCTTGGAACGCTTGAGTGGTGATGAGGACATTGTGATCAAGTCACGTATGTTTACTAGCCAAGTTGAGTCAGCTCAAAAACGTGTAGAAGGAAATAACTACGATACACGTAAACAAGTCCTTCAATATGATGACGTTATGCGTGAACAACGTGAAATCATCTATGCAAACCGTTATGAAGTGATCACAGCTATTCGTGACCTTGAACCTGAGATTTCTGCTATGATTGAACGTACGATTGAACGTACTGTCGATAATCACAGTCGTTCTTCTCGTGAAGAGGCTCTAGAAGGGATTTTAGCATTTGCGCAACACAACCTTCTGCCAGAAGATAGCATTGCTTTATCTGATTTAGAAGATTTGGATTTTGATGATATCAAAGGGGAATTGTACGACCGTGCAATAGCTGTTTACCGTAGTCAAATTGCAAAATTGCCAAATGAAGATGCTGTTATTGAATTCCAAAAAGTTTTGATTTTGATGGTGGTTGATAATCACTGGACAGACCATATTGATTCCTTAGATCAGTTACGCCAAGCAGTCGGTTTGCGTGGTTATGCTCAAAATAATCCGATTGTGGAGTATCAAAGCGAAGCTTTCCGTATGTTTAACGACATGGTTTCATCAATTGAATTTGAAGTTACACGTACAATGATGAAAGCTCAAATCCATCAACAAGAACGTGACAGATCACCTGAGCAAGTACGTACAACAGCAACTCAAAATATTGCGGCTAAAATTGCTGGTCAAGAAGAGGTCGAGGAAACAATTGACTTTTCTTCAGTTGGTCGTAATGATGCTTGTCCTTGTGGTTCAGGTAAAAAATTCAAAAATTGTCACGGACGCTAACACTAGCATAGAATATGAAAAATCGTTGAAAATTAGTTGTAAAACATGATATAATGAAAACAATTTAAATTTTCAAACAATAATTAGGAGAGAAATATGTCATTTACACCCGCAAGTGAAAAAATCAATGTTGAAGAACTTCGTGAATTGTCAAAATTGACAGGTGATGCTTTGGCAAAGAAAGAAGCTCGTGACCAAGAGCTTGCAGCTATCATGAGAGGCGACGACGACCGTGTTCTTCTTGTCATCGGTCCATGTTCTTCAGACAACGAAGAAGCTGTACTTGATTATGCTAACCGTCTTGCTAAATTGCAAGAAGAAGTTAAAGACCGTGTCTTCATGGTGATGCGTGTTTACACTGCAAAACCACGTACTAATGGTGACGGATACAAAGGGCTTGTTCACCAACCAGATGCAGAAGGTGAGCCAAACTTGATCAATGGTATCAAGGCAGTTCGTAATCTTCACTATCGTGTCATCACTGAAACTGGTATCACAACTGCTGATGAAATGCTCTACCCAGAGAATCTTCCATTGGTTGATGATTTGGTATCATACATCGCTATCGGTGCTCGCTCAGTTGAGGATCAACAACACCGTTTCGTGGCTTCAGGTATCGACGTACCAACTGGTATGAAAAACCCAACATCAGGTAACTTGAACATCATGTTCAATGGTATCTATGCAGCACAAAACAAGCAAAACTTCCTCTTCAATGGTGAAGAAGTTAATACATCAGGTAACCCACTTGCTCACGCTATCTTGCGTGGTGCAGTTAACGAGTACGGCAAAAACATTCCAAACTACTACTACGATAACGTTTTGGAAACTATTGCCCAGTATGAAAAAATGGGACTTGAAAATCCATTTATCATGATTGACACTAACCATGATAATTCTGGTAAACAGTACCTTGAACAAGTTCGTATCGTTCGTCAAACCCTTATCAACCGTGACTGGAATGAAAATATCCGTAAATATGTTCGTGGTTTCATGATTGAGTCATACCTTGAAGATGGTCGTCAAGACAAACCAGAAATTTATGGTAAATCAATCACTGACCCATGTCTTGGTTGGGACAACACTGAACAACTTGTCCGTGAAATTTACAACACATTAGGGAATAAATAATGGGAATTCATCAAAAGAGTGCTACTATTGATGTAGCTCAAGTTAAGGCGCTTTCTAAGTTGGAAGGTGATTTCTTAGCGCGTAAAGAAGCACGTGATCTTGAACTTGCCAATATTATCAAGGGAGAAGACGATCGTCTTTTGCTTGTCATTGGTCCTTGTTCATCAGATAATGAAGAAGCTGTTCTTGAGTACGCTCGCCGCTTGGCTGCCCTTCAAGAAGAGGTTAAAGATAAGATTTTTATGGTGATGCGTGTCTATACGGCAAAACCGCGTACTAATGGTGATGGCTATAAAGGTCTTATTCACCAACCTGATACATCAAAACTACCTGATCTTATCAATGGTATCGCAGCTGTTCGTAATCTTCACTATCGTGTTATCACTGAGACAGGTCTAACAACTGCCGATGAGATGCTCTATCCATCAAACCTTGGTTTGGTTGATGACTTGGTTTCTTACCATGCTATTGGAGCACGCTCTGTTGAGGACCAAGAGCACCGTTTTGTTGCGTCAGGAATCGATGTTCCAACAGGAATGAAGAATCCGACATCTGGTAACTTGAATGTGATGTTTAATGCGCTTTATGCTGCACAGACTAGTCAGAATTTCATTTTCCAAAATGCTGAGGTAGAAACAGATGGAAATCCACTGGCTCATGCTATCCTTCGTGGTGCGACAAATGAGTATGGTGAAAATGAACCGAATTATTATTATGATGATTTAGTGAAAGCTATCGCGCAGTATGAGAAGATGGGGCTTAAAAATCCATTTATCGTTATTGATACCAACCATGATAATTCTGGAAAGAACTACTTGGAACAAATCCGTATCGTACGTCAAACTCTCATTAATCGTGATTGGAACGAAAGTATTCGTCAATCTGTCCGTGGCTTCATGATTGAGTCATACCTTGAAGATGGTCGTCAGGATAAACCGGAAGTTTTTGGTAAATCGATCACTGACCCATGTCTTGGTTGGGATAAAACTGAAAAAATGATTCGTGAGATTCATGCGACACTATCTTATGATTCGTTCGAAGCATTATTGAAACAATAAGAATAAAGAGGGTGGATGGACAGATTTGTCTATCCTCTTTCTATATGAAGGAGTTTAAGATGATTCTAGGTCATGGCATTGATTTACAAGAAATTTCTGCAATTAAAAAAGCTTATGAGAAGCACCAAGAGTTTGCCAAACGTGTCTTAACGGAAAAAGAATTGGCAGTCTTTAATGGTTACTCAGGAAAGCGTCAAATGGAATATCTAGCAGGACGCTGGGCTGGAAAAGAAGCCTTTTCTAAGGCTATGGGGACAGGAATCGGTAAATTAGGCTTTCAAGATATTGAAATTTTAAATGATCAAAAAGGACGTCCTTATGTTGCCAGAAGTCCTTTTCTTGGGAACTGCTTGATTTCTATTTCTCATAGTGGTAACCTAGTACAAGCAAGTGTCATTTTAGAGGATGAAAAAGGTAAGGGGGATCATTTATGATTTCAAGTTTACACAGACCAACAGTGGCTAAGATTGATTTGGAGGCTATTGCTGCCAACATAGAAGCAGTCAAGGATCGTATTCCCTCTGACAAAAAGGTGTATGCTGTTGTGAAAGCTAATGCCTATGGTCACGGTGCGGTTAAGGTTGCTCAGTTTGTCAAAGATTTGGTCACAGGTTTTTGCGTGTCCAACGTTGATGAAGCTTTGGAATTGCGCCAGGAAGGTATTACCAAGGAAATTTTGATTTTAGGTGTGGTCATGCCTGAGGAGTTGGATCTCGTTATTGCCAATGACTTGACCATTGCGGTTGCTAGTCTAGCTTGGGTGGAAGCTGCTTTGAAAGAAGAGCTTTTGTTCCAAAAACTTCATGTCCATATCAAGGTTGATTCTGGTATGGGGCGTATTGGCTTTCGGAAGTTAGAGGATGCCAATCGTGCCATGGCTCTTTTGAGGGAAGCTGGTGTTCATATTGATGGGATTTTTACCCATTTTGCGACGGCTGACGAAGCTGATAACAGCAAGTTTGAGAGACAACTAGCTTTCTTTAAAGACTTTTTAGCAGGCTTGGAATCACGACCAAGTCTTGTGCATGCTAGCAATTCAGCAACCAGTCTTTGGCATAGTGAGACTATTTTTAATGCTGTTCGGTTGGGGATTGTTTGCTATGGACTTAATCCAAGTGGACGTGAGCTTGAGCTTCCTTATGTCCTCAAGCCAGCTTTGCAATTGGAATCAGCCTTGGTTCATGTCAAGGAGCTTGAGCCTGGTCAGGATGTGGGCTACGGAGCAACCTATACCAGTCAGGGAACAGAGGTTATCGGTACCCTTCCGATTGGTTATGCGGATGGTTGGACGCGTGATATGCAGAACTTTTCTGTCCTGGTTGATGGACAGGCCTGTCCTATCGTGGGGCGCGTGTCTATGGATCAGATCACCATTCGTCTGCCAAAGCCCTATCCTCTGGGAACGCCAGTCGTTTTGATTGGCAATAGCGGAGCTGAGACCATTTCAGCGACTGATATTGCACATTACCGTGGAACCATTAACTATGAAGTGCTTTGCCTTCTTAGTGACCGTATTCCAAGGCAGTATGAACAATAAGAGAATCAAGGTAGAGGTGACTTTTCATCTCTACTTTTTGTTATAATAGAACTATGAAATTACAGGATCCAATAGCAGCTTTGAAGGGATTTGGTCCCAAGTCAGCTGAAAAATTTACCAAATTAGGTCTGTTTACCATTGAAGACCTCTTCTTATATTTTCCTTTTCGTTATGAGGATTTTAAGTCTAAATCGGTGTTTGAACTGATGGACGGTGAAAAGGCTGTTGTGACTGGGACAGTTGTGACGCCTGCTAATGTTCAGTACTACGGTTTTAAACGCAACCGCCTGACCTTTAAAATCAAGCAAGGTGAGGTTGTGATTGCGGTTAGCTTTTTCAATCAACCTTATCTGGTTGACAAGATTGAGCTTGGAAGTGAGGTTGCTGTTTTTGGCAAATGGGAGGCTACTAAGTCAGCTTTAACTGGCATGAAGGTCTTGGCTCAGGTAGAGGATGATATGCAGCCTGTCTATCATGTGGCTCAAGGCATTTCGCAAGCTGCTCTGGTTAAGGCTATCAAAGCAGCTTTTGACACGGGGCTTTTGGAAACTTTGGAAGAAACCTTGCCACAGGTCTTGATGGACAAGTACCGACTGATGACGAGGCAAGAAGCTGTGGCTGCCATGCATTTTCCCAGAGATTTGGCGGATTACAAGCAGGCTCTCAGACGCGTGAAGTTTGAAGAACTCTTTTATTTTCAGATGAATTTGCAGATGCTCAAGGCAGAGAATAAGTCCGAGGTCAATGGTCTGGTCATCAACTACGATCGACAGAAGTTAGAGAACAAGGTCTCTGCTCTGCCATTTCCCCTAACAGAGGCTCAAAGACGAAGTCTGGACGAGATTTTGGCGGATATGTCGTCAGGCTCTCACATGAATCGTCTTTTGCAGGGAGATGTGGGATCAGGTAAGACCGTCATTGCCAGTCTTGCCATGTACGCGGCTTACACAGCTGGATTGCAGTCAGCTCTCATGGTACCTACGGAAATCCTAGCGGAGCAACATTTTCAAAGTTTGTCGGAGTTATTTCCAGACCTCAATGTGGCTCTTCTGACCTCTGGGATGAAAGCGGCTGTCAAGCGAGCAGCTATGTCAGGTATCGCTGATGGATCAGTAGATATGATTGTGGGGACACACTCGCTGATTCAAGATGCGGTCAGCTACCACAATCTTGGTCTGGTCATCACAGACGAGCAGCACCGCTTTGGAGTCAATCAGCGTCGTGTTTTCAGAGAAAAAGGTGACAATCCAGACGTCCTCATGATGACGGCAACCCCTATTCCCAGAACGCTAGCAATCACTGCTTTTGGAGAGATGGATGTCTCTATCATCGACCAGATGCCTGCGGGACGTAAGCCGATTATTACGCGTTGGGTCAAGCACCAGCAGTTGGATACTGTTCTTAACTGGATCAAGGGAGAGCTTGCCAAAGATTCGCAGGTTTACTTTATCTCTCCTTTGATTGAGGAGTCGGAGGCTATGGACTTGAAAAATGCTGTCGCCCTGCATCAGGAGTTGGTAGATTATTTTGGCGAGACTGCCACAGTCGCCCTCATGCACGGTCGTATGAAAAATGATGAAAAAGATGCCATCATGCAGGATTTCAAGCATCAGAAATCACAGATTTTGGTCTCAACGACCGTTATCGAGGTGGGTGTCAATGTGCCTAATGCTACGGTCATGGTTATCATGGACGCAGACCGCTTTGGTCTCAGCCAACTGCATCAGCTTCGCGGGCGTGTAGGGCGTGGGGAAAAGCAGTCCTATGCTATCCTCGTCGCCAATCCTAAAAATGAGACTGGCAAGAAACGCATGACTGCCATGGTGGAGACGACCGACGGTTTTGTCTTGGCTGAGGAAGATCTGAAGATGCGTGGGTCAGGTGAGATTTTTGGAACCCGTCAGTCAGGTATTCCAGAGTTTAAGGCAGCAGATCTGATTGAGGATTATGCGATCTTGGAGGAAGCCAGAAAGGTAGCAGGGCAGATTGTGGCTGACCCAGAGTGGAAATCAGATAGTCGCTGGGCACCCATTATTCAAAATCTCAAAGAAAAAGGTAATTTTGACTAGTTAAGGTTGCTGAAAGGATTCTGCAAGTTTATTTTAAGGTTTAGCCACTATACTATAATCATCAAAGGTGGCAGCAGTCATCTAGAAAAGAGGTATTTCTATGACAGTAAATGTAACAGTAACTTACAAAAAAACCTATGATGATACCAAAAAGACAGTTCAGTCTTACGGTAATGTATAAGCTGAAATCAAAAATCTGATAAGAACACTAACTCCTAAAACTTCTTTTTCTCTCCAGAGCTTTTAGCTCTATAATCTCCTAAATTCACATAAAAAACTTTTATAAACGACACAAGATGTAAGCCCAAGGCAGGATAATACGACACTTCAAACTGTAAGACCTTGGCAATATGATGAAATCTCCCAATTTGGGAGATTTTTTTGTGATTAAATATATTTTTATTGAAAAACAACAAAAATAGCTTGTTAAAAATAAATTTTGTGATATACTTAATATATCGAAAAACGATAATAATATATTAAAAAAGGAAAATCGTTTTCGTTCAAGATAAAAGCGCGCTTATCTTACTGTTGTTTATTGGTTGATTAAAGGAGAAATAAAATGAAAAAAGTCTTGCTTAGTATTGTTTATTATGCGGTTACTATGTTGATTGGAGTACTGGGACTTGCTATTGGGCTTATCTTAGCTTTGAGGACTGGCTTGTTGCCTGCAAGTATGTCTCTAGATTTAGCTCCACTCAACTCTCTAGCTGGTATATTAGGTATGGTGGCTTATCTTGTTCTATTGGTCTGTCTGCGTAAGTTCATCAAAAATGTGATGGCTGATAGGATTTTTGATAGACAGAATGTTCAACTTGGTAACCTAGCAACAGCTATTCTTGTCTTACTTGCTTATGGGTGGAGAAGGGATTTTTACTAGCGATACTTACTTCTTTGGAGTTGATCAATTTGTAGTGGGTATCTTTATCTGGGTGATGACCTTGATTTTGGATAAAGCCATTGTTATCGCTGAAGAAAATGAGTTTACCATTTAAGGATAGGAGAAATAAAATGAAAAATGACACTAAAAAAATGAAATGGATTTTAAGATTTGTGACTGTTTGTTACTATATCAATATCATTGCTATAGTAGCTTACGCAGCAATAGCTGGAATAATTGGTGTTGCTGCTAGTTTTGGAAAAGTAGAGTTTTTGTCTATTCTAGCTGAAAATGGTATTAATTGGTCTTACCTAGAAGCCTTATCGTTTGGTTCTCTTTTGGCTGTGTTTGGATTGGTAGAAATAGTGGTATTGCTTTTGCTTTTGAAAGCGATCCGTAGGTTTCTTAGCAATATTATTTCAGAGACTATTTTCGTTCAAGAAAATGTCATCTTGGCTAAAAAAGCCAGTCTTTTACTTTTGATACTTGCTATTACAAACTTAGGTAGTTTTATTTATCTCTTTGCCTCTCTTTTGGTTTGGGTTATTGCTAAAGTTTTAGAAAAAGCCATTGCTATCGCTGAAGAAAATGAGTTTACCATTTGAGGAGGTCAGTTGATGATTATTGTTAATCTTGATGTTGAACTGGCTAAAAATAAGATGCGTTCGGGTGAGTTGGCTGAGCGTATCGGCATTACTCCTGCCAATCTGTCCATCTTAAAGACAGGAAAGGCAAAGGCGATTCGCTTTTCAACGCTGGAAGCTATCTGTCGTGAATTAGGTTGCCAGCCGGGAGATATTTTAGAATACCGTCCTGACGAGGATTAAAATAAGCTAGCAGATGTTCTGCTAGCTTATTTGTCTATGTCTTCTAGAAAAACTGGCTCGAAGACATAATAGAAAAAAGACTTGGTTTTGTCTGAAACAGAACTAAGTCTTTTTATGTCATTATTTAGCCAGTTGACTCCCTAACTCTAGTCTTGTCTTGATGCCATTGCTATCGGTAAGGATGAAGCTATCGCCGTCTTGTTTGATATCAAAACCAAGTGCTGCTATTTTTTCTAGTCTTTCTTTTAAGGTTCTCTCTTGCTGATAAATGACGGTATAGTAAGCCAGACCCGGCATGCCTTCTTGACGTGTCTGTAAAGAAGGACCAGCCCACTCATTGACGGCTAAGTGGTGGTGGTATTTGCCAGATGCCAACCAAGCGGCTACAGGTAGACTAGAGGTTACTATAAGGTCTAAACTGTCTTGGTAGAATTGGCTAGAAGCTCGGCTGTCTCTGACTGATAGATGGATATGCCCCATACGACTACCTAGAGGTAGTTTATAGGGGTTCAGGTGTTTTCCTAAGGTATAGATAGCCTCAGCTTCCATCTCTTTTGTTCCACCGATAATCTGACCGTCTTCTCGAATATCCCAGTCTGACATAGGACGGTCACGGTAAATCTCGATACCGTTTCCTTCGGTATCTTCTAAGTAAATAGCTTCACTATAATCGTGATCGCTAGCACCAACAAGGGGAACCTTATTAACTAAGAAATGCTTGAAAATATCACCAAGGTCTTCTCGGCTTGGTAGGACAATAGCCAAGTGGTAAAGACCGTAGCTGGCTGACACAGGGTCTGTTTGACTTGTCTCGATCAAGCGGACTAAAACAGTTTTCTCAACACCGAGATCAACGCTATGTTGACCTTTGGAGATGACATCCATGCCAAGTACCTGCTGATAATACATGGTTTGTAGGTTGATATTTTTAACATAGAGAGCAACATGCCCTAATTCAAAATCGGATTGATACATAATAGGTCTCCTTATTTAATGATTGTCATTTAAGATAGTCCTATTATAGTACATACCTTATTTTTTACAAGTAGGTAATTTTACTGAAGATACTATCTTTTTATGAAGTAATGTTCATTGACGGGCTTTAAAAGGCAATCTTTTTTCTATTGTGTTATAATAAAAAGGCGTAATTGATTATCACAAGGAGATAGATATGGCAACTTTTACCAAACATACCGTACCTGAGTGTCCTTTCGTCACAACTCAAAGTGTTCTTTCTGGCAAGTGGAGTATTCTCATTTTACATCATGTTGAAGAGGGGCCTATTCGTTTTAATGAACTTCACCGTCGTCTGACAGGGATTTCTCAGACGACTTTGACCAAGCAGTTGCGTCAGTTAGAAGAAGCGGGGCTGATTCAGCGAAAGGTCTATGCCCAAGTGCCCCCTAAGGTCGAATACCAATTATCAGACATCGGTCTAGAATTTAAACAAGTCTTACAACAAATCGCTATCTTCGGAGACAAGTACATCGACTTTGTGAAGTCAAAAGACTAAGAAAAAACCGCCATTCAGTAGAAACTGAGTGGCGGTTTGGCATTAAGCGTCTTGTCTTGTGTCCGCGATTTGAATTTCACGAAGGTTGACGCTTTGAGGCATATCATAGGTAAAGCGGATTGTTTTAGCGATATCTTCAGATGTGATGCCTCCAACACCTGTCTGATCTAGCCAAGCGTGGTAGCCGTCCTTGATAGCATCGCTTGTTGTATGGCTGAGTAATTCCGTATTAACAGCTCCAGGCAAGCTTCTGATTACACGAAGATGATAGGTTAACAATTGTCTTGTGATGTCTTGCTTTCATATCTTCTAGGACAATCTGCATACCGTTCATTACACCGATGACGTTAATGTCCATCATACTTTGCCATTCTTTTGGATCTTGATTGTCAAGATTACCTAGCAACATCACGCCAGCATTGTTAATCATCACGTCTGTTGGACCTCTGTTGGACCATAGACTTCTTCAGCCTTTCTGACAGCTGCTTCGAATTCTTCCTTGATAGTCACATCCACTTTAGCACAAATCGTATTTGAAAAACTATAGGCTCATAATTTCTCCACACGACAAGCGACTAGAAGAAGAGGGTGTCCTGCTTCGTGAAATTCTTTTGCCAAGGATTTACCAAAACCTGAACTTGCTCTTGTAATAACGACTGATGGTTTCAGGTTAACTACTCCTTTTTTCAAAAAATAAAATATAGCCACACCTAAGTTAGCTAGTCAAAGAAAAGGCTAGCTTAATTGACAGTGATGAGAGTGTGGTGATACTGTAGTGATTACTCCGCTACAATCAACATTGACTTGATGGCTTTGCGGTCTTGCATGTCTTTGTAGGCTTGGTTAATATCGTCTAACTGGTAAGTATCTGTAAAGACACACCCTGGGTTGATGTCACCGTCAAGAACGGCTTTAAGGAGAACGTCCTTATCGTAAGTTGTGACAGAGGCTGAACCACCTGCAACTAAGATATTACGGGCAAAGGTTGAGCCTAGCGCGTGATTATTGTAGTGAGGAACCCCCACAAATCCCACACGTCCACCGTTACGAAGAACACCGAGGGCTTGGTCGATGGCGACTTCTGTTCCCACACATTCAAGTGCAACATCGGCACCGCCTCCAAGAATGTCACGGACTTTGGCAATGCCTTCTTCGCCACGTTCGGCAACGACAGCTGTCGCTCCTGAAGCAAGTGCCATGTCTTGACGGTCTTTGTGACGGCTCATCAGGATAATTTGAGAAGCTCCCATCATCTTCGCAGCGATAACAGCACATTGACCGACAGCACCATCACCGATGACAACAACCTTATCACCACGTTCAACCTGAGCACAACGTGCTGCGTGATAACCTGTTGGCATAACATCCGCAAGGGTCAAGAGCGATTTGATCATGCCTTCTGTGTAGTCGCTTGGTTGACCAGGGACTTTGATCAAAGCCCAGTTACCATAATGGAAACGGATATATTCTGACTGGTAGCCAGAACCCCAGTTACTGTAACCTGGGTGATTATCACAAGTACCGTCAAAACCAGCACGACAAGCGGCGCACTCACCACAACCGTGTGTAAAGGGCACGATGACAAAGTCACCTTTTTTGACCGTGGTAATAGCAGAGCCTGTTTCTTCAACGATACCAAGGGCTTCGTGTCCTGAGTTGTCTGAATGGGCTTCTTTACTGTCTCCGTGGCCATATGACCAGAGGTCTGACCCGCAGACACAAGCACGGACCACCTTGATGATGACATCATCGTCAGCTTGAAGTTGTGGCTTCGCCACTTCTTCGATAATCATTTGTCCTGCTTTTTCAAAAATAGCTGTTTTCATCTTAGTATTTACCTTCCTTATAGTAATTGATTTTTTTATCTAAACGCTTAAGAGCAGATTGCAATTCCTCGAGACGTTCCACCATTTTCTCACGTTCTTCTAATAGAATGGTCAAACGAGCTTCTCTAGTCGCCTCTCCCTTTGGAAAAAGAGTCATATAGTCAATCAAACTCTCCACAGAGACACCTGCTGCTCGGAAACATTTGACAAACTCTAAAGCATTCAAGTCTGTTTCTTGAAAATCGCGAATCCCAGAACTGGTTCTCGTGATCGGTGGTACCAAGCCGATACGCTCGTAGTAACGAATGGTATCTGCTGAAATTCCCAATTCCTGACTGGCCGTTTTGATGTTCATTTTCGCCCTCCTCTCAACTTGATGATGTTATTATAAACCTTAGAGTAAACTCTAAGTCAAGGTTTTTTGAAAAATGTTTTGCTAACTTTTGGTATAATGAAGCAAAAGTGAGGTAGACAATATGAAGACTGTTACATTAAATAATGGCGTTGAAATGCCAACAGTTGGTTTTGGTGTTTTCCAAATCCAAGATGCAGAGACCACCCAGCAAGTCGTCGAAGAAGCTATTAAGACAGGTTATCGTTTGATTGATACAGCTCAAGCATACGGCAATGAAGAGGCTGTGGGTAAGGCGGTTAGAGCATCAGGTGTGCCACGTGAGGAACTCTTTATCACGACCAAACTCTGGATTTCTGATATGAGTTACGATGGTGCTAAGAAAGCATTTGCGGACTCTCTTGAAAAATTGGAGTTAGATTATGTTGACCTCTACCTTCTGCACCAACCGATTGGAGATACTTTTGGAGCATGGCGTGCCTTGGAGGAACTCTACTCAGAAGGAAAAATTCGTGCTATTGGTGTGTCTAATTTTAAACCAGATCAACTTGCCAACCTCTCCTTGTTCAATCATATTGTGCCAGCTGTCAACCAGATTGAGCTCCATGTTTTTAATCAAAAAGAAGACGACAGAAATTACATGGCAGCTAAAGGAGTTCAAACACAGAGTTGGGGAGCTTTTGCAGAAGGACAGTATGATATCTTTAACAATCCTGTTCTTAAGGAGCTTGCTGATAAATACCAAAAAACCACAGCGCAAATCATGCTTCGCTGGCAATTGCAACTGGGGGTTGTGTCGCTATCAAAATCAGCTACCCCAGAACGTGTCCGTCAAAACTTTGATATTTTCAACTTTGAATTGAGCCAAGAAGATATGACTAAAATTACTAGTCTTGAGAAAGCCTTAACCGTTTTTGCAGACCATCATGCCGCTTCAACAGTTGAACTTCTGGCTGGATTTGTAGGAAAATCTTTTTAATGAACGAAAAACGAGTTTGAGGTTATTTTGTCTCAAACTCGTTTTAGTCTAGTTAGTGATTAGAGTTTATGTTTCTTTGACTTTCTCCAGATTAGAGAGCAGATAACCAAAGTGGTGCAGGCCATGGCTGTGATGGCTTGCTTGTTGGGGATGTTGAGCTCGTAATGAAAGTCTTGTTCTTTTGCTTTATCGGTAGCAGTGATAGTTAGTTTCATGATTTTCTTTCTTTAAAAATAGCAGAGCTATTAGCCTTCAATATAGTCTTTTAAGTCATCTCCTGTCAGACCAGCATTAAGGGCGATGAGGAGCTTGAGGCGAGCTTTTTGGGCATTGAGTTCTTTGACAAACATGACGCCAGTTTCTTGTAGAAGCACGCCACCACCTTCGTAAGCATAGACGGGCTCTGCGATACCGTTAAAACAGCGAGAGACCAAGACGACTGGCACACCTTGAGAGATAAGGGTTGTGATCTCTTGGGCAGCACGCGGAGGCATATTGCCGGCACCAAGGGCTTCGATAACGACACCTTGCACGTTATGAGGTCCTAAGAAACTGATGATACCTTCTCCTCCCATACCAGCGTAAGCTTTGACAATAGGAATAGTCCCTGAAATCTCCTCTAAGTCAAAGCGAACACGAGGTTCAGCTGTTTTGAAAAAGAGAATATCGTGTTTCATGATAATACCCAGAGGTCCATGAGTTGGGGTCTGGAAGGTTGACACATTAGTGGTGTGGGTTTTAGTGACATACTTGGCAGCGTGGATTTCGTCGTTCATGACGACCAAAACGCCCTTATCAGCTGCCTTATCATGACTGGCAACACGTAGAGCAGACAGGTAATTGTAAACCCCGTCGCTACCCAGTTCATTGGAAGAACGCATGGCACCTGTCAGGACGATAGGGATTTCAGGCACCGCCATGGTATCCAAGAAGTAAGCTGTCTCTTCTAGCGTGTCAGTACCGTGAGTGATGACGACCCCGTCAAATCGCCCAGCCGTTTCTCTGATTTTATGATAAATCATCAGCATGTGTTGTGTTGTGATGTGGGGGCTGGGGATATTGAGGAAGTCAATGCTAGTAATCGTGATATGATCGAGATTAACTCCGACGTGATTCATGGGATTGTCTTGATTGGGACGAACATTACCACCTTCATCAGCTGTCATGGAAATGGTGCCGCCAGTGTGCAGAACGAGGATGTTTTTTTGTTTGTTCATGATACTACCTTTAAAATATGTTATAATTTATTGTAACATAAAAAGAAAGAGGAAAGCAGTAATTGGCAATTAAAGCTGTGTTTTTTGATATTGATGGGACGCTGTTGAGTGATACGAAACGGGTTCAAAAATCAACGCAGAAAGCTATCCAAAGTTTGAAAGAACAAGGCATCTTGGTAGGGCTTGCGACTGGTCGTGGTCCAGGTTTTGTGGAGCCTTTTATGGACAATCTTGGCTTAGATTTTGCAGTCACTTATAATGGTCAATACATTTTTACAAGGGATCGCATCCTTTATCAAAACCAGCTGTCAAAATCGATGATTTATCGTGTGATTCGTTACGCTAGTGATAAGCGTCGTGAAATTTCTCTAGGAACCTCATCAGGTTTGGTAGGTTCTGGGATTATTGGGATGGGGACCAGCCCTTTTGGTCAGTTGGTATCTACTATAGTTCCTAAAAAATGGGCAAAAGCAGTCGAACGCAGTTTTAAACATTTGGTGAGGCGTTTTAAACCACAAAATATTGAAGCCCTCAAAACGATCATGCGTGAGCCAGTTTATCAGATTGTTCTCGTAGCCACAGAAGGAGAGACTCAAAAACTTCAAAATCGCTTTCCACAAATCAAAGTAACCCGTTCGAGTCCTTATTCAGCCGATCTGATTTCCAGAAACCAATCTAAAATTCATGGGATTTATCGAGTTGGTCAGGTCTTTGGTTTTGAGATGTCTGAAGTCATGGCTTTTGGAGACTCTGAAAACGACATTGAGATGTTGTCTGGTGTCGGAGTGGGCGTTGCTATGGGAAATGCCAAAGACGAGGTTAAATCAGCCGCTCACTACACAACAGCATCCAATAATAACGATGGCATCTCAAAAGCACTAGCCCACTATGGTTTGGTTCATTTGATGCCTGAACATAGTTTTAAATCTAGCGATGAGAACTTTAATAAGGTTAAGGATTTCCATCAGTTGATGGATGGTGAAACCTGTGAGACCCCTCGTCTATATGATATGGTAGAAGGAGGTCATCGCTCAGATTTTAAAGTAGAAGAAATCGTTGAATTCCTCTATGCTGCTTGTCAGGGCAATCCAGAGCTTTTTGAGCAGGCGGTTGCTAACCTGCATCAGGCGGTTGATAAAGCTGCTAAAAAAGTCTTGTCAAAACCACATCCAGAAAGTCCTTTGGTGGGACAAGTGGATGCTTTGACAGACTTGCTCTACCTAACTTACGGCTCATTTGTGTTAATGGGGGTAGATCCCAAACCTTTCTTTGATACCGTTCATGAAGCGAACATGGGTAAAATTTTCCCAGATGGCAAGGCACATTTTGATCCGGTAACGCATAAAATTTTAAAACCAGATGATTGGGAGGAGCGCTTTGCTCCTGAGCCATCTATCAGAAGAGAATTAGATAGACAGATTCAAAAATCCTTAAATCGAAAAAAAGATGACAAATGAAAGCACGCCTAGATTTTCTGGGCGTGCTTTTGTTTATTGTTTAAAAGACTTTATCTGTATCACGTACGACCAAGAGGTCAACTTTAGCGTGTCTCATAATATATTCGGATGAAGAGCCGATAAGGAGGCGTTCGAAAGTATTGAGACCAGTCGCACCAACCATGATGAGATCGACCTTTTCTTTGTCTGGGATATCTTTAGCAAGAAGAGTCTTTGGATTACCAAATTCGATGACTTGACGGATCTTGCTGAGACCACGTTCGCGTGCTTGTCTATCAAAGTCAGCTAAGACATCTTTGGCTTCTTGTTCAAGTTTTTCATAGATATAAGAGTCAAAAGTAGCAACGCTTTGGAGAGCGCGTGTATCGATGACGTGTGTCAGGAGTAGCTCTGCACCATTGCGTAGAGCTACGTTAACAGCCTTGTTAAAAGCGAGTTCTGATTCGTAGGAACCATCGATTGCGACTAGAATACGTTCATATTTTTGAGACATAAGCTTGCCCTCCTTGTTAGTTGTTGGGAAGACCTTCCCAAGTTCACCTTTATTATACTCCCATTTGAAAGAAAATGAAAGCGTTTCAGTGAAATTTTCCTATCATTTTTTGATAAAATAAAGGTATTCTATTTTTGAGGTAGTGATATGTCTTTAATGAAGATGATTCAGACGGTTTTAAAAGATCTTTACCGTCATCGTTACACCTATACCTTGCGAGGAATGGTCTTGCAGTTGGTGGTGACCTTAGGGGGCTCTTTTGTCTTATCCTTGCTGTTTAGGATGCTATTGATCAGTAGTCATTTACCAGGGATCACGACAGATAACCTTGGCAGTTTTTTGGCAAATCCTGTGACCCTGTTATTACTTTTGGGGTATCTTTTTGCCTTGGCTTTTCTGGTGTATTTTGAATTTTCCCTCTTGGTAGAGATGATTAGACATAAGGAAGCTAAGTTGAGTCTAACCTTTAGGCGTTTACGGACGGATACTCTCAATTTTCTGAGGTCTATCTCTGGTTGGCATCTGTTTGCTTTCATATTTTATCTGGTTCTCACTTTACCTTTCTTGCAGTTCCTTTTTTCATCAGTTTTACTGGAAGGTCTCTATATTCCAAAATTTTTAACTGGAGAATTGTTAAAATCAACTCAAGGAAAGTGGCTTTATTACAGCCTTTATCTTGGTTTAGCCTATCTTAATATCCGCTTGATTTTTACCATCCCGTTTACGGTAACCGGTCAGGGGGAACGATTTGTGTATCACATGCTATCATCGTGGCGAGAGACCAAAGGGGTGAAGAGTTTTCGCTTGTTTGGGCTAGTGATAGCCCTGCTCATTTTGATGTTTATCATGGGAGTGATATCAAGTATTGGCATCGGTATTGCTAGTTATTTGGATAGTCATCAGGATAATCTATTGATCGAGGTCTTGTTTTTGTCCTTTATTTGGGGACTTAGCTTTGTGGGAACCTTACTCTTTAAATTGACTTCTTTGTCGTACTTGTTGACGCTTATTGGACGTGACAGGGCTGACCATCTTTCAGAAGCATCTAGAGAAAGGGTCAAACGTCGTGGTATGCTCTTGCTAGTTCTGGTGACCATTATCGGTGGGGTAAGTTTGATTTATAATAGCATACAGGCATCAGACAAGGCCGAAACGAATGCTCAAATATTGGCTCATCGAGGCGATGTGAATAAGGGTGTGGAAAATTCTCTAGAAGCTTTGGAGGCAGCTGCCAAAGAAGGTGCTGATTATGTTGAAATGGATGTTATTTTGTCAAAAGATAAGCAGTTTATTGTGAGTCACGACAATAACTTAAAACGTTTGACAGGAAAAGACAAGTTGATTTCGCAGTCGAAAGCGCGTGATGTGATTGGACTAGCTACCCATCAAAATGGTCACACGAGTCGTATCGTTTCTTTTGACACCTATGTCGCCAAGGCTAAGGAGTTAGGGGTTAAACTCTTGGTCGAACTAAAGCCAACAGGAGAGGAGCCAGAAGACTATGAGCAGCTATTTGTGACTAAACTGAAGGAACTAGGTGTTAGTCAGACCTACTTAGCGATGTCACTGAAGCTAGCAACGATTGAAAAGGTCGAAAAGTTAGCTCCTGAAATCCAAACGGGTTACACCATCTCCTTACAGCTTGGTGATTTTACAAGTCAAGTCGTTGATTTCTATGCTTTAGAAGAGTTTTCTTACAATAAACTACTGGTTGATCGTGCCCATCATCTGAAGAAAAAGGTCTTTATTTGGACTGTGAATGATACTGATGATATTGATAAATACCTTCAGACAGACGTTGACGGAGTGATTACTGACTATCCTGCACTTGTTAAATCAGAAAAAGAACTGTTGAATAAGGATCAATCCTACTTGGCTTATTTCCTACGATTGATGCAATAATAGAAAGTTTGATAATTCTGACAATAAGGTATATAATACTTGATAAGCTAAAAAGCCTCTCGTGATAAGATAAGGTCACGTGGCTTTTGACTTATCACTATAACGCTAACCCAGCTACTTTTGAAGGTGCTTTATGATAGAGCCCTTCATGAGTACTTAGTATAACAAGAGATAGCAAAAACTATTTCGTAACAAGGTTCCTAGCTCTTCTAAGTGAGGAGCTTCTATGTTATTAGGAAAGGAAGAGAGTCCCCTCTCTTGGTAGATATGATGAAAATTTACGATAAATCTTCAAAGTTAGAGCATGTTGCTTATGATATTCGTGGTCCGATTTTAGATGAAGCCAATCGTATGATTGCAAATGGCGAAAAGATTTTGCGTCTCAATACAGGAAATCCAGCCGAATTTGGTTTTACAGCACCTGATGAGGTTATTCGTGATTTGATTATGAATGCCCGTCATAGTGAGGGCTATTCAGATAGTAAAGGAATCTTCTCAGCCCGCAAAGCAATCATGCAGTATTGTCAGGTGAAGGGGATTCAAGGCGTTGATATCGATGATATCTATATTGGAAATGGCGTATCTGAGATGATTTCACTCTCTTTGCAAGCTCTGCTTGATAATGGAGATGAGGTGTTGGTGCCTATGCCAGATTATCCCTTGTGGACAGCTTGTGTCAGTCTAGCAGGGGGAAATGCCGTACACTACGTCTGTGATGAAAAGGCAGGATGGTATCCTGATATCGATGATATCAAATCAAAGATTACCTCAAATACCAAAGCTATCGTCGTCATCAACCCTAACAACCCGACAGGCTCTCTATATCCTAAGGATATTTTAGAAGAATTGGTTGATATTGCAAGACAACATGACTTGATTATCTTTGCTGATGAAATTTACGACCGCCTTGTTATGGATGGTAAAGAGCATACGGCCATTGCTAGTCTAGCGCCTGATGTTTTCTGCGTGTCAATGAATGGTCTTTCCAAGTCTCATCGCATTTGTGGTTTCCGTGTGGGCTGGATGGTCTTGTCTGGTCCTAAGCAAAATGTTAAGGGCTACATTGAAGGACTGAACATGCTTGCTAATATGCGCCTTTGTTCGAATGTTTTGGCGCAACACGTTGTTCAAACCTCGCTTGGAGGCTACCAGTCTGTTGATGAACTCTTGGTTCCTGGAGGTCGCATCTATGAGCAACGTGAGTTTATCACTAAAGCCATCAATGATATTCCGGGCTTGTCAGCTGTGAAGCCGACTGCAGGACTTTATATTTTCCCTAAAATTGATCGCGACATGTATCGTATCGACGATGATGAAGAGTTTTGTTTGCAACTTTTGAAGCAAGAGAAGGTTATGTTGGTACCAGGGAAAGGTTTCAACTGGAATGAACCAGATCACTTCCGAATTGTCTATCTTCCACGTGTAGAAGAACTAGCAGAAGTTCAAGATAAACTAACACGCGTTTTAGCTCAGTACAAACGTTAAATTAAAAAATTGACTTTGATTTTGTTCAATTAAAGTCAATTTTTTGTGTGTATTTTTGAAAAAGTAGAAAGAATGTTCGATAATATTGTGAATTGTATAAAGTTTTCAAGTCAATTGCGAAAATAATACTTCGGAAAAAAGAGATAAAAACTGTATATTTTGAAGAATGTGAAGTATAAAAGTTTAAAAAACCGAATGATTTTGTTTCTTTTTTGGATAATAAAAAATTTTCTGATAATTGTTTGCAATTCGACAGTAGCTTTGTTATAATGACTATGAATGACTAAAAAGAAAGAAATGAAAGAGTAATAATATGCCAAATTTGTTAGAAAAAACGAGAAAAATTACCTCTATTTTGCAACGCTCTGTGGATAGTCTTGATACAGATCTACCATATAACACTATGGCAGCGCAGTTAGCAGACATCATTGACTGTAATGCTTGTATTATCAACGGTGGTGGTAACCTTCTCGGTTATGCCATGAAGTACAAGACCAACACAGACCGTGTCGAAGAGTTCTTTGAAGCTAAGCAATTTCCAGATAGCTATGTGAAGGCTGCTAGCCGTGTCTATGATACAGAGGCTAATTTGTCAGTTGATAGCGATTTGACCATCTTCCCAGTAGAATCAAAAGATATCTATCCAGATGGTTTGACAACAATTGCCCCTATCTACGGTGGTGGTATGCGTCTAGGATCATTTATCATTTGGCGTAATGACGATGAGTTCCATGATGATGATTTGATTTTGGTTGAAATCGCTTCTACGGTAGTTGGTCTTCAGTTGTTGAACCTTCAAACTGAGAACCTTGAAGAAACAATCCGTAAACAGACGGCTGTTAATATGGCTATCAATACTTTGTCATATTCAGAAATGAAAGCAGTTGCTGCTATCCTTCACGAGCTTGATGGTATCGAAGGCCGCTTGACAGCATCTGTTATTGCAGACCGTATCGGTATTACACGTTCTGTTATTGTTAATGCCCTTCGTAAGTTAGAGTCTGCTGGTATTATTGAAAGCCGTTCTCTAGGTATGAAAGGAACATACCTTAAAGTTATTAACGAAGGTATCTTCGACAAGATTAAGGACTATGACTAGGATATGAGCAAAGCACTGATTTCAATTGATTACACTGTAGATTTTGTAGCAGATGAGGGTAAATTAACAGCTGGTAAGCCTGCTCAGAAGATTGAGGAGCGCATCACTACCGTTACGAAAGAAGCTTATGACAACGGAGATTACGTCTTTTTCATGATTGATTGTCATGATGAAGAGGATGTTTTCCACCCTGAGACAAAGCTTTTTCCGCCACATAATATCAAAGGGACTCAAGGTCGCCGTCTCTATGGCGGCTTAGGTGATTTCTATGAGCAAATTCGCTACGATAGACGCGTGTTTTGGATGGATAAACGTCATTATTCTGCTTTTGCAGGGACAGATCTTGATATCCGATTGCGTGAGCGCCGCGTTACGACTCTTGTTTTGACAGGTGTTCTTAGTGATATTTGTGTCTTGCATACTGCAATTGATGCCTATAACTTAGGCTACGACATTGAAATTCAGGCCTCTGCCATTGCTTCATTGACAGAAGAAGCGCACCAATTTGCCCTCAACCATTTTAAAACGGTTCTAGGTGCTAAGATTATTGATTAAAAAGATAAGAGTAGCTATATCAGCTGCTCTTATCTTTTTTTATCGTCTCTGTTAAGGGGATTAGGATAGCGTTGATTTCTTTTCGCAAATAATCGTTGAGGGTATAGTTCTGATGGCTCATGGCTGTTTTTAGCTTGCGATAGTCTTGGTCTTGGATAAAGTCTCGAGCGAGGAAATACTCCAGTAGTTCTTGATTAAAGTCACTTGGTAGGAGGTGACGCTTGTTTTTACGTCGACGAGTAATGGTTTGGATGGCTTTGTAGGAGCTAGGAGCAAGGTGTTCACTTGTTTTTTTCTCTGGGGTGTTAGGCTGGGAGTTGTTTATCCTAGTTTTAGCTGTATTTTCTCTCCTGGTTAGTTGTGCTTGGAGCTGTGCAACTTGATTTTCTAATTCTTGGATACGTTTTTGATAAGCGAAGCTAGAGTGGTCCAAGGTCTCTAGGTGCAACTCTTTTCGTGGCTGGTCTAGGAGAAAAGGCTTGATAAAGTCTTGCCATAAGGTCGTTAGCTCTGCGTATTCTTCAGGTGAGTGAGAGGCTCTACGACCCCCCTTGTGGATCAGTTCGTTAAAACGCTTGTAGTCAGCGTAAGCATGAAAGTTATTCTCAGGACGTTCGCTGAAAACATCGTTTTCCCACAGGTAGTTAATCAAGCTCTGTGGAAAATGCGTTTTAGTGAAAATAGGTTCCTCATCTTCCTTAGCGGTTTGTTTGAGTTTGCCCAGTTTTTTGAGGGAATCTGCAGGAAGAAAGTCAGTTGCTGCAGTGAAGTAGGTGATGCAGTTGGCACCGATGTGGATAAGTACCTTGCCGTTGTGGACATTTTCCAGCTCGTACCAGTCCTTGATACCAGGTTGTCCACAGAGACAGCGGATAGAACCATCGATTTCGTTGTGAATCTTGGAAATGGTCTGCCACTCTTTGATGGCAGTTGGAAGGTGTTTTGAAACAGAGTTTTCTAGGATTTTCTCAGCTAGTGGTTGGCGAATTTTTCCCATGATGCTCCTTTTTGTATTCCTAATATATTGCTAAGACTTAATTATAGCATAAGTGCTGATAGAATCATGCTTTTATGATATACTAATTGAGACTATGTAAAAATACAAGAGGAGAAATTCATGAAAATTTCTGAAGAAGAAGTTCGCCATGTGGCTAAGTTGTCAAAGCTTGAGTTTACGGACCAAGAAACGGCAGCCTTTGCGACAACTTTGACTAAAATTGTTGATATGGTTGCCTTACTTGATGAGGTTGACACGACGGATGTGCCTGTCACAACAACTATGGCTGATAGAAAGACAGTTGTTCGTCCTGATGTGGCAGAAAAAGGCACTGACCGTGCTTTGCTATTTAAAAATGTCCCTGAAAAAGAGGATAACTTTATCAAAGTGCCAGCGATTTTTGAAGATGGAGGAGATGCCTAATGTCTTTTAATGATAAAACGATTGAAGAATTGCATGACCTTCTGGTCAAGAAAGAAATCTCTGCGACAGAGTTAACTCAGGCGACGCTTGAGGACGTTCATGCGCGTGAAGAAGCTGTTGGTTCTTTCATCACAGTAGCTGATGAGGCAGCTCTTGCCCAAGCCAAGGCTATTGACGAAGCAGGTATCGATGCCGACAACATGATGTCTGGTATTCCGCTGGCTGTTAAGGACAACATCTCTACCAAGGGTATTTTGACAACAGCTGCATCTAAAATGCTCTATAACTACGAGCCGATCTTTGATGCGACTTCTGTTGCACAGGCCTATGACAAGGGTATGATTGTCATCGGTAAGACTAACATGGACGAGTTTGCTATGGGTGGATCAACTGAGACGTCCTATTTCAAGAAAACCAAGAATGCTTGGGATCAAACCAAGGTTCCTGGAGGGTCATCAGGTGGCTCTGCCACAGCAGTTGCTTCAGGTCAGGTTCGTTTGTCACTAGGCTCTGACACAGGAGGCTCTATCCGCCAACCAGCAGCCTTTAACGGTATCGTTGGTCTTAAACCAACTTATGGAACAGTGTCACGTTTTGGTCTTTTTGCTTTCGGGTCATCGCTTGACCAGATTGGACCATTTTCACAGACGGTTAAGGAAAATGCCCAGTTGCTCAACGTCATTTCTGGAGCTGATGACAAGGATGCGACATCTGCACCTGTTCATGTGGCTGATTTTACCTCAAAAATCGGTCAGGACATCAAAGGTATGAAAATTGCTTTGCCTAAGGAATACTTGGGAGAAGGAATTGATCCAAAAATCAAGGAAAATATCCTTGCAGCAGCTCAGCAATTTGAAAAAATGGGAGCTATCGTAGAAGAAGTTAGCCTACCGCACAGCAAGTACGGTGTGGCCGTTTACTACATCATCGCTTCGTCAGAAGCATCGTCAAACTTGCAACGTTTTGATGGGATTCGCTATGGTTTCCGTGCTGAAGACGCTAAAAACTTGGAAGAAATCTATGTCAAAACACGTAGCCAAGGTTTCGGTGAAGAGGTGAAACGCCGTATCATGCTTGGTACTTTCAGTCTGTCATCTGGTTACTACGATGCTTACTTCAAGAAAGCTGGTCAAGTGCGTACCTTGATTATTGACGATTTTAACAAGGTTTTTGCGGATTATGACTTGATTTTGGGGCCAACAGCACCGACAGTTGCCTACGACCTTGGTAGCCAAAGCCAAGACCCTGTTGCCATGTACTTGGCTGACCTTTTGACGATTCCTGTCAATCTTGCAGGTCTTCCAGGCATTTCAATCCCATCAGGTTTTGTGGACGGTCTGCCAGTTGGCTTGCAGTTGATCGGTCCAAAATACTCAGAAGAGACTATCTATCAAGCGGCAGCAGCTTTTGAGGCGACAACTGATTATCACAAACAACAACCTGTCATCTTTGGAGGTGCGAACTAATGAACTTTGAAACCATTATCGGACTTGAAGTCCACGTTGAATTGAACACCAACTCAAAGATTTTCTCACCATCATCTGCTCATTTCGGTGAAGATCCAAATGCCAATACCAATGTGATTGACTGGTCATTCCCAGGTGTTCTGCCAGTAATGAACAAGGGTGTTATCGATGCAGGTATCAAGGCATCGTTAGCGCTTAACATGGACATTCACCAGCACATGCACTTTGATCGTAAGAACTATTTCTACCCTGATAATCCAAAAGCCTACCAAATTTCACAATTTGATGAGCCGATTGGTTACAATGGTTGGATCGAAGTAGCTCTTGAAGATGGTTCTACTAAAAAAATCCGTATCGAGCGTGCTCATTTGGAAGAGGATGCTGGTAAGAATACCCACGGTGCGCAAGCTTCATTGGTTGACCTCAACCGTCAAGGGGTGCCACTGATTGAAATCGTGTCTGAAGCGGATATGCGCTCTCCTGAAGAGGCTTACGCTTACCTGACTGCTCTTAAAGAAATCATCCAGTACACAGGGATCTCTGACGTGAAGATGGAAGAAGGTTCTATGCGTGTGGATGCCAATATTTCGCTTCGCCCTTATGGTCAAGAGAAGTTTGGTGTTAAAACAGAGCTTAAAAACCTTAACTCTTTCTCAAATGTCCGTAAAGGTCTAGAGTACGAAGTGGCTCGCCAAGAGAAGATCTTGCGTGCAGGCGGTCAAATCCAACAAGAAACACGCCGTTACGATGAAGCGAACAAGGCTACGATCCTTATGCGTGTCAAAGAAGGTGCAGCGGATTACCGTTACTTCCCAGAACCTGATCTACCACTTTACGAGATTTCGGATGAGTGGATTGAGGAAATGCGTCAAACCCTTCCTAAATTCCCGGCAGAACGTCGTGCAGCTTATGTGTCTGAACTTGGTCTTTCAGACTACGATGCTAGCCAGTTGACAGCGACTAAGGCAACATCAGACTTCTTTGAAGCAGCTGTTGCTATCGGTGGTGATGCCAAGCAGGTCTCTAACTGGTTGCAAGGTGAAGTGGCTCAATTCCTCAATGCAGAAGGTAAAACCATCGAGCAAATTGAGTTGACACCAGAGAACTTGGTGGAAATGATTGCCATCATCGAAGATGGTACTATCTCATCTAAGATTGCCAAGAAAGTCTTTGTTCACTTAGCTAAGAACGGTGGATCAGCGCGTGAATACGTTGAAAAAGCAGGACTCGTTCAGATTTCTGATCCAGATGTTCTTATTCCGATTATCCATCAAGTCTTCGCAGACAATGAAGCAGCTGTTGCAGACTTCAAGTCTGGTAAACGTAATGCGGACAAGGCCTTCACAGGTTTCTTGATGAAAGCGACAAAAGGACAAGCCAATCCACAAGTGGCTCTTAAACTTTTGGCACAAGAATTGCAAAAATTATTGGATTAGTCTATTTGAAAATCATCCATAAGGGTGATTTTTTTCTGGACAAGATGTTATAATGGTAGGACTACCATTACCATGAGGGGAGAAGTAATGTCTAAAGAAAGTAAAGGGACTATTATGGTTCTGACAGCAGGAATTGCATGGGGGATATCTGGTGTCTCTGGTCAATATTTGATGGGCCATGGTATCAATGTCAACTTATTGACGACTTTGCGCCTCTTGGTTTCAGGTCTGGTTTTAACAGCTTTGGCTTATATGAATCAAAAGGAAATCTTGATTGCTCTGATACGCCAGAAAAAAGCCTTATTGGGGGTTTTACTCTTTAGCTTGACAGGTTTATTGATGAACCAATACGCCTATTTGAATGCAATTAAAGAAACAAATGCTGGAACTGCTACAGTGCTACAGTATTTAACGCCAGTACTGATTTTGGCATTTATTTGCTTAAAAAATCGTACGAAGCCAACGATGTTAGAAGTGATAGCCATTTTATTAGCCATTTTTGGAACTTACGTTATGGCGACCCACGGTCGTTGGGATAGTCTAGCCATAACTCCTAATGGTCTTTTCTGGGGTCTCTTATCAGCAGTAACCTATGCTCTTTATATTTTGATTCCAGCGCGATTAATTCGAGAGTGGGGCAGTTTACCTGTTATTGGTTTAGGGATGCTGATGGGTGGTGTGATTTTTCCTGTTTTGACGCAGTCATGGCAGTATCAGGTCGTGATGTCTACGGGAAATATCTTGGCTTTCTTTGGTATCATTGGTATTGGAACCCTATTTGCTTATACTTTTTTCTTAAAAGGGACAACCTTGGTGGGACCTGTAAAGGGGAGTTTATTGGCGTCAGTTGAGCCAGTAGCGTCAGTATTTTTTTCGGTTCTGATTATGAGGGAGTCTTTTTACCCAATTGATTTTTTGGGAATGATTTGTATCTTCTTAGCCGTCCTTCTGATTTCGGTTAAGGACCTAGTTGCCTCAAAAAGTGCTTAACTACGAAGAAAGTGTCTTTTCTTGGGTTAGAAGGACTGAGCGCTTCAGATTGGTCACTAATGAGTAAGTCCTGCTGATCATTTATCATCATCTTGTGATTGTTTATCACTTTTATTAGTTATGTGCTCCTAAGGAGATTCTCTAATATCAAGAAATAGCTAGCCTTTGTTCATTGGAATAAAGGCTTTTTCATTGTATTGTGACCTAACCAAAAAGAAGAGCTAGCACAGGGCTAGCTCTTCTTGGAGATTATGAAAAAGAAAAGTTTATTTAGGATTGGCTATAGTATAGTTGACCAGCCTTAAAGAAAACTAAAACAGTCTTAAAGATTACGGGGTTAAGTGATTTATCGTAACTGTAGCAGGTCTCTTAGCTTATTTTTGAGTCATTATGTTTAAGGGTGGTTAAAAATTTTTGTTTCTCTTTTTCTGAAAACTTTCTGAAATAACTTGAAGTATCAACCTATTTATGATATTCTTGAAGATAGATTAAAAAAGGATGAGGTTTAAAAGAGAGAAGATGGAAAATAAAAAGAGCTTCTATGGCTTTATTGTTGCCTTATGTTGTTTACTAGTTCCGTTTAGGACGGTATCTGCCGAAGAGGATGGAGGTCAGACACCAGAGGTTGATTTTTCAGATGTTTCGGAGGTAGCCACAGAGGCATTACTGACTCAAACGACTGTGCAGAGTATGACAACAGAGCAGTTGGCAGAGCAATTATTGGGAGAGACTTCAGTCGATGATGTAAGCAGAGCCGAAGGAGAGAGTTATGAAGTACCTGCTTTAGAGACTTCTACTGAAGGGGATACATCAATGGAGGATTCGAGTCAAGACCGTTCAGAAGAGGTCATTACAGACTCTGATGTATCAGAGGGAGATGTGGTTAGCACGACCAGTTCACTGTCAGAAGAACCGGCCTCACTGATGAATCAGGAAATGACACAAGAACTACCAGAAGAGTCTCAGACGATAGCTTCTGCTAGTATAAATCTTGATAAAAATCCTTATTTAACAAATCCAGTAGCTAGTCAAGCGACTTATCAATCAGGTCAGAATGTAGCCTATTCTTTTCAAGTGACGAATGCAACAAAGCAAGAGCAAGCAATGACAGTTAAGTTGAGCCTAGCTCAAGCTAATCTGATTAAAGGGGAAGTGAAAAAAGCAACACCAGTTCTTGCAGTTGGAGAGACTTATGCGTTTGATAATCTAACCCTTCCTGCAAGTTGGTTTGCTAATAATACAGGTTATCTGGTAACGGTGAGTGTATCAGATGCTTCTGATCATCTATTAGCAGAAAAACATGTTGGTCTATCTGTCGAAGAAGACTGGACAGTCTTTCCGAGATATGGCGTTGTCGCAGGGTCTCCAAATAGTGACAATAGCCTTCTTCTTGAGAATATGGAGAAGTATAAGCAGGAATTAGCCTTGATGTCTGCCATGAATATCAATTCATACTTCTTTTATGATGTGTATCACACCACGACAGATCCCTTGCCAGACCTTCCTAGATTTAAGCAGGACTGGAATACTTGGAGTGACACCTATGTGGAGACTAAGTCAGTGTCTGAATTAGTGGATACTGTTCATCAATTAGGTGCCAAAGCCATGCTGTACAACATGATTGCAGCAGACTCTAACCCTAGTCAACCAGTCTTTTCAAAAGATAAGATGGTCTATAATTTTTACGACGAAGGTTATGGGGATCCGAAGCAAGTGATGACCTACTCGATTGACGGACAGCCTTTTCAAATTTATTACAACCCAGCAGATAAAGACTGGCAAGACTTTATCTCAACCAAGATGCTTGAAGCTATGAAACGTTATGGTTTTGATGGCTGGCAGGGAGACACAATCGGAGATAACCGTGTGACGACTGCAGCAGATGCAGGTAAAGGTGACTTTGAAAAATCATTTATGATGAGCGATACCTATGCTGAGTTTATTAGCCGTGTCAAAGACGTCTTTGGTTCAGACTACTATTTCACCCTTAATGATATTAATGGGGAGAATATCTATAAGACCTATCAAGTTCCTCAAGATGTAATTTATACCGAACTTTGGCCAAATGGAAGATCAGCAATAAAAGGACGTTCACAGACGAGTTACGGTGATTTGAAAGCTCGTATTGATCAAGCCTATGACTATACTGGTCAGTCATTGCTGGTTGGTGCCTATATGGAAGAGCCTGAGTTTGATTATGATCATGACAGTCTTCCATTGAATGGGTCAGCTCGTGATGTTAAGGCAGGTAAAGGGTTTCAAGCAGATGCAGCCTTGTTGGTAGATGCGGTTGTTGCTGCCTCGGGAGGCTATCATATGAGCTTGGCTGCACTTGCAAATCCTAAGGCTGACCTTAGCCTCTTGCAGACAGCTTATTACCCAACTCAAACTTTGACGGTATCACCAGAGATGCTCAATCGTCTCTACAACTATCAGCAGTTCGTAACTGCCTATGAAAATCTTCTGCGTGGGGGATTGGAGAATGAAAATCCTGATTTGATTAGTACCCAAGATAATAAAGGGCAACTAGTCTCTAAAGATTCGACCGGAACAAGCGGTCATCAGGTTTGGACATTTACGAAGGCTTCCGAAAATGTTAAGACTATCCAATTGATTAATCTGATGGGAATCAGTGCTGAGTGGAAAAATTCAGATGGATTTGAAGAGAATAAAACACCACAGGAGCAATCCAATCTGACTGTCTCTTACAAGTTGCCAGGTTACAGCAGAGAAGAAGTAGAGGTCATGGCAACTCAAACCTATCTCACTTCACCAGATGATTGGTTAAGTTCAAGTGTCTTACCACTTGAAGCAAGCGTCTATACAGACGAGGATGGCAATTTTGGACTACAGATTCAGGTGCCTAAACTAAGCCTGTGGGATATGATCTTTATTAAGACAAAGTTGGAAAAGGAAGAAGAAATCCCTCTGCTTGATCAAACTGATGAGCAGCCAGTGTCTCCGCAATCAAGTGAAATCACTCCACAACCTGAGCTTTCAGAACCAAGCCTTCCGACAACTTCTCCGATAGAAGAGTCTCAACCATCTTCAGACCATGATGGAGGATCGGCTCCTCAGGAAACATGGCCAGAAGAGATTATTACTGAGAAAGACAGTCAGGCCTCATCTGATACTAGTCAGTCAGAAGATGTGTCCCCTGTCATAGAAGAGAACTTTGGGCCTCAAGCAGAGGAAGTTACTGAACCTGTTTCTCCTACTGAGAGCCTTTCAGACAGGGTTCAAGCAGAAGAAACACAGTCTCATCTAGAACCGACAGAAGTCTCACCTTCTGTAGAAGTCACTCTACCTAGTCAGAACGATACCGTATCTGCTGAGGAAATTCCGTCTGAGGTAGCAACTGATGAGCCTATTTTGGTCGATTTTGTGAGTGGTGATACTTTCTCAAACAACTACCACGATCAGTCAGTGGAGCCCTATGTTCCATCAAGTCCTAAAGTGACAGAAATAGCAGAAAACTCTTCTGAAAAAGATGATAAGGCCTTGGAGCAAGAACATTCCTTTTCACTTTCTCCAGAATATCACCAAGAAGCTGTCTCTGACAAAGATACTAATAAAGACAGTGTTCTAGAACTAACCCCTTTGGAAGAGACGGTAGAAGCCCCTCATCAAACTGATGAAAATGGGGTTACTAGGCTACAAGAGTCAGTGGACTTGGTGCCAAAGAGTCAAGAGGAGATTAATCCTTCTATCGCTGAAGTAGCGGACGTTTCTCCTACAAAGGATGAAAACGAAGAGATGCAACCAGTAAATGTTAACTTGACAGAAGCATCCGTTTTATCACCAGAGACAGACCTTGTCTCGGTCCTTGTGATTCAAACTGAAAAAACAGTTTATATCCAATTGCCTAAGCGTATAGAAACAGAAAAACGTGACTTTTCTAATGATAGCGAGAAGCCTCAGCGATTAACAGAAGAGGAGACGTCATCGCGTTTACCAGAGACCTCTTCGAAAAACTCTTATATCTTAACGTTTTTAGGCGCCTTAACAACAATTTCTGCTTTTCTTTTACTAAGAAAAACTAAAAAAGAAAAATCAATTAATTGACAAAATAAGTTTGGTATCAGATAATTATCTGACAATAGTTATACTATTTTAAATCAAATCTAAGGAGACTAGTTCTAGTGAAAAAAAACCTTATTTTAGTTGCTGTATTGTTTGTATCTACCTTGGGAGTAGCTTCTTTTGCTAAACCTGTAAAGGCAGCAACCGTAGCAACAACACAGCGCAGCACTTTTCAAGCCATTAAATACAGTGACGTTGTAAGTTCTGACTTGCAAAATGCTGAAAAAGGGTATGATCAACTCATCAAAATCCGAGTAAAACGCCGTCGCTAATCCTATCGATAATGGTATTGCTACCACTGTCGTAAGCCAACCTGATAGAGAGCAGTAGGAAATTATATATTCCAATCAGTGAGTGGTAATCCATAAAAACTTCAAACTCCTTGTAGCTCTAGGTATAAGAAAAGCTATTCTACCGAAAAATGAGGTAAAATAGCTTATTTTTGTTGTTTTCATGTTGAGAATCAGAAATTTTTCTGATGTAGTTTGATTTGCTACACTTTAATTATGATATAATCATAATTGTAAAGGGGGATTTTTATGGAATTTACTCTTGAGCCTTTTGCTAATGATTCTTTTAAAATTTTAAAATCGTTGATGGAGCATCAAGTTGAGGTAAAAGGTCATTGGTATGTAGCGCTTTCTCAACAAGAAATAGCAGACATGAATCACATGTCTAAACTGAAAACAAATCGTATCTTACGGGAATTGAAAGAAGGGAATTTTGTTATTCCTTATCAAAATAAACGTGGGAAATACGAAATTACTGAGCAAGGTCACAAAGTTCTACGACTTATGCTAAAAAATAACACTTGATAAGGAGAAAAATGATGTTATACTCATCAGCACAGCACAGCACAGCACAGCACAGCACAGCACAGCACAGCACAGCACAGCACAGCACAGCACAGCACAGCACAGCACAGCACAGCACAGTAACTAAGGTTATTTTTACAACCTTTTTTCATAATACAAAAATAAAAACAGAATTTATTATGCAATTCATAGATTCTGTTTTTTGTATTTGAGAGGGGCTGTAATATGGAAGTTAAAGATTTACTTAAAAAAAATGAATTTGGGTTGCTAACAGCTTTTTCTAAGGAGGAAATTCAATGGCTTAACGATAGGATTAATCTTCGAAAAGATGGAAAGGCTGGAGTTGAGTGTGTTGTTAGGGGGTTGAATAGGGATAATGATTACTTTGAATTAAAACCAGAGGAAATCGTTAGACAGCTATATGCTCATCAACTTATCGAGACTTATGGTTACCCAAAAGAATTACTTGATTTTGAAGTTTTGACAACGTTTGCAGGCCGAGAAAAAATCAGGGAAAAGAGAATTGACATAGCTATTTATGAGAATAGCAAGAAAAAGAAAATATCGGCTATTATTGAAGTGAAGAGACCCAACGTAACAGATGAAAACAAAATTGAAGGAGATGAGTCGACAACTCCTAAAGAACAAATGGCTTCATATTGTAAGCAAAATCAAGCTCAAATAGGCGTAATTACAAACGGTGGAAGTCTATTGAAATTTTATAAATCTCCTGACTTTGATAATGAATTGTCTTTATCTGCTTTTCTACGTTATGGAGAAGATATTGAAGATTGGGTCAATGGGCAAAAATTTACACTTAAACAACTCATGATTTACGACCGTTTAAATAATGAAACTCTAAAAGAAGTTATCTCAGATGTTGAACAACGTTTTGGAGCAAATGATTCTAGCGATAAAGCATTTGATGAGCTGTTTAAGCTCATCTTCACAAAACTTTATGATGAAAAAATGTCTGCGGATGATGCGGATGAAATTTCAAATCAAATGCGTTATGGTGGTCGTTCACTTAAAGAGATAGATGATACAGGCTTTCGTGCGTTAGAATTTCGAGCTAAAGAGCATGATAATACAAATTTGATTTATGACAATATCTCTGAACTCTTTGAAAAAGCAAAGAATAAATGGACTGGTGTCTTTCCAACCAACTCAAAGTTAGAGATGCAAAAAGCAACTGTCAAAGCGTGTGTCAAGGAACTTCAAAATGTAAAACTATTTAACTCCAACTTAGAGGTTGTGGATGAAGCATTTGAACAGCTTGTAAATAAGGGGCAAAAAGGGGATATGGGACAATATTTCACGCCACGCTATGTTATTGATATGTGTGTGAAAATGTTAAATCCTTCTCCTGATGAAAAAATGATTGATACCGCAGCAGGCAGTTGCGGATTTCCAATGCATACTATATTCCATTCTTGGAATATCTTAAATCCCAATAAAGATAATCTCTTTACTACTGCTAAGCGAACACAAAGGGAAGAAGATTACGTTAAGGAAAACGTATTCGGTATTGATTTTAGTGAAAAAAGTGTCCGAGTTGGGCGTATGCTTAATATTGTTGCTGGAGATGGGCATACCAATGTCATTGAGTTAAATACTTTAGACTATGAAAATTGGACAAAAGATTATGTCAAAAATGAAGAATGGTCTGATAAGTACAGAGAAGGTTTTGACAGATTAAAAAAACTTAGTCGTAATTTAAAGGCAAAAACTGACAGTAAACGCTTCAAAGAATTTGATTTTGATATTGTAATGGCGAACCCACCATTCGCAGGAGATTTAACAAATAAGGAGCAGTTAAGACAGTATCTATTAGGTCGAAAAAATGGGGTAACTAAAGAAAAACTTCAGAATAAGGTTGGTAGAGATATATTATTTATCGAGAGAAATATTGATTTTTTAAAACCTGGTGGGAGAATGGCTGTTGTTTTACCTCAAGGACGTTTTAATAATGCTAACGAAAAATATATTCGTGATTATATTTTAGAACGTTGTCGCTTACTAGGGGTAGTTGGCTTGCATAGTCATGTTTTTAAACCTCATACAAGCACAAAAACTAGTGTATTATTTGTTCAGAAATGGACTGATGAATCTTGTGGATATCCCAATATTTGTCCCAAACCCCAGGCTGATGAAAATGGAGATGTCGATTATCCTATTTTCTTTGCAACTATGCAAGAACCTACCAAAGACAGTTCAGGAGACAAAATCTATGTTTCTGAAAATTATCTTACTTGGAACCAGTATGAGTATGAAACTGTTAGAGTGATTACTCGTAAAAGTGATGGTGTGTTTCTTTCGGAGCAAGAATTTGATGAGGAGAAAAATAAAAAAGAGTTCAAAAAATCTCATTATAAAATTCAGACAGAAAATAGGGTTACTAAAATAGAGAAAACCACTAATAATGGGGAAAAACAATTTATAAGGGATTTATTTATAGAGGAATATGGAGAACTGAATAACCACAGGTATTGGCAACTAGAAAATGTAGAATTTATCATTAAGAAAAATAAAAAAACGGATGGCAAACCTGAAAAGCTCTCTATCGGAGAGTATTTATCACTAAACACATCAGAAAAAAAAGACTATAAGAAATCTCCTATTTTTGGGAAAAACAATAATAAATTTATTTCCTATGATGAGTATAATCAACTTTCTAGTGAATGGAAGAAATTTTACAAAGTAACTGAGGAAGTCATTGAATATTCAGAGCGTATCAGGGATACTCATGGGCATATTTTTGTAAAACATGATTTGTTCAATCATGACCCATTACTAGAAAATAAAAATCCGCATAACATTTACTCACAAGACGGTATTGCAGAAGCATTTTTGGAGTTTGCTAAGAAAGAGGGGCTATCTTTTGTCAAATGAAAAATTAGAAGTATCTATATTAAATGTTAGGGAGATAGCCAAAAATAGTGAATTTAGAATTGACTCAGAGTTTTTTAAAAATGAATATCTTCAACTTGATTTAATTTTAAAAGACGCTAATTATATCGAAAATATTGTAGAGATGTCTGATGTCACTTCAAACGGTAGTTTTAAAGCAATTAGCAATATACTGAATGATACAAATCCAAAAGAAGTTCCGTATATTAGGTCGGGAAATGTTGGGAACACTTTCCTAAATATTAATGAATTAACAAAAATATCTGAGGTGGCTCATAAAAAATTGCCAGCCTCGCAGACAAAACTTTATGATATAATGATGGCAAGAAAAGGAAAAATTGGTGGTGCATCGATTATTACTGAAGGTGAGGTTGGGTTCAACTGTAATGAAAATGTTGTTAAATTAACTATTATCGATGATAGCTTTAACCCCTTCTACTTTACAACGTTTTTTAATTCAAAATTTGGTTTGAAACAGGTTGAACGTTTTTCAACAGGAAATGTTCAACCTTGGCTTAGTATGTTTCAGATACGAAAGTTAAAAATTCCACGAATGTCAGATAACTTCCAAATGGAAATTGAGAAAATCGTAAAAAATGCTTTGTCCCAAAAGAGATTATCTGATCTAAGTTATCATGATGTCAACAAAGAGTTATTAAGAATCCTAAATATACGGATAGATAGCAACGAATTTTCAGATAAGCAAATCTCAATAAAAAATATTAAACAGATTGAAGTATCGAATCGTATTGATGCTGAATATTATCAGCCAAAATTTGATTATTTGCTTAAACAAATTGAAGAAAATGAATTTGATAAACTTAAAAACTTAATTGATATAAAAAAATCCATTGAACCTGGTTCTAACTTTTATGAAGAAGAAGGGATTCCTTTTGTTCGTGTTGCAGATATTGATAAGTTTGGAATTGACAATCCAAAAGTTTATTTGCCCTCTGAATACTTTTCACAGGCTATTTCTCCCAAAAAAGGTACAATACTTTTCTCAAAAGATGGAACTTGCGGAATAGCGTATAAAGTTGATGAAGATAGGAAATTAATTACTTCAAGTGCCTTATTGCATCTAATAAAAAAAGATAATATTAGCATTGATCTAGATTATTTAACTCTAGTCCTTAACTCTCCAATTGTTCAAATGCAAGCTAAAAGAGATGCAGGAGGTTCTATTATTAAGCATTGGAGTGTTCCACAAATAGAACAAGTTCTTATTCCAATGTTAGATGAAAATGCTCAGAAAGATATAGGGAACCTGATTAGAGAATCATTTTCATTAAGGAGAAAGAGCAATGAGTTGTTAAAGATAGCTGTGAAAGCTGTTGAAATTGCGATAGAAGAGAATGAAGAGAAAGCCCTCGCTTTTATAGATGAGAATTTATAATACATACCCACTAGATCTCATCACTTCTAAATCTTCTTCGTCTATAAGTTGGTTTCTATCTCTAGCTAACTGCTGATAGATAATATCTTGAATTTTGTCTTGTTTTAAAATCAGTGACACTAAAGACCAATGCGCTAATTTCCTATACTTAGTTAAGTGACACTCCTTGGCTATCTCAAAGAGACGGCTTTTAGGGAGGTCAAGAAGGTACTCACGCTTGTTAAAGGAATAAACACCGTCTTCCTCGTTAAACTTGAAATAAGGATTATCAATAGCTGTTCTAGCTTTCTCGGTTTCCTCTTTCAAGACTTCCATATAACGAGGACTTGGTTTTGGTAATACTAATTCTTTTTGCCTTACTTCAGTTGAAGTAAGGTTTTTCTTTGTCTTTAGGATTTCAGTAAAGATGGCTTCAGCGTCTGCTTTAGACGTTGGGTAGTGTCCGTGTTCCACTCTCCAATTACGGATATAAGCAAAATAGCCAATATAGTCTTGTAGGTACTTAGTAGAAACATTCGTCATATCACGGTTGATAAAACGCTTGATGTCATTATGTAATTCATTGACACGAGCTAATGACAAGCCATTTTGATATTTAATATCATTGAATTTATCAAAGAGAATTTCGCCACGATTAGTGATCTTGTCAGTTATACCTTCATAGTACAGGTGTTCCAATACCTTCTTATTGGCTTTCTTTTCAAATTCATCGGTTGCTTGAATAATATAGCCATGATTTCCTATAATTTTAAGAAAGTTAGATGGTCTAACATAGTGAGGTGTGTTGGTTACACGACAATATTCTTCATAGATATTATTAGCGTCACTACATAGAAAAGCAGGGCTATCAAAATGGTCATGAAAAAGTTCATAGAAAATATTGGTAGATAGCCTTCCTAAACTTGCGACCTTACAAACACAGTAACCACGATTATCAATGGCAGTTACAACTGTTGCAAACTCAGAACCCATGACACCGAACTTAGAGGATTGGCGACCATAACGAGGTTTACGTTCTTCAGTTTGTGTAACCATTGATTTAAGATGACGACTTCCTTTTTGACTCTCACGGACGAAAGTTTCATCTACTTGTACGATACCACTTAATATAGGCATTGGAATATTAGCCATAGCAGTAATAAGTTTTAAACGCCATAACCAAACTGTCTTAATATCAATCCCAATACAAGAATAGTCATTGATAAGGACATTACGCATATCTTCAATAGAGTAACCGTTTAGGGTCATTTCAAGGACTTTAAGCCAAATATCCCAGTGCCACCTTGTTTTTTCTAAAACAGTTCCTGAAAAACGAGTGAAACGCTTAGAGCAGCCTTTACATTTGAAGACTTGAATATTATTTCGCTTACCATATTTACTGATTGATGGTGAACCACATTGAGGACATGAACTATTGACACCTAACTTCGCCAAGCGTTCCTCAAAGTTTGAAACTACGACAAGGTTCATAGTATCACTAACATCAACCTTTTGACTATTTGCATACTGACGTACAACTTTATTGAAGTCTGCAAAAGGTAATTGAGAAACATAGTTGATCACATCATTCAAACTTAGCGCTTTTTGACTCATAAACACACCTCAATCTATTCACATAGTTTAATTATCTACACTATAGTTATATCATAAAATAAATTTGAATTCACAACGAGAAAGTGATAAATCTGAGTAAATTGAAGTTGGAATACCTCTTCAAATAAAGTTTTATAGCCATCACCCTATTATTGGAATATATAAGTAGGAAAAAAGAGGCTTGCTTCTGCCCCTATTTTATGCTATTATAGGTTGGTAGCCGCTATAGTTAAATGGTATAATAGAGCAATGGTAATGCTCAGTTCCGAGTTCAATTCTCGGTGGTGGCATCGATACAAAAGCATCCTAGTATTGGAGAACGTCTTCCGAACTAGGATGCTTTTTTGGTCTATATCAAAAAAGGGTGGCTCTTTGTCAACTGTAGTGGGTTGACTTATAATCAGCAGCGAGAGAGAATCAGATTGGTTCTCTCTTTTTGCATGTTTAAAGCGATGAGAATCCGTTTTTTGAAGTTCGTAAAGTTCCTAAAACCAAAAGCGTTGCGCTTAATGACTTTGATGAGATTGTTAGTAGCCTCCAGCTTGGCGTTGGAATAAGGGAGCATCATTGCATTGATGATCTTGTCCTGGTCTTTGAGGAAGGTTGAAAAAACAGTCTTGAAGCTAGGATTAACCTCCTTGATGGTATCTGCAATGAGCCCGAAGAAGTGCTCGGTTTGCTTTTCTTGAAAATGAAAGAGAAGACACTGGTAGAGTTCATAGTGCTGCTTCAGCTCATCAGAGTAGCTCAAAAGGCGTTTGACAATCTCGTGATTGGTCAAATGAGCCCGGAAGGTTGGACGGTAAAACCGTTTGTCACTAAGCTTTCGACTATCCTGCTGAATGAGCTTCCAATAACGTTTCAAGGCTCGATACTCGTGGGATTTACGGTCAAATTGGTTCATGATTTGAATGCGAAAACGGTTCATGGCACGGGACAAATTTTGGATGATGTGAAAACGATCAAGAACAATTTCTGCGTTGGGAAAGAGCGACTTCGCGATATCGTAGTAGGGACTAAACATGTCCATGGTAATGACTTTGACGCGTTTACGAATCTTGTAAGAATAGCGCATGAAGTATTTTTTGATGACAGCTTGAGTTCGTCCATCAAGGATAGCGATAATCTTGTTGGACTCGAAATCTTGGGCGATGAAACTCATTTTCCCCTTTTTAAAAGCATACTCATCCCAAGACATGACTTGAGGCAAGTGGTTTAAGTCAGTCTGATACTCATGGCGATCTAGTTGTCGATAAACCGTTGAGACGGAGACAGAGAGGTCATTTGCGATTTTAGTCATAGCCTCACGACTCATGAGTTTTTCTGTGATTTTGTGGTTAATGATGTTGGGAATCTGATGATTTTCCCTAACTAGAGACGTCTTAGCGATGGTCATTTTGCCACAGGCTTTGCATTTGAAACGACGCTTTTTAAGGCGGATGAGAACTTTGAAGCCCACCGTTTCAAGGTAGGGGATCTTACAAGGTTTCTGGAAATCGTACTTAGCCATCTGTCCTTGACAAGCAGGACATTTAGGAGGGTTGTAATCCAATTTGGCATGGTATTCTCTGTGTGTGGAATGTGTTTCCATTTTGTCATCAAAAATGATGTTAGGGTCTTTAATATTGAGTGATTCTTTGATATAATTTTGTAGTTCCATGTGACACTTTCTAATGATGGTTTAGTCGCTTTTCATTATAAGTCATATGGGACTTTTTGCATACCGTCAAAAAGCCCTACAATATCTGAATGAGATTTACCCACTACAGAAATTATAGAGCCAAAAGGGTTTGGAACAGCTGTTCCAAACCCTGAGGAGATTTATGAAAAAGAAAAGTTTTAGGATGGTTATAGTATATAAAGTCATCCTAAAACTTTTCTTAAACTATTTAATACTCCCTAAACCACCTATTGATAGTTTTAGGCTTATCGGTGTTGATTAATGGGGTGCTTGATGGTTTTAGCCATTTCAGCTGGACTTTCTTTAGCACCAGTTTTAATCCAGGTAATAATAAGTGAATAAATTGTTGTGATATAAATTTCTATAGCAAATTTCTCTTGCATCTCATAGTAGTTGCGAACTTTTTGTTTGAGATCAATATCAGAATGTAAAATGGTGTCTGATATAAACGTCTTAAGAGTTAGTTCGATATCTGGAAAATGGTCGATTAAGCTATAGACGAGACTGTAATGTTCTTTGATATAGGCTAATGCCTGTGAAATAACAGGCTCTCCTAGCTTTCTATCTGGAATGAGGATAACAGAGATATCATCCAATAATTTCGCTGAAATAACCTCCACCATGTTTTCTTTATTGGAAAAGTGATTGTAAAAGGTAGCTCGACTGACGCCAGCTGTTTCAGTAATATCTTGAATCGTCAACTGTTCGAATTCTTTTTCAGTTAATAATGTTACTAGAGCTGCTGAGATTTTTTGCTCAGAAATAGACCATTTGTAAGTCATTCTAGCAATCTCCTTCAAATAAATTATAAAGTATATACAATTAGAAATCAAGGGAAATCTTTGAAAATGCAAAAATTTAATCTTAGGGATAAAATATTAAGAAGATAAAAAATATTTGACATTTCATCTTAATTTGTAAAAGGTCCTGAAAGAAAATAGTGTATTCTAAGGCTGAGACTATTTAATGGTGTCTAGATAACTCTTGCCCATAACAAATTCGTGTGACAGAGTGACATAACATTTATGTTGAAAGGGACCGCATATGAACTATTTTTTAAAGAGCCACGTAGCATTGACTGATACTAATTGCCATGCCTTATTTCATGAATTTTTAATCAGTGATGATAATGGAAATGACTACTATATCAGAATGCCAAAAGAGATGAAAGAAGTACGCTTTTTACTTCGTTTTAAATCATCACAAGCTTTAGGAAAAAGAGAGACGGAATTGTTGGAAGAGATTTGCCATGGAGAGGCCTTTCAAAACTGCCGTACCTCATACGATGACTTTTTAGTATTTGCTAGCGATCATGATTTAGGTGTTGATGTCCTCTATAATCGTTTGTAGTAGCGATAGGAGAGAGGAGATAAGGACAAGAGCTTCTCTAGTCATTAAATAGTAAGATTTCTACAGGAAGTAGAGAGACTGTAGAATAGGTAAAGAAGAGTTTGGGACAAAAGAGGTCTCAAACTCTTTTTAGTCTGGTGGGATAGTAACGGTATAAAGCAACTCTTTTAGCCGAGACACTGGCGATTGAAACTTGATACTAAAGTAAACTCTCTTAGAACTTGTGGATTTTTTAGGGAAATTGCACACGACAAACGCATGAAGAAAATATCGTTTTCAGAAATTAATTTCATAAACTAGATAAACGACCTCCGGTATAATAGTAGTGGAGGTCGTTGTT
>NZ_JAFBEI010000003.1 GCF_016908655.1 Streptococcus saliviloxodontae
CTTAACAGGACACCTCTACTTTAACACAAAGAAAAAGTAGTGAGTACTCTCTCCCGTCAGAGATTTCCTCACTACTAATCTTAGTATGTTTTTGTCGCTTCGCTAGCAGATTAAGAGCAGAGCCATCAATCACTAATGCTGTTTTCGGTCCTATCTCACTTAGTACCGTTTCAAATACTGAACTGGCTCTGCTATTTTCACCTAAGCCCGGTCCTATCAAAATCACATCTGCCTTAGCGATATTCTCCAAAAGGAGATCTTGATCGACAACATCAAAGGCCATAGCCTCTGGAAGATGGCTGTGTAGGGCAGTGATATTATCCTGCTCTGTCGCTACTGTAACAAGGCCCGCCCCGCTATGCACACAGGCAAGTGCCGACATGATAATGGCACCCCCATAGGGATAAAAACCTCCTACCAGCATGACCCTACCGTAGCTTCCTTTATGACTTTCTTTTTGACGCTCAACAACAACTCTACGAACAAGGTCAAATGCTTCCATCAGCGATCTGCCTTAGCACTTCTAAGAGCTGCCTGATAGGTCTGTTCAAGCAGCATGGTAATCGTCATCGGACCAACACCACCTGGTACAGGTGTAATCATGCCTGCTTGAGCCGCTACTTGTTCATAATCGACATCTCCAACTAGCTTACCGTCTTGATCACGGTTGATTCCGACATCAATAACAACTGCTCCATCCTTCACATAGTCTGCAGTAACAAAGTTAGCTCGACCAATAGCCACAATAAGAATATCTGCTTGTTTACAAACTTGGGCAAGATTTGGTGTACGCGAGTGTGTCAATGTTACCGTAGCATTTTTGTCCAAAAGTAGTTGTGCCATAGGCTTGCCGACGATATTAGATCGTCCAATAATGACAGCTGTCTTTCCTTCTAGCTCAACATTATAATCATGCAACATCTCCATAATCCCTGCTGGTGTACAAGGTACCATCTGCGGACGTCCATTCCACAGGTTACCAGTATTCATTGGATGAAAACCATCCACATCTTTTTTGGGATCAATCGCCAATAAAATTTTCATTTCATTGATATGCTTTGGAAGTGGTAACTGAACTAAAATGCCATGAAAAAGATCATCTTGATTGTATTGTTCAATAACTTCAATCAATTCTTCTTCGCTGATACTTTCTGAGAGACGGACTGTCTCACTTTTAAAACCAGCTTTAGTGGCAGCGCGCTCTTTATTGCGAACATAAACCTGACTAGCTGGATTGTCCCCTACCAAAATAACAACAAGACCTGGAACTACCCACTCTTTTTCTTTAAGTTTGATGACTTTCTCAGCAAGTTGTCCTTGCATCTTGGCCGCCAAAGCTTTTCCATCAATTACTTGAACCATTTGTATCCTCCTAAAACGATTAGCACTGCTCATATTATATCAAAAAACACCTGGTTTCGATACTCCATAGCTAGTCACCCCCGATGATTTGTCTCGGAGTGAGACATCTTATCCTTGATTGGACACGCACAATCACAGTCCCCACAGGAGCCTTTTCCCTTTATGAAACTTCTCAATGAGATAAATACCAAAACTAAAATCAAGCCAAAAATAATAAACGTTGACATACTAAACCTCCTTGCTCAATTCACCTAAAGTCGATAGACTAATCACTTCTTGCCGACTTGCTTTCGGTCTTCTGAAAATAAAATAACAGAAGATAAGGACCAATAAAAGCGCCAAAAACGTCTCAACTGTTATTGGTTTGCCATAACCTAAGACAAGACCAAATTGATAAATCATAAAACTAATCCCATAGGCTAAGCCAGTCTGAAAGACGATGGCTCCCACGGTCCAAGCCAAGTGATTCATCTCTCTTTTGATAGCTCCAATAGCTGCAAAACAAGGGGCACAAATCAAATTAAAAATCAAAAATGAATAGGCTGCTAGTGAACTATAGTCCAGCTCCAAAGCCTTCCAAAGACCAGATTGGCTATTATTATGATAAAGAATACCAAAAGTAGCTACAACGGTTTCTTTGGCCGCCAACCCTGTAACAGCAGCAACAGTCGCCTTCCAGTTTCCAAAGCCGACAGGAGAAAAGATAGGGGCTATCAAATGCCCAAAGCCAGCCAAAAGGCTCTGGTCGGTATCCACTTGTTGCAGCTGCCAATTGTAGGACGATAAAAACCAAATCAAGACTGTCAAACTAAAAATAATAGTTCCCGCACGCTTAACAAAACTAAGTGCCTTTCGCATAGCATAAGTCAAAACCGTCTGCAGTTTAGGGAAATGATAGGTTGGCAATTCCATAATAAAAGGACTGGTGTAACCTCCTAAAAACGATGTCTTTTTCAAGGCAATTCCTGACAAGACAATAGTGATCAAGCCGATAAAATACGTCGACGGAGCAACGAATGGATTTTCTGGGAAAAAAGCTCCTGTAATCAGCGCAATAATTTCCAGCTTGGCCGAACATGGCATAAAGGTAGCTGTCATAATTGTGATTCTACGATCTCTCTCATTTTCAATGGTTCGACTCGACATAATCGCTGGAACACCGCACCCTGTCGCAATCAACATTGGGATAAAGGATTTTCCGGATAGGCCAAATCTTCTAAAAAGACGATCCATAATGAAAGCAATCCGACTCATATAGCCAATATCCTCTAATATTCCCAGACAAGTGAAAAGAACAAAAATTTGAGGCAGAAATCCTAGTACAGTCCCCACGCCTGCTATGACTCCATCGATAATTAGTGAGCGTAGCCAGCCAGCAACCTGTAACCAGTTCAAAAAGTCTTGAGCTATTTTGGGGATATACTGACCAAACAAGACATCATTAACCCAATCTGTCCAAAAAGTACCCACTGTTTGTATCGCTAAAAAATAAACAATAAACATGGCTAAGGCAAAAATAGGAAGAGCCAAAAAACGATTGGTAACAATCTTATCAATCTGATCTGACAAAGTCATTCTAAGTTCATCGGATGAACTCTGCACCTCCTTGGCAACTTTTTCGATAAAAAGGTAACGCTCATTGATGACAATACTTTCAGAATCATCGGTAAAAACACCTTCGGTCAGCTCGATAATTTCAGTTATCTCATTCTTTTGATAGTCTGATAAGGTCAACTCTTGCCAAATCAGTGGGTCTTTTTCAAACAGTTTTATCGCATAGAAACGCTGAGCAGACGAAGGAACCAGGCCAAAGATTAAGTCACTAATCTGAGAAATCGCTGCTTCTAATCGGTTATCGTAAACAACCGACTCACTTCGGTCACTCCTAGAGCCAGCCTCTTTTTTAGCCACTTGAATCGCCTTTGTTAACCCTGTATTTTTTAAGGCACTGGTTGCTACCACAGGTGTTCCCATTAGGTAGGACAGTTTATCCAGTCGGATTTTACGTCCTTGACTTTCTAAAACATCACTCATGTTCAAAGCTAGGACAACTGGTATTCCCAGATCTAAGAGCTGTGTTGTCAAATATAAATTTCGCTCAAGATTAGTAACATCAATGATATTTAAAATCACATCTGCCTCTTGGGTCACTAAGTAATCCCTTGCCACCTGCTCCTCAGGAGTGTAGGGAGATAAGGAATAAATCCCTGGCAAATCCTGCAGTTTTATAGTCTTATCAAACTTGACATAACCCATCTTTCGCTCAACAGTGACACCAGGCCAGTTACCGACACGTTGATTAGCTCCTGTCAACAGATTAAAGACACTCGTCTTACCACTATTTGGATTTCCGATTAAAGCTATCTCCATTACCTTACCTCCTCTAGTGGAATCACACTAATCAATTGCGCTTCTGAACGTCGTATCGTCAACTCATATCCCCTCAAGCAAAGCTCGATAGGATCTCCTAAAGGAGCCACTTTACGAACATACACCTTAGTCCTCTTTGTCAAGCCCATATCCATCAGCCGTCTTTTCGTTTCCTTAGTTGCAAAGATATTGTCAATATAAGCAGAGGAGCCAACAGCTATTTCTGATAAAGCCAGTCTCACATCACTACCTGAAACTTCCTGAACATCAACCCTGGTCAGAATAGAATCATCAAAAGCCAATCGGTGTGATTTTAACATGATGATGCCTCCTGTTTTCGTCATACTGACTAATTGAAGTAATTCTCCTTCTTTTAGCCCAATATTGGCCAGATGTCTCCGACTGTCACTTGGGAGATCAATTCCGATAATCCGATAACTTTTTCCTAAAACAGTATCGCTTAACAGCATTTTCCTAACCTCTTCTCTATATCAGATAGCTACATTTTATCACAGAATATTATAAAAACCGTAAACTAAAGGAATATTCAGTTATTTTTGTTTTTCTTAGAATCATTATAAAAAGCTCTTGAAACGAAGCCTAAACAAGGCCTCATCTCAAGAGCTCAGATTTATATCGTGTAAGATTACAAGACTTTAGACAAGAAGTCTTTCGTACGTTCTTCTTTGGTATTACCAAAAACCTCTTCTGGGCTACCATCTTCAACAACAACACCACCATCCATGAAAATAACACGATCTGCAACCTCACGCGCAAATCCCATTTCATGGGTAACGATAACCATTGTCATACCAGATTTAGCAAGATCCTGCATAACAGCAAGTACCTCTCCAACCATCTCAGGGTCAAGAGCAGACGTTGGTTCATCAAAGAGCAGAACATCTGGATCCATCGCTAAACCACGAGCAATCGCAATACGTTGTTGCTGACCACCTGATAGACTTGGAGGAAAGGCAGTCGCTTTTTCTTTCAAGCCGACTTTTTCCAACAGGTTATAGGCTTTCTTTTCAGCATCAGCTTTAGAGATTCCTTTTGTCTTAATCGGTGATAAAGTGATGTTATCAAGAACACTCATATTTGGAAAGAGGTTAAACTGTTGGAATACCATCCCCATCTTTTCACGCATCTTAAACACATCATTTTTCTTATCAGTGATATCAACACCTTCAAAGGTTACCGTTCCCTTAGTTGGAACTTCAAGAAGGTTAAGAGAACGTAGGAAGGTTGATTTCCCAGATCCTGACGGACCAATCACTACAACCACTTCACCTGGCATAATATCCAAGTTAACCCCTTTTAAAACTTCATTTTTCCCAAAATATTTATGAAGATTTTTAATTGAAATAATCGCTTGCGTCATTAAGCGTGACCTCCTTTAGCCATCTTAGACTCGAAAAATTTTAAGAGCCAAGACATTGCACTTGTAACCATGAGATAGTAGAATGCTGCAAACAAAAGAGGTTCTACTGGAATATAAGTTGCTGTTGCAACCGACTGAGCTCCATTCCACAACTCCATTACACCAATTGTTTGCAGAAGCGAACTATCCTTGATAATCGTGATAAATTCATTTCCCAAAGCAGGTAAGATATTTTTAATCGCTTGTGGAAGGATGACATAACGCATGGCATTCACAGGTTTAATCCCCAATGAATACGCAGCTTCCATTTGACCCTTTGGAACAGCCTCAATACCGGCACGTACAATTTCTGAAATGTAGGCACCACTATTCAAAGAAATAATGATAATACCAGGAACAACACGTGTCAAGTCAATGTCCAAAACACCAAAACTAATGGTTGGTAAGCCACTAAATTGCATCCAAGTGAAGGCAATCATGATTTGAACCACCATAGGTGTTCCCCTAAAAATCCAAACATACAGACTAACCAACCACTCAAGAGGCTTGATATTAGAACGTTTAGCTAGGGCTACTAAGATACCAATGATCGTACCAAACAAGACCACACATACTGAAATCATGATGGTCACCATCACGCCATAGTTAAAGTAAGCCCAATATTTGGACAAGAATGAAAAATCCATTACTAACTCCTATTTACAAAATTCATATGAGAGATATTATACCACAAGTCGTATAAACATACAAGAAAACTCCTTTATTAAACCGTATTTCCCCTTCTTAATGTATAATACACCCATGTATCCTCAAAAATCAGATTGTTTATCCTTATCTTACTAGCAGACAGGTATAAAAATAAAGCTAGGTACCTTGACCCAGCTTTATTCGTCATCATATTAGTACAAAAGATCGTAGATTTCCATAGCGATCAAGTCAATGCTGTCAAATGAGTATGACTCACGAGCCTCAACATCACGCAATGTGAAAACTGGACCATTTTCAGGATCGTTGCTAAATGACACTTCTGCCACAACAACACCCTCACGTTCAAAATTACGTTTTAAATTATTGTCATCAGTTGCCATCAATTCAAGACGGTTGATGATTCTCACCAAATGTGATTCCATGAATAGATTCTCCTATTTGTTTATTCGTTACCCCTATTTTAACATAAAACCCAGCAAACAAACAAGACAAACCCTTATTTATAGTCAAAAAGGCTAACTATTAGAGTCTTTTTAAGCTACGGTACATGATAGCTTTGATAGAATGCATACGATTTTCAGCTTCTTGGAAAATAGTTGTACTGTATTTTTGAAAGACCTCATCTGTGATTTCAAGTTCAGATAGCCCGTATTGCTCATAAATATCTCGACCAATCTCAGTATTTAAATCATGAAAAGCAGGCAGGCAATGCATCACAATAACCTGATCATTACCTGTTTTAGCAAGCAAATCGCTGTTAATCTGATAAGGTAATAGCAAATCAATTCTCTCTTTAAAATCCACTTCTTCTCCCATGGATACCCAGACATCTGTGTAAATCATATCTACTCCAGCGACAGCATTGACATCATCTGTGATAGTCAAGATGGCACCAGTATTATGGGCATGGGCCAAATCAATAATTTCCTGTTCTGGCTGCAGAGTCTTAGGCGAGATGATCGTCACATTGACACCCAAAATAGCCGAAGTTACTAAAAGTGAATTGGCCATATTATTGCGTCCATCACCAATATAAGCAATACTAAGACCTTCCAAAGTCCCAAAGTGCTCCTTCAATGTCATAAAATCTGCAATCATCTGAGTCGGATGCCAAGTATCTGTCAAACCGTTCCAGACAGGAACACCCGAGTACTTAGAAAGGGTTTCCACATCCTCTTGCTTAAAACCACGGTATTCAATACCATCAAACATAGACCCTAGAACCTTGGCAGTATCCTCAACAGACTCTTTCTTACCCAGCTGAATCTCCCCAGATCCTAGATAGGTCACATTCATCCCTAAATCTTGTCCAGCAACGGTAAAAGCCGAACGTGTCCGAGTTGAGGCTTTTTCAAAAATAAGCGCTATATTAAGCCCCTCCAAGTACTTGTGACTAATTCTCTTTTCTTTAAGCCCCTTAAACTGAATGGACAAGTCGATAAGTTCCATCAACTCTGCTTTGCTAAAATCTATTTCTTTTAAAAATGATGCTTTATTTACCATACTCTTTTCCTCTTTTATATCTATCTTTTGGTAATATGATAGTATATTTATACATATATGTCAATATTTTTATTATTTATTTTATTTTTATTCAAAAACTCTTTTTTAGCACTCTCTTTTATAGACTGCTAAAAACAAACACTTTTTACTTGCAATGTAGAGCGAGAGTGCTATAATAAGGGCATAAAGTCTTGACCATTTTTGACCTTTGATCAAAATAAGATGACTGGTCCCAAAACTAAAATAATTTCTACTACACGATTGTTTTGATAATGGTCAATAGCTGACTTTATTGACACAACGACACAGTCTTTTACTTCTATAAGATGATTTTTATACAAATAGATTATTAGAAGTAATTGCTACTTAAAGAAGATTGGGCTTTCTTACCTAGCCCTGTCCTTTTATATCATTTTTGTGAAAGGAAAAGGTAACCAACTATGCTATGTCAAAATTGTAATCTCAATGAATCTAGTATTCATCTTTATACTAATGTTAATGGACAACAAAAACAGATTGATCTCTGCCAAAACTGCTATCAAATTATGAAAACTGATCCTAGCTCTGCTATTGGCAGTATTACCAACCAATCATCAAATCTTTTCGATGACTTCTTTGGTGATTTAAACAACTTCCGCGCCTTCAGTGGCGACCTCCCAAATGCTCCTAAAACACAGTCTGGTGGTAATGGAGGAAATAACGGTGGCGCTGGTAATAACAATCGTGGACCTCAAGGAACAAGACCTCAGCAGCAACAACCGCAAGGACTTCTGGAAGAATTCGGAATCAACGTGACAGATATTGCGCGTAAAGGTGATATTGACCCTGTTATCGGACGTGACGAAGAAATTATCCGTGTCATCGAAATCCTCAACCGCCGTACTAAGAACAATCCTGTTCTTATCGGCGAACCTGGGGTTGGTAAAACTGCCGTTGTTGAAGGCCTAGCCCAAAAGATTGTCGATGGTAACGTGCCTCAGAAACTACAGAGTAAACAAGTTATTCGCCTAGATGTTGTCAGTCTGGTTCAAGGAACTGGCATTCGTGGCCAATTCGAAGAACGCATGCAAAAACTCATGGAAGAAATCCGTCAACGTCAAGACGTCATACTCTTCATTGATGAAATCCATGAAATCGTTGGTGCTGGTAATGCAGGTGACGGCAACATGGATGCTGGTAATATCCTCAAACCAGCCCTCGCACGCGGTGAATTACAACTGGTCGGTGCCACAACACTCAATGAGTACCGTATCATCGAAAAAGATGCAGCCCTGGAACGTCGTATGCAGCCTGTCAAGGTTGATGAACCAAGTGTTGAAGAAACCATTACGATTTTACGCGGCATTCAGCCAAAATACCAAGACTACCACCATGTCAAGTATACTGACGAAGCTATCAAAGCTGCAGCAGAATTATCAAACCGCTATATTCAAGACCGTTTCTTGCCTGATAAGGCTATCGACCTCTTGGACGAAGCAGGTTCTAAGATGAACTTGACCCTCAACTTTGTCGATCCTAAAGAACTAGACAAACGCTTGATTGAGGCTGAAAACCTCAAAGCCCAAGCAACACGTGATGAAGACTTTGAAAAAGCTGCCTTCTTCCGTGACCAAATTGCTAAATACAAAGAAATGCAAACTCAGGAAATCACTGACCAAGACATGCCAGTCATCACTGAAAAGCACATCGAAGCGATTATTGAGCAAAAAACCAATATTCCAGTTGGTGACCTCAAAGAAAAAGAGCAATCACAACTCATTAACCTAGCTGACGACCTCAAAAAACAAGTCATCGGACAAGATGATGCTGTTGACAAAATTGCCAAAGCTATCCGTCGTAATCGTGTTGGACTGGGTGCCCCAAATCGTCCAATCGGTAGCTTCCTCTTTGTCGGACCTACAGGAGTTGGTAAGACCGAACTCTCTAAACAACTGGCTATCGAACTCTTCGGATCAGCCGATAGCATGATTCGTTTCGATATGTCTGAGTACATGGAGAAACATGCTGTCGCGAAATTGGTCGGTGCCCCTCCAGGTTATGTCGGTTACGAAGAAGCTGGACAACTAACTGAAAAAGTTCGTCGCAATCCTTACTCACTCATTCTTCTTGACGAGGTTGAAAAAGCTCATCCAGATGTCATGCATATGTTCCTCCAAGTTTTGGACGATGGTCGATTGACAGATGGACAAGGTCGCACAGTCAGCTTTAAAGATACCATTATCATCATGACTTCTAATGCTGGTACTGGTAAAGTTGAAGCATCCGTTGGTTTTGGAGCTGCTCGAGAAGGGCGTACCAATTCTGTCCTCGGTCAGTTAGGAGATTTCTTTAGCCCAGAATTTATGAACCGCTTTGACGGTATCATCGAATTCCAAGCCCTCAGTAAAGATAATCTTCTTTCTATCGTTGATATCATGCTTGATAATGTCAACCAACGCCTTGCCAACAACGGTATTCACCTTTCAGTCACTGACAAAGTGAAAGAAAAACTGGTTGATCTAGGCTACGATCCAAAAATGGGTGCTCGTCCCCTTCGTCGTACCATCCAAGACCACATCGAAGATGCTATCACAGACTACTATCTAGAACACCCTAGCGAAAAAGACCTCAAAGCTGTTATGACTTCTAATGGAAATATTATCATCAAATCAGCTTATAAGGCAGAAACATCAAGTGTTTCAGAAGAAATCAAAGAAAACTAATCCTATCTGATTGAAAATAGCCTTGACCTGTTTAATGAATAAAATAAGAGCAGTAGGTTCATACAGTCACTCTGATTGTATGAATCTACTGCTCTTTTAATAACTCAACAGTTACACTACTAAATTCCTAGAAGCATTTCAATACCTTATCTCGTAAACCACTACCTTTAGTAATTCTTGAATTTTCGGAAAATTATGACTTTAACTTTAAATAACTTTTTAGTATAATATAAGCACATTAAAAAACCATAATAAGGAGTCTACTATGACCAATCCAACATTCGGCAATAAAGAAGAAGGGGTCCATTATCAAAACCGCTACGGCGTCTATGCAGTTATCCCAAATCCTGAAAAAGATAAAATCATTTTGGTGCAAGCACCAAACGGAGCATGGTTCTTACCAGGTGGTGAGATTGAAGCAGGCGAAGACCATATGAAGGCACTCGAACGTGAACTAATCGAAGAATTAGGATTTACAGCTCAGGTCGGTCACTACTACGGTCAAGCTGATGAGTATTTCTATTCAAGTCACCGAGATACCCACTACTACAACCCAGCCTATATTTATGAAGTCACTAGTTTCAAAGAAATTGATAAACCATTAGAGGATTTCAATCACCTTGCTTGGTTTGATATTCACACTGCTATTGATGAACTCAAACGTGGAAGTCACAAATGGGGAATCCAAGAATGGCAAAAAAATCATCACTAATGACATTTAGCACGTCCGCTTTTTGAAATAAGTGTTATAATAAAGGTAAGAATAAGCAGGAGGTTCCTATGAGACTTATTAACACAACAAGTAGCCATTCTGAAATGGTTCGCAATCAACTACGTAATACCGATGCAACTCTGGTTGAAGTCTATTCTGCTGGAAACACTGATGTTGTCTTTACTCAGGCACCTAAGCACTACGAGCTTCTCATCTCTAACAAGCATCGTGCGATCAAAGAGGATGAACTAGATGCCATTCGTGAATTTTTCTTAAAACGAAAAATCAACAACGATATCACTATTCAAAATCAAATTAAAACATTGCATACTGCTAACTTGATTGAGATTTCTATCCCTACAACAGTCTAAGAATTTTCTTAGGCTGTTTTTTTATTGTCTCAAAGAGATAGATTCTAAAATCCTCTTAATAGAACTCAACACAAAAAACCTCACTGGAAATTCATTCCTAGTGAGGTTTTCTATCACTTAAATCAAACTAGCTAGACTAGTTTATTTAGCTTTTGCTTCAAAGCCTTCTGTAACTGCTTGAGCAAAATTGTTTTCTACAATTTCAGCACAGTGATCACAGATATGAGCATTATAGCTATGGTCTGCTGTTGTTAAATCAACGCGACGGCAACGATCACAAACATCACCTTCTGCAGCAACTACTGTAAAGGCGACATCTTCAAAGCTAACTGCTTCTGTAGGTGCGGTATCTTCTGTCACCGTTAATTGTGACACGATAAGAAGTTGTGCAACATCACTTTGGATGGCTTCAAGCAAAGCTTTAACGTCAGCTGATGCATAAACTGTCAAATGTGCTTCCAGTGATTTACCAATCACTTTTTCGTTACGAGCTTCTTCAAGAGCTTTTTGAGCCTGTGTACGGAAGGCCATGAATGACTCCCAGTTAGCAAGAAGAACTTCTGCATTATCAAAAGTTTCTACCTGAGGCATCTCTGATAATTGAACAAAGTCTTCTGTCTCAAACTCAAGATATGACCAAATTTCTTCAGCCGTGTGAGGCAAGATTGGGGTCAAGAGCTTAGTGATTTTAACTAAAATATCGTAAAAGACAGTTTGCATTTGACGACGAACAGTGCTGTCTGCTGCTTCGATATAAACAACATCTTTGGCAAAATCAAGATAGAAGGCTGACAAATCAACTGTGATAAAATTGACAACTGCTTTATAGATTGCCATGAAATCATAGTTGTTGTAAGCGTCAAGGATTGTCTCAACCAATTGGTTAAATTTAACAGTCATGTATTGGTCAACCTGACGAAGATCTTGGTAGGCAATCTTATCTGTCTCTGGGTTAAAGTCTGATGTATTGGCAATCAAGAAACGAAGCGTGTTACGGATTTTACGGTAAGTTTCAGAAACTTGTCCAAGAATATCCATTGACACACGCACATCATTGTCAGTATCAACAGATGTTACCCATAGACGAAGAATCTCTGCACCGTATTGTTTGGCCACATCGTTTGGTGAGATGATATTCCCTTTTGATTTAGACATTTTCTCACCCTTACCATCAAGAACAAAACCTTGTGATAAGACTGATTTGTATGGCGCATGACCATTAACGGCAACTGAGGTAATGAGTGATGAGTTGAACCAACCACGGTATTGGTCTGAACCTTCAAGGTAAAGGTCAGCAGGGTAGCCAAGATTGTCACGAGCATTCATGACACCATTCCAAGATGAACCAGAGTCAAACCAAACGTCCATGATGTCTGTTTCTTTCTCAAAGATACCATTTGGTGATCCTGGATGTGTAAATCCTTCAGGAAGAAGGTCTTTAGCATCACGTTGCCACCAGATGATTGATCCATGCTCTTCAAAGAGGTCAGCAATATGGTCTGTGATTTCTTTAGTCAAAATAGCCGTGCCATCTTCAGCATAGAAGATTGGAAGTGGAACACCCCAAGCACGTTGACGTGAAATGACCCAGTCACCACGGTCACGAATCATATTGTAAAGACGTTTTTTACCCCATTCTGGTTGGAAACTTGTTTTTTCAATTTCATCAAGAATTTCTTGACGGAATTGTGAAACTGAAGCAAACCATTGTGGGACAGCACGCCAGATGATTGGTTTTTTCGTACGCCAGTCAAATGGGTATGAGTGGTTGATGACTTCGCTAGCAAGAAGAAGGTCTCCTAGTTTTTCTTGAACGATAGGTGTAACCTTGTCATAGAATTGACCTTCGAAGTCAGGACCAGCATTTTCCATCATGAGACCACGGCTATCAACAGTCACTGCTACTTCTAGACCATTGGCAATACCGACATTGTAGTCGTCCTCACCAAAACCTGGTGCTGTATGGACAATACCTGTACCAGAATCAGTTGTAACGTGATCACCAAGGATAACTAACTCATCAACCTCAGTATCCCAAGGGTGTTCTGTCACGATCTGCTCAAGTTCCTTACCTGTGTGATGTGCAAGGACTTCAAAAGTTTCCCAGCCAAATTTAGCAGCTAGGCTATCCACAAGTGCTTCAGCAAGAAGGTATTTACGGTCACTGCCAGATGGTGTTACTACTACATATTCCATGTCTGGACCAACTGTCAAACCACGTGAGGCTGTAACTGTAAAAGGTGTTGTCGTCCAAACAACGATATAAGTATCTGTATCAAGCACACCCTTACCGTCTTTGACCTTGTTGGCATAGTAAAGTGATGTTGAATCAATATCATGATACTCAATTTCAGCTTCGGCAAGAGCTGATTCTGATGACCATGACCAATAAACAGGCTTAGCACCACGGTAAATATAGCCTTTGTCTGCCATAGCACCAAAGACACGAATCTGATCTGCTTCGTACTCAGGTTTCAAAGTGATGTAAGGATTTTCCCAATCAGCTGATACACCAAGACGTTTGAAATCTTCACGTTGCTTATCCACCTGGCTAAGGGCATAGTCACGACACATCTTAAGGTATTCAGCCAAATCCATTTCTTTACGCTTGACACCTTGCTTAGCTAAAACTTGCTCGATAGGAAGACCATGTGTATCCCAACCTGATACGTAAGGCGCACGGAAACCTGACATTGATTTTGAACGAACAATAATATCTTTTGAAATCTTGTTCAAGGCATGTCCAACGTGGATATTTCCATTGGCATATGGAGGCCCATCATGCAAATGGAAAGATGGTTTGCCTTCATTTAATTCTTGACGCTTTTTATAAATCTCAGCTTGGTCCCAAGCTTTTTGCCATTCTGGTTCTTTATTTGGAAGACCGGCTCTCATTGGGAATTTTGTTTGCCCAAGATTCAAGGTTTCTTTTAATTTCATAATCGGTATGACTCCTCTAGTAATATATAACTGACGATAATATAAAAAGAGCTTTCATCACAAAGGACGAAAGCTCGTGGTACCACCTTAATTCGGATAGAAAGTATTCTCTTCCATCCCTCTTTGACTTGTAAGGTAAGTCAGCCCTCCTAGCTTACTTCATTCAACTAGAAAGATAGAAAATGATAAGGATTAATCAAGGGAATGCAGGACTTCCACCCTCACCTGCTCGCTGAAAATATCAATTAACCTTGTGTTTTTCTTATTCTTGAATATTTAATTTAAAGGTTTGTGTTTCATTCAAATTGATTTCAACATCTTGGCTCTCTTCTTGAGTTAATGAAGTCGAATCAAGTGTGAAAGAATCAACGGTCACTACTTCTGAAACTTGCTCTTGTTGTTGAACTTCTTCTAATTGTTTGTTGCTTTCTTCAACACGACGTTGAAGCTCGGCCATCTCCTCTGGAGTAAATTGACGAGTTGCATCAAACGACGCTTCCTCAGTCTCTTCTGGAAGGTGCTCATCCAATACTTTTTCAACAACTTCACGGAAAGCAGCATCTGAATTTTGAAGATAGACAGCAGTTGGTTGTAATAATTCTGCCCATTCTGGAGAATTAGCAAGCCCAAGTTGTCCTTCCACAGCTGCAATCAAACGTTGGTGGAAAACGCGACTTTGACGTTTAAGATCCTCAGTCTCAACTGCTACACGCTTAGCTTCATCTGTTGCATCTCGAAGAATCTCATTCGCTTTCGATTTCGCTTCTTCAACCAGGTGATTAGCATCGTAATGAGCTTTATTTAAGATATTTGTAGACTCATCTGTCGCAGACAGTTTCACCTTTTCAGCTGTTTCTTGTGCTAGGATAACTGATTGACTCAATGATTCTTTCATTTCATCAAAATAAGCAATTTTTTCTTCAAGCGTTTTAATTCGTGCTTCTTGTTCTCTGTTTGTACGTGTAAGTGCTTCATAGTCAGCTACAATGATATCAAGAAATTCATCAACTTCTTCAATATTGTAACCACGGAACTTACTACCAAATGTCTTGTCTTTAATTTCAAGTGCTGTAATAGCCATTACGAGTCTCCTTAATATTATATGGTTCTCTTTATAATTAACTTATGTTTTCCTTGTTTTGATAAGCCCGTTTGGCTATCTAGAGTAAATCGACCATAGCCTCGAACACTAATCATATCTCCTACTGATACTTCTTCAGAGGGAGAATCAGCCAGACTATAATTCAACTTAACCTTTTGCGATTCAATCAGCTTAACACTGACAGATCTTGATAATTTTAATACCGATGCAACCACTTTGTCAAGTCTTAAACTAGATACCAAAATCTGACTTTCCTTAAATTGCTCTAAAATCGTGATTTTAGCATCCAGACTTACTTCATTTAAGCGAACAGAAGCCTTGCCTATCTTGGTTACATTTTCTTGAAAATAGCTAAGCATAGACCTCTCAACAAATAGTTGTAACTGATCATCCCCTACTAAAATATCACCAAATACCGTTCGGCGAATGCCCAGTTGATTAATCAATGTTCCCATCACCTGACCGTGGTTTAAATAATTGAACTTACGGTTATAGTTCACTTCAAGAAGACTGATATCAAAGTCAGCCAAGTCAAATTGATAATAGTCTGGTGCAATCAAGAGACGACCATACTCTCCACCAAGGTAATCTCGGCTGGAAAAGCCCTGTAATTGACTTGAAGCGACTAACGATTGGGCTATCATCATCTGTCTAGGATCTAAAAAGTCAGTTAGGTAGATACTGTAACTATTGTCTACCTGAGTTATCCAACCGAAAACTTTATCAATAAAGGCTGCTTCATTAGATCTAAAATGCTGATAAATATCTTGTGATCGTTTTGCCATTATAATAGAATCAGCGCCAGAAGACGTAGGATTAGATTGAGTAGAAAGATAACAACAATTATTGTAAAATCAAGCCCCATAAACTGTAATCTCAAACGTCTAAAAGGGTTTAAAACGGGTTCAGCTATCTTTCTTATAAAGCGACCAATAGATGAATCATAGGCACCTGGTAGCCAAGACAAAAAGGCATAAATCACCAAAATATAAGAGTAAACTCTCACTAATCTCGAAAGAATGATCATTAAAAGCAACATAGTTTAACGTCTCTTCATATCAAAATCAAAATTAATATCTTGACCTGAATATTGAAGACCCATTTCTTCCACATCCACGATGACATTAATTGGTGTCAAAAGATACATTGATGCCCCAACTTTTTGAAGATTTCCTGAGAGAACTCGACTAGCTCCATCTACAAAATCCAAACAACGACGTGCTTGGGCATCTAGCATGTATTGAAAATCAATTAACACACATTCGTTATCAATGAGTAAATCAACGATTTCAGTAGCGTCTTCATATCTTTTTGGATATTTCAAAGCTATTGTTGTCTTCGTTGAATGAGGACTTGACTGTGCGGCTAACTGTTCTTGACGTGAACGTAATGTCGACATATTTTCTCCTGTTGATTGATAATGTGTTTGGGAAATTATTTTAGTCTGTTCCCTAGTAGGTTTCGAAGATAATTCTTGAACCTCTACTCTTGATTGACTTGACTGATTCGATGTAGATGCTACTTGTTGAATATCTTGATTTTTAAGTGACTCCTGCGGTTGTTCAGCCACTTCTTCTATTTCGCTAGCTTCTTCAGTATCGAAGTAACTAATTGCTCTATTAAAATAATCTTTTAGCGCCATCGCATCTCCTTATTCAAAGAATGCTGTGCCAATACGAACAAAAGTAGAACCATGCTTAATGGCAACTTTAAAGTCGCCACTCATTCCCATACTGAGTTCAGTCATTGGCATATTCTTTATATTTTTTTCTTTTAACTGTTTACGCAACTGATCAGTTGTTTCAAAAATATTTTCTAGCTCTTCTTCAGTAGCATCAAAAGGAGCCATTGTCATCAAACCAACAAGCTCAACTTGTTTAAGCTCAGCTAGTTGATCAATAACGTCATCTATCTCATCCACTTTAAATCCGTGCTTGCTCTCTTCTTCAGAAATATTAACTTGAAGGAAACACTTTATAGTACGATCTGCTCGTTTTTCAATTTCTTGTGCTAATTTAATAGAATCTAAAGCATGAAAATAATCAACAAAATTAATAACATCCTTTACTTTGCGACGTTGCAAAGTACCTATTAAATGCCAAGTTAAGTCTTCTTTATCTTTCAGAGCATTGTATTTATCAAGAAACTTATCAACACGATTTTCACCAATATGATGAATACCCGTATCAATAAGCTGTCCTGCTACATCACTATCAACATATTTAGTAACAGCGATAATAGAAACTGAGTCTTGCTCTCTCCCCGATTCAGAACAAGCTGTTTGAACCTCTGAAAAAACGCGTGACTTATTTTCTGCTAATGACATTTTTAACGATTTTTAAAGAATGGGGGAGTATCCAACTCATCATCTGATTCCGATGATGGTGTGAAGGTTGACATTGTCAACTGGCTATCTAATTCACCTTCTGTAGGACGGGTGATATTATCACGACGTAAATCCCAATTTCCAAAAGCAGATTGTTGTGGAGTATTAAACTCTTGTTTCAAGTTACTTTGTTGGGTTGGCATATCAACACTTGGTGTCATATCAAAATCATAGTTTGATTGACGACGATCGATTGTTGATGAAGCTTGTTGATCAAACCTAGATGTTGCTTGATTTCCTTGAGTGAAAGTACGTGGTGTCGAACGTACACCTGAAACTTGTTCTGCTTTTTCTTGACGAACGCCTGTAGCAACTACTGTTACTCGAATTTCATCTTTCATTGTGTCATCAATAGAAGTACCAAGCCAAATGTTTACCCCATGACCAGCTGCTTGACCTACAATTTCAGAAGCTTCTTCTGCTTCAGTAAGAGTCATGTCAAGACCACCTGTTACATTGACGATAACGTCTTCTGCACCATCGATAGTTGTCTCAAGTAATGGTGAGTAAATCGCTTTACGCGCAGCTTCCACAATACGCTCTTCACCTGAGCCAATACCAATACCCATAAGGGCATTACCTTTATTTGCCATAACTGTCTTCACATCGGCAAAGTCGAGGTTGATGAGTCCAGGACTTGTAATCAAGTCTGTTATTCCTTGAACACCTTGACGGAGAACATTATCTGCTTCGCTAAGTGCCTCAAGAAGAGGGGTTTTCTTGTCAACGATTTCAAGCAAGTTGTTATTTGAAATAATCAATAACGTATCCACTTGTTCACGGAGTTCTTGAATCCCTTCAATAGCAAAGTTACCACGTTTATTTCCTTCAAAACCGAATGGACGTGTTACGACTGCTACTGTTAGAGCACCTAAGCTCTTAGCAATGCGAGCAATAACAGGAGCGGCACCTGTACCAGAGCCACCGCCCATACCTGCAGTGATAAAGACCATGTCAGCTCCATTAAGAGCCTCTGTCAATACTTCTTCGCTTTCTTCAGCTGCCTTACGACCAACCTCAGGTTGCCCCCCTGCACCAAGTCCACGTGTTAATTTAGGACCTAATTGAATAACAGTTTCAGCTTTTGATGAACTGAGCGCCTGAATATCAGTGTTTGCAGCGATGAACTCAACACCTGCAACACCTTCGTCAATCATACGGTTGATAGCGTTACCGCCACCACCACCGACACCGATAACTTTAATTACTGCACCTTGAACTGATGCTGCATCGAATGAAAATGCCATCTTATTTCCTCACTTTAATTATTAATCGAACATGCTTCCAAAAATACCACGCAAACGATCGCCAATTTTTTGTTTTGGTTCTTGAACTACTTGATTTTGTTCTTGACGAACTGGCTTATTAGTTGCTACTTGACGGTCATCATTGAAAGACTGTACTGGTTGAACCACTGCTCTAGGAGCCACAGGTGCTTCTGATACTGATAAATGACGTTGTGGTTTAGGAGCAATATCAATCGGTTGTCTACGCAGTAGCTCCTCTCCTGATACGGCTGCTTGTGAGATAACATCCACTTCTGTCATCGTACCAACATACTCTACCAAACTAATGACGTTAGCAAACATTGGGTTGCGAATACCAACTTGATTTGGAACATGTAGTTTTACATTAGTACCGAATATTTCTTGAGCTATTTCAACAACTCCTGGAAGAATAGCACCACCACCGACAATGACAATACCACCTGGTAAATCTAGCAAACGACTTCTTTCCAAATCTTGTTTAACACGATCTAATAAGTGACGGATACGGGCAGAAATAATTTCTGACAAATAGCGTTCAGTAATTTCAACGGGTTGTTCATTTCCAACAACCTCGACTTGAACTTTCTCATTGCTACTTGCTTCCAATAGATTTGCTGTTCCAAAATTAAATTTCAAAGCTTCTGCAATTTGTCCAGATGTTTTAAGAACCTTAGAAATATCTTTTGTAACGTAATCGCCACCTTCTGGATAAATATTAGTCTGTTGAAGCTCTTGAGCTCTCATAGAAGCTACTGTTGTTTGACCTCCACCCATATCAATAACAGTGGCACCGAACTCACGCTCTCCTTCATTGAGAACTGAACGTGTTAAAGCCAATGGTGAAATGATAATATTTTCAACCTTAATGCCTGCACGCTCAACTGTCTTACGTAGATTATGCAAGATAGTGCTTGGACCTGTGTAAATCAAACCACGCATCTCAAGGCGAATCCCCATCATACCACGTGGATCTCTAATCCCTTGAAAACCATCTACGATAAATTCTTCAGGAATAAGAGAGATCACTTCACGTTCTGGTGTGATGCTCTTAGTCAATGCAGATTTTACAACGCTATCAACATCTTCATCTTTGATTTCTTTTGACTCACTTGGAACTGGAATCATACCTTGTGTTGGTTCAATCTGAAGAAGATTTGCTGGCAGTCCCACATTGACTTTATCAATTGTAATACCAGATTTTTCCTCTGCTTGTTCAATTGCTGTTTTTATTGCTGTTGCTGCTGTTTCGATATCAACGATGATACCATCTTTAACACCAGCACTTGGAACATTACTGACGCCAATAACATTCATTTCTCCGTTAACATATTCTGCAACGAGTACTTTAATCGAGCTTGTCCCTATATCTAAACCCGTAAAAAAGCCATTTCTAGCCATTAACTCGACCTCTCAATCTTTCTACTACTAATACTATTCTAAAGTCTGTCAAAACAGAATTATTCAGAGAATATTATACCATAAAAAAACGTAAAAAGATAACATTTTACGCTTTTTCTTATGAAGTTTATCTTACTCTGATACGATTGTTTCTGTGCTTGTTTCACTATCAGCAGTCGTATCAGCAGCTGTTGTTTCTAAAGATGTCGCAGTTGTTTCTGATGAGTCCTGCGAAGCAGAGTCTTGACTGCTTTCACTTGTCTCAGTAGTCGAAGATAAGGCAGCAGCAACACTATCTTCAATATCACTGGTTGTTGTATAAATACCAACTTCCATATCGACAATCCCTGTATCTGTCATGTTAGCTACTATTTTGGTGTAGTAAGGAAGTTTTTGTGACAGTTGAGACAGAGGAACCTTAACCGTATTGCCATCAGACATTTCAAGTATTAAGAGGTCTGGTGTTGATTGTGACCCTGCTAGACTAACTGTTCGTATAGACTTTTGTAGTTTAGAGCTTAAGTGTGAAAACTGTTTGACAAACAACTGAATCTGTTTTGCTTTTTTTAACTTTAATGAGAGACTGTTATCAGGTAGGCTACTTAAGTGCTTCTCAGTAACCACCGTACCATCCTCTAAAATAGGTGAGTAACCATTGTTAGAGTCTAAATAAGCAAGAATACTATATTCTTTCACCTTAATTGTAAACGTATTCCAAAATTGATAAGAAACTGTAGCTGACTTTACCCACTTATCATAACGAGCAACACGGCTAGCAATTCGAGATTGACTAAAAAATGTCTTCGCTAAGTAATCCGTAGATTTGATACCAGAAGCTGATTTTACCGCTTGTTCTGTTGTATTAGTTTGCCCTACCACCTTTACAACTCTCAATTTACTCAAAGGTGACACCATAAATAAAGAAATCAAAAAGATAACCATCGATGGTATGACAATACTTCTTAAACGTCGTTTCGCAACTTCTTCTTTCTTACTAAGTTTTTTTACGGTAGCTACTTTTTTACCCGCTTTTTTTGCTTTGGTCTTTTCTTTTTTTGCTTTTTTAGCAGTAACTTCTTTCGAATTTTCTTCTGCTGTAGATATAGAGCCTGTTAATCTCGCTTTTTGTTGAGCCTTTAACCTTGCCGTCTGTTCTTCTTTTTCTTTCTGATCACGTGCTTTTTTTTGAAGAAACTCTAAATTACGCTTCTGCCATTCTGTCAGTGGCTGCTCTTCTTTGTGTTCTTCAGGTGTTTTATTAGCCATTTACTTTCCTTTTTGACTGATTTCTTGGTTCAAAAGTTGATAAAAATCGTCTTGCGACTGAAGTTCTTCTGTAGCTGCCATCTTAGATTTGTAATGAGATTCTTGGGCAAAAAGTTGGGCTAGTTCCACTTGTAAATTTTCCAAAGTTAAGTCTGACTCTGACAATTGACGAGCATAGCCTTTTTTCTCAAAATAAGCCGCATTCTCCAATTGGTCACCTCGACTGGCTTCTTTACCAAGTGGCACAATAATATGCAGTTTTTGCATCGCAAGCAATTCAAAGATGGTGTTTGAGCCACCACGTGTAATCACAGCATCTGCCATTTCCATCAAAGGCTGATAAAGATCCGTCACATAGGCAACACGATATAAGCCTTTTTGAAGCGTGTCTAAGCTAGAATCCCCTGAAATATTGATCACATTAAAGTCATCTGTTAAAGAAGGGTTAGCACTGATAAAATCATTAAATACCTTAGCTCCAGCAGACCCTCCGATAAACAAAAGGGTCTTTTTATCGGCATCAAACTGTGATTGAATATTACTGATTTCAGGATTTAGAGAGGTTGATAAGTCTTTGGCTACTTTGGTAATAGCTCCGACATGCTTAGCTTTTGCTAGTCCTGACGACTGTTCGAAAGTGGTATACATAGTCGTCGCAAATTTATAGGCAATTTTATTAGCTAATCCCATAGACAAGTCTGACTCATGTACAAAAACCGGAACTCCTAGTGTCTTAGCAGCGATAACTGGAGGTACTGAAACAAATCCTCCTTTTGAAAAAAGGGCTTGTGGACGAATTTTAGCGATAATAACAAGTGACTGTAAGACTCCCCAAGAAACCTTGAAAACATCAAGCATATTTTGCCATGAGAAATAACGGCGCAACTTACCTGTCGCAATAGAATGAAAGGTCACCTCTAAACCTGACTGAGTTATTTGATCATGTTCAATACCGTTTTTATCACCGATATAATGAACTTCCCAGCCATCTTTTAAAAACTTAGGGATTAAAATAAGATTGAGGGTCACGTGGCCTACTGTACCACCACCTGTAAAAACAATTTTTTTCTTCGACATTATCTCAGAGATGCTGGTTTTTTACTTGCAGAAAACCCAGCTTCCTTTCTAATTTTTTAACGCTTCAAAGCTAGTGATAAATTCGTCACCACGAACTTCAAAATTCTTATACATATCCCAGCTTGCATTAGCTGGACTGAGTAAAACAACCTCACCAGACTCAGCATTTTCAAAAGCTAAACGAGTTGCTTCTGCAACATCCTTAGCATCAATATAAACTACGCCTGCTTTATCAGCTGCACGTTTCACACGAGGCGCTGACTCTCCAAGAATAACCATCATTTTAAGACCTTGAATATCTGGAACAAGTTCATCAAACTCGTTGCCACGATCAAGTCCCCCCGCAATCAAAATAACCTTGCTATTATCAAAACCTGACAAGGCTTTTTGAGTCGCTAAGATATTAGTTGATTTTGAGTCATTGTAGAATTTAATCTCATCAATCTCTCCAAGATACTGCAGACGGTGTTTAACACCTCCAAAGGCCGATAACGTTTCTTTAATAACATCATTTGACACACCCGACAGTTTTGCCACAGCAATCGTCGCAAGAGCATTTTCGATATTGTGACTTCCTGGAACACCGATTTCAGAAGCTTCCATGACCTTCTCTCCTTTGAAATAGAGAGAGCCATTTTCTAGATAGGCACCATCAACTTTTTCAATTGTCGAGAAGGGTACAACGGTTGCACTTGTCTTTTCAGCCAAACGCTGTGCCAAGTCTTGATTAAAGTTGAGGACAAGGTAATCCTCTGCCGTCATCTGATTTTGAAGATTCCACTTTGCAGCGACATAACCATCGAAATCACCATGATAATCAATATGGGTTGGCATTAGATTTGTAATAACAGCAATATGAGGACGGAATTGCTCAACTCCCATCAGTTGGAAGGATGATAATTCCATCACAAGAGTATCATCTTTAGTAGCCCCTTGAGCAACCTCTGAAGCTGGAAAACCAATATTACCAGATAAGAGGCCTGATTGACCAGCATTATTTAGCACCTCTGCAATCATCGTAGTGGTTGTTGTCTTACCATTTGAACCAGTAATACCAATAATAGGTGCCTCTGAAATAAGGTAGGCAAGTTCCACTTCAGTCCACACAGGAACCCCTTTTTCAATGGCTCTAGCTACCATCGGATTGCTGTAAGGAATCCCTGGATTTTTTACCATGAGTTCAAAGTTTTCATCAAGAAGTTCTAGTGGGTGACTTCCACAAACAACCTTGATTCCATCTTCTAAAAGTGCCTGTGCTGAAGGGTTCTCATCAAAAGGTTTGCCATCATTAACGGTAACAATAGCACCAAGTTTAGCTAGCAGACGTGCAGCAGCTTCACCTGATCGTGCCAAACCTAATACCAAGACCTTTTTATTTTCAAATTGCTTAATTGCTTTCATAATAAGTCCAATCTATGCTTTTCTATCCCTTAATTGTACACGTTAAGCCTATTTTTTTCAAGTTTCAAATGGCTATTCCTACCAGTCCTTTTAAGAGAGTTACCGATTCGATTCTCCTAACCCAAATTCTCTATCCTGAGATGAGCTAGTACTTAGTAATATCGTAATTAAGAAAAACGCAAACAAGTGTCGAAATAAAAAAATGGAGTTCGTTTCACCACCTGATATGCCCTTAAATAGCATTCAGATGTTAAAACAAACTCCAGTAAAAAGATTGAATAATTGCAACCTTTTTAACTATCATTGATTGGGACGAGACTGAAATAGACTCTTTATCCCTTTATAGATATTACCTAAGCTCAAATCAGGTAAATTTTGAGGACGTGGGCGTGCTGTTAATCTGTATACATCACGTACCACAAAATAAGCAAAAATGCTCATCATGATACCTAAAAAATACTCAATAGGTAAGCTAATCAGCTTTTGAATTCCCCCAACAATCACAAAGAGGAGCAAGGCTCCTAATGCAACGACACCGATCAAACCCGCTGTTGACCGAATGGTTTTCGGAGCTCTAAAAATGAGATACAGCAAAATCAAAATAATGATAATGAGATAAAACATAGAGACTCCTTTCTAATGAGAATCATTCAAAATAATCTTAGGTTTTTCCAAGGCTTACTCAGCTGATTTTTTCTTTTTGTTAGCTTTATCACGTGCCGCTTTGTTAAGGATTTGTTTACGTAAACGAATCGATTCTGGTGTTACTTCCATATATTCGTCGTAATCCAAGAACTCAATTGATTCTTCAAGCGTCAAGATACGTGGTGTTTTAATAACAGCTGTTTGGTCTTTGGTTGCTGAACGAACGTTAGTCATTTGTTTAGCAGTTGTGATGTTAACACCGAGGTCGTTTTCACGAGCATTTTCTCCGATGATCATACCTTCATAAACTTCTGTACCTGGGTTAACAAAGATTGTACCACGTTCTTCGATACGCATGATTGAGTAAGTTGTTGCTTTACCGTTATCGATAGAAACAAGGGCACCACGGTGACGACCACCGATTTCACCTGGAACAAGTGGAAGGTATTGGTCGAAGGTGTGGTTCATGATACCATATCCACGTGTCATTGAAAGGAATTCAGTTGAGAATCCGATAAGACCACGAGCCGGTACCAAGAAGATGATACGTGTTTGACCGTTACCAACCATTTGCATATCAAGCATGTCACCTTTACGTTCTGAAAGGGCTTGGATAATAGCACCTTGGTACTCTTCTGGTGTGTCGATTTGAACACGCTCGAATGGTTCCATTTTCACGCCATCAATTTCTTTGATGATAACTTCTGGTTTTGATACTTGAAGCTCATATCCTTCACGACGCATCGTTTCGATAAGGATTGACAAGTGAAGTTCACCACGACCTGAAACTGTCCATTTATCTGGTGAGTCAGTTGCCTCAACACGAAGTGACACGTCGGTTTGAAGCTCTGCCAAAAGACGCTCCTCAACTTTACGAGAAGTGACGTGTTTTCCTTCACGACCTGCAAATGGTGAGTTATTTGCCAAGAAAGTCATCTGAAGGGTTGGTTCATCAATACGAAGAACTGGAAGTGGCTCAACCGCATCAGTCGGTGTTACTGTTTCACCAACGAAGATATCTTCCATACCTGAGACGGCAATCAAATCACCAGCTTTAGCTTCTTGAATTTCACGACGTTCAAGACCGAAGAAACCAAAGAGTTTTGTAACACGGAAGTTTTTAGTTGTGCCATCAAGTTTTGAAAGGGTAACTTGGTCACCAACTTTAACAGTACCACGGAAGACACGACCGATACCGATACGTCCAACGAAGTCATTGTAGTCAAGAAGTGACACTTGGAATTGAAGTGGCTCATCTGAGTTATCAACTGGAGCTGGGATATGCTCGATGATTGTATCGAAGATTGGTGCCATTGTTTTTTCTTGGTCAGCTGGATCATCTGAAAGTGAAGATGTTCCGTTGATAGCTGATGCGTAAACAACTGGGAATTCCAATTGCTCATCGTCAGCTCCAAGTTCGATGAAGAGTTCAAGAACTTCGTCAACAACTTCTTCTGGACGAGCAGATGGTTTATCAATTTTGTTAACAACAACGATTGGTGTCAAGTTTTGCTCAAGAGCTTTTTTCAACACGAAACGTGTTTGTGGCATTGTTCCTTCGTAAGCATCTACGACAAGGACAACACCGTCAACCATTTTCATGATACGCTCAACTTCTCCACCGAAGTCCGCGTGTCCTGGTGTATCCATGATGTTGATACGAACATCGTTGTAGGCTACAGCAGTATTTTTAGCAAGGATAGTGATACCACGCTCTTTTTCAAGATCGTTTGAGTCCATAGCACGCTCATCGAGCTCAGCACGCGCATCAAGTGTTTGAGATTGTTTCAAAAGCTCATCAACAAGGGTTGTTTTTCCGTGGTCAACGTGGGCGATAATGGCAACGTTACGGATATCAGTTCTTAAATTCGTCATGTTTTCCTCTTATTGCATAATTTATTTTAACTTTTCAAGTATATCACATTTTTTGGAAAATAGCAGAGCTGAACTGATTGTAAATGTTTTCATTGCTTTTACCGATAAAATGAAAAAGACTGTAAAATCGAGCTGAAAATGACTTCTGACTAGACTCTACACTCTTTTTATCTCATTCTATGACTTGGTCTTACCATCCCAAGCTGAAAAACCTGATTCAAGAACGTAAATTTGATGATACCCTGCCTTGTATAAGGTTTTGACTGCTAGTGGAATTAAACGACCATTCCCTGATTCATAAATCAAGACAGGCTTATCTTTTCTAAGAGCAGACAAGGATTGCTGCAACTGTGCTTGAGGAAAATTTCTAGCTCCAACAATATGTCCACTGTAAAAACTAGATGCATCACGTATGTCAATCAACTGCCCCTGTCTCATTAGCTCTTTAAATTGTTCATTTCCAACAAACTGAGCCTGTTTTCGCAAACGGTAATAATTCCATGCAGAATAGGCTGCCAGAATTCCAATAACAATTAAAAGACTAATTACTAAAACCATTGCCGTGATTCCTTACCCTTCTATAAACTGACTTGCCAAGCTAGCTGCTCCAATAATACCTGCATCATTACCGAGTTCTGCCAACTTGATTTGAGTTGTTTTGCGGACTTGTGGGAAGGTATATTTCTGGAAGTTAGCTTCTACACGACTTCTCAAGAATTCGCCTGCCGCAGATACTCCTCCACCAATCACGACTGAATCTGGATTGAGGATATTTGAAATGTTAGCTGTCGCTAGACCTAGATAGAAAGTAAAGCGATCTACAATGCTGTTAGCAAAGCTATCATCAGATTGAGCTGCATCAAAGATATCTTTCGAGGTTACATTGTCACCATTATCCAAAGACGCTTTGATTGGAGATGATCCTTCATAGCTTTCTGCCATTTGATGCGCCAAGCGAACAATCCCCGTTGCAGAGGCAACTGTCTCAAGACAGCCCTTATTACCACAAGTACAATCAAACCCATTTTCAGGTTCAACAATAATATGACCAATCTCACCGCCTGCCCCAGCAACACCATGAATCAAGTTACCGTCTGCGATGACACCACCACCAACACCTGTTCCAAGTGTTACAAAGACAACATCTGGATTGTTAGCCCCGGCTCCAACCCAACGCTCACCTAAAGCAGCAACATTGGCATCATTATCGATGGCAAATGGAATCCCGACTTCTGCTTCAATAACAGAACCAACTTGCTGTGTCTTAGCCCAGTTAAGGTTGAAGGCACCTGTCACTGTTTTTTCTTGACGATCAACAGCCCCAGGAGAACCCATACCAATCCCTACAAAGTCATCTTTGGTCAAACCATAAAGCTCCAAATGACGTTTGATAGAAGCTACAATGTCAGGAACGATGTGTTTGCCATCCTCCAAGCTATTGGTTGGAATAGCCCATTTTTCTTGAACCTCTCCTTCAAGTGATAAAATCCCAAATTTTACAGTTGTTCCACCAAGGTCAATCCCTAAAAGTTTTTTCGCCATCTCACTACCTCACTTCATTCATCCTGTCCGAAACCTCATCAAGCCTCGTCCATCTTAGTGTTTTCTTTTTCCTCTTCAATGCGGTGTTCACGCCTTAAAATCAGCTCTGCCATCAGGTAGTCCTCCTTAGAAATCAAAAGATTATCGTAGAGCCTTTCAAGTTCTATCTTCATCATCTCGATATCGTAGAGTCTCTTACCAAGGTAGACGTATATTCCAAAGCGTTTTAATAACTGTTGCACATCATATAAGGTTTTCATAATTAAGATTTTAGCAGAAAAAGAAAGAGTTTTCAAGATAAAAATGCAAACGTTTGCGTTGTTTTTGTTTTCCTCTCAATTATAGTGCAACAAGAATAAAATGCGAATAATAAAGTATGACACTTTTATATCATTATTTTTTCAAAACCTATCTGGCTGAGAGTTTCTTAAGCTCCCTTTTTATCTGCTTTTTTATCTCTCAACAGAGTTGGGAATGGGGTAAAATCGCTCTTTTATTTCTAGGGCTACTGCTGAGTTTCTTTGACCTAAAAACGCAGACCTATCCTCTGCTTATCTGGCTAATTTTTACAGGATTGATTGCTTATGTTCATCCTATCAATTCACTGACTCTTGTTTTAGTAGCCTTGGCCGTTTTATCTTATATGGGCTGGATAAAAATAGGCGAGGGAGACTTTCTTTATCTAGCGAGCTCTTCACTTTTATTATCACTTAATGAACTACTCTGGATGATCCAGATAGCTAGCCTATTAGGATTAGCCTACTTTTGGATTTCTAAACCACCAAAAAAGACAATAGCCTTTATTCCTTTTCTCTACCTCGGATTGGCTATTGTACTCTTTATTGATATGATCACTAAGTGATTGTTTTGATTATTTTGATAGCTGATAGTTAACGTCTTTGCTTCATCCTGTAAGCTTTTCAAACTAAAACTTTCGTCAAAAAACGGTGTATCACCTTGGCTTTGCCAGCTGATATGAAGCTCTGTTTCCTGTTTAATTTGAAGTAAAATAGACCTAGAAAATCTAGTTTTCCCTTGAAATCCCCTCTCTAACAATTGACTCAAGCAGACAAGTAACTCATGACGTATCTGACTTTCCTGTTCTGGAAAATAAGGACAGTCAACAGAGAATAGGATACCGAGGCGCTTAGCCTCTATCATTTTCGATGATAGAAAACCTTTGAATATCGGGTCCTCAATACCTTCTAACCGACACATTTCAACATCTCCTGATATGGTCTCAATTGAAGGTTTAACGATTTGTTGATAAACCTCTTTGACCTGATTGATATCCTTACTATCTAAACTCCCCCGTAAAGTTAGCAAAATGTTTTCATAATCATGCTTGAAACCTCGCAGCTCTTTATACTGCTCTTCAATATAAGTATTGTATTCTTGAAGATTAGCAAGATTTTCCTGTTCTTTAGCTTTTAATTTTCTTCTCAAAAAAGCCTTAGAACAATAATTTGAATAGCTGACCATTATAATCAAAATCAGAATATAAAGAAAGATAAACAGGCTCTGATGCAAGTAATAAATAGGCAGATAGCCAGGAATGACAACTGATAAAATCCCTTCTAGGTGTGAATAAGCGTAGAATAAAAAGACTATTCCGATACCAATGTAGTCCCACTTAAAATGGGTCTGATCCAAATAAAGGGATAAGAGCGAAAATTCCAAGCGGAGGGTTTTGATCAAAAAATAATAGATTGGAACTGTTAAGGCATAGACAAGAGATAGCATCCAATTATTATTAGCTATTATTTCCGATGAGATGCCTAAGACAGCTGGAAAAATAAATAATAATAGGATATAAGCAATAACTTCAATGATAACAACTGTGCACAAAGCATAAAAGACATGTTTAACACGCCGTCCGTGTTTATCAAAAAATCTACCTACAAGATATAGATAAATAAAATCTAAAGGAACTGTTGTGTAATCTCCAAAATAAGTAATGACGATAAACAGTATCGCTAGAAGACTAATTTGTTTTTTAGAAATCCTCATCTGGCTGCTGGTCGAAAATATCACCCAGTTAACGCAGAATAAAATCAAGTAAAACAAAAAAAAGGATAAAAGAAAAGATATATAATCTATCATTGACTACCTCAAAATAGTATTTTTCTCCTCAAGAGACATAATCAAACGTTGGCTAAAACGATTTTTCTTACTTTCTGTAATCAAACTAATGTTTGGATAAGCATTTAGGATTTTTTGAACTGTCCATAAGCCAACCCCTCTATCATTTCCCTTGCTTGAATACCCTTCGTCAAAGATATTACCAATATCCAGTTGATCCTCCTTGGTCGTATTTTCAACAATAACCATCAATTGATTATCAACTTCAAAAAAGGCAAAATTCAACTGGGGCTTATCACTTAGACGCGTTGCCTCAATGGCATTGTCCCAAAAAATGGAAACAATACGCACCAGCTCTAATTCAGTCAAGGGAGTGCTTGAAATAAGATCTGGAAGTTCTACATTAATCTCAATGCCTTCTTCCTCACCTGAGATAATCTTAGAAGCTAAATAGCTTTTTAGAGAGGTGATTTGTAAATGGGATAACTTGGTCAAACTATAATAATTTCGATCAAAGGTATGTGAGTCTGATAAAATCTCATCAAAACAGTGATTAGCTAAATCTAAATCATTCTGATTTAGAATCCTCTCAAATTCTTTTAACTCTCCTTCTGACTTCAACTTAAAGTGAGACAGGCTTTTGTAGATAACTTCTAGTTGCTTTCCATAATTTTCTAAGTTTTGTAACCGTTCATCATATTGTTGTTTCAAACGTTCTCGTAGTTGCAATTTTAAAAATTGATCACGATAAGACAATAACCAAGCTGTCGATAAGGCAAATAAAAAGACAGAGGTCTTTCTATAAGATGCTAACAGTGGGACATGTCCCATGAGGTAAAAGTAATACTTCTCTCCCAAAATCATCGGAACAAGATAAACAATCAAAAAATAAGCAAGCATTCCATATAAAACAATATTTAGATAGTGTAGCTCGCGTTTATCATTTGGATTGTAAAGGTCAACTGTTGAGTTTGCTTTTGGTAGGATACTACGACTAATAAAATAGGTTGGAAATACTAAAAGGTAGGATAGTATATATAAAATCAAACTCTTATTAACTTCTTCAATAGATAAAGAAAACAGATAGGTAAATAATACCAAGGCGTAAAATCGAGACCAAAGATCAACGTATAATACTGAAAAAAAGCCGTAGTAAAGGCGATAACGCCACTCTTTTTCTCGATTCTGCCACCAACTCAAACCACCAAATACCATTAGATGAACAATCAACATCTTATCTTTTAAAAAAAATGAGAGGCAAAAGAGAAGGATAAAAATAACTACACTCTCTTTTAGAGACCATTTTTGATTGGATAGCGTGACATAGGTATAGTAAACAATAGATAAGATGGAAAATTCAATGAAAATACCAAACAAAAAAAGTAAAAGATAATGATAAAATGCCATTCTTTTTCTCCTTTTGATTATATTGCAATACATTTTAATCTAAATGTGTACTAAGTTTATCACATATATGACACTTAAAGCAATTAAAATACTTAATAAAATAAACACAATATTTGATGAACTCAACTAATGATATTCAAAAAGACACCTCTTCAATCACTTACCTGTCGCAACTATTTCCTTTTACGAACATCAGGTGATAAAGGGGTATCTTAATTTAATGTTAGTCTTTACTTCTGATAAGAAGAACCATATGTGACAAAGTCTGCAATTTCTTGGTCTTTGCCTTCATGTAAGCCTTTGACAATCTTAGTTCCGACGATAACACCGTCTGAAACTTTGTTGAAACGAGCGATATCTTCTTCTGTTGACACCCCAAATCCTGTCAAGACTGGAATGTCAGCGAGTTCTGTCAGATTCGCCAAGTGTTTATCGAGATCATCACGGTAGTTTCCTGCCTTACCAGTCACCCCGTTAATAGCAACAGCGTAGATAAAACCTTCTGCTCCGTCAATCAAAGTCTTTTGACGGTCAATCCCTGTTGTCAAACTAACAAGCGGAACAAGAGCGATGTCCGTATCTGCCAAGAAAGGCTTAATCATATCTTCGTGTTCATGTGGCAGGTCAGGGATAATCAAGCCTTTAACAGATGTTTCTTTCAAATCAGCGATGAATTGTTCAATGCCGTATTGGTAAACAGGGTTGATATAAGTCATGATAACCAAAGGTACTTGGCTTTGTTTTTCCTGTAATTTTTTAACGATGGCAGTCAAGGTGACTCCTTTTGCCAGACTACGTTGCCCTGCCAATTCGATGACTGGACCGTCAGCTACTGGGTCTGACCAAGGAATACCGACTTCAATGGCAGAAGCGCCGCTATTTTCCAAAAAAGCAATGGTATCAAAGAGACCGTCCAAACCTTTGGCATGGTCTCCTGCCATGATATAAGGGACGAAAATCCCTTTTTTTGCTGCCTTAATGCTTTCCAACTTTTGGGTCAATGTCTTTGTCATGGCTTACTCCTTTTCTGCTTCCAAACGTTCTTTCACCTGCATGACATCCTTGTCACCGCGACCTGATAGGCAGACGATGATAGACTTGTCAGGGCCTAGCTCCTTAGCGACCTTCTGCGTGAGGGCAATGGCATGGCTAGACTCAAGTGCAGGGATAATTCCTTCAAGACGTGAGAGTAATTTGAAGCCTTCCAAAGCCTCGTCGTCAGTGATAGAGTCGTAGGTAGCGCGACCGATATCATTGAAATAGCAGTGCTCTGGACCAATCCCTGGGTAGTCAAGACCAGCTGAGATTGAGAAAGCTTCCATGATTTGACCGTGCTCGTCTTGAAGAACTTCCATAAGGGCACCGTGCAGGATACCTGGGCGACCTTTGGCAAAGGTTGCTGCATGTTTTTCCGTATCAAGTCCAAGACCTGAAGCTTCTGCACCGTACATGGCAACTGATTCGTCTTCGACAAATGGGTGGAAAAGACCGATGGCGTTTGAACCACCACCGATACAAGCTAAAACGGCATCTGGCAATTGACCACCTGAGACTTCAGCGTACTGGCGTTTGGCTTCTTTCCCGATAACGGATTGGAAATCACGCACGATTTCTGGGAATGGTGCTGGTCCAAGAGCTGAGCCCATGATGTAGTGTGTATCATCAATATTAGCCACCCAAGCACGAAGGGCTGCATTAACCGCATCTTTCAACACACGAGAGCCGTCCGTCACTGAAAAGACCTTAGCGCCAAGCAATTCCATACGAAAAACGTTGAGAGATTGGCGTTTCACATCTTCTTCACCCATGTAGATCGTACATTCCATATCAAAAAGGGCTGCTGCTGTGGCTGTGGCAACACCGTGCTGACCAGCACCGGTTTCAGCGATGATTTTCTTTTTGCCCATACGTTTGGCAAGAAGAACTTGACCAAGGGCATTGTTGATTTTGTGGGCACCTGTATGGTTGAGGTCCTCACGTTTGAGGTAGATTTTAGCCCCACCGATATGCTGGGTCAGACGCTCTGCGTAATAAAGCGGTGTCTCACGACCCACATAGTTTTTAAGCAGGGCATCTAGCTCCTCTTGAAAGCTCGGGTCTGATTTGGCTTCACGATAAGCCTCGTCAAGCTCAATGACGGCTGTCATCAGCGTTTCAGGGACAAATTGTCCACCAAATCGTCCGTAAAATCCTTTGTTATCTGGTTGATTATAGGTCATTTTTTCACACTTTCTATAAATCTTGCAATTTTATCTAAATCTTTGACACCGTCTGTCTCCACACCTGACGACACATCAACAGCGTAGGGTTGAAAAAGAGCTATCGCTTCTGCCACATTATCAGCCGTCAGACCGCCAGCGATAAAGTAAGGCTTTTTGATATCCTTATCCGCCAATAGGTTCCAATCAAAGGTCTGACCAGAACCAGCTACTGGCGCATCAAAGAGTAGGAAGTCAGCCTTGCTATCAAGTACCGTGTCGCTATCAGTCACTTGAAGGGCTCTGATGCTGGGCACCGTCAACTGGTCAAAAATCTGGTCATCAAAGTCACCATGCACCTGAACCACATCTAGAGGGATAGCTGCAATCGCCTCTTTCAGTTCAGCCAGGCTAGGACTGACAAAGACACCGACTTTTTTAACATTTTTTGGAATGGCTTGGGCTAGGTCATGAGCCTGTTCAAGACTAACCTGACGCTTGCTGGGGGCCAGTACAAAACCAATGTAGTCTGCTCCGCTATTTACCGCCTGAGCGACAGCCTTCTCGTCAGACAGTCCACAAATTTTAACCTTTAGCAACGGCAAGCTCCTTCACTTTTTCAGCGACATTGTCAGCCTGCATGAGGGCTGTTCCGACTAGGATACCATCGAAAAATGGAGCAACTAGACTGGCATCTTCTCCTGTGAAGATAGCTGACTCAGAGATGTAGACGGGTTCTGCCTTGAAATGCCTTGATAGCTCAAGACTGGTATTGAGGTCAACTTCAAAGGTCACCAAATTACGATTGTTGACACCGATAATCTTGGCACCGATGCGGTGAGCCACTTCTAACTCAGGCAGATTGTGGGTTTCAACCAAGACTTCCAGCCCCAAACCAGTCGCAAAGTCGTAGAGTTCTTTGAGGCGACTCTCTGGCAGAGCAGCCACAATCAAGAGAATAACCGTCGCCCCTGCATTACGAGAACGCACAATCTGCTTCTCATCAATGATGAAGTCCTTAGCCAAGGTCGGAATGGCAACCTGACTAGAAATCTGACGGAGAAAATCAATGTCTCCCTTGAAGAAGACTTGGTCTGTCAAGACTGAAATCATGGCCGCCCCATTTTTCTCATAAGTCTTGGCTTGGGCAACAATGTCTACGTCCAAATTGATATCTCCCATGCTTGGGCTGGCTTTCTTAACTTCTGAAATAATCTGAAGTTTTTGAGGATTCTCTTTTAAAAATTGGTAAAAAGAGTAGGTCTGGCGAAGAGGCTGCAAGTCCTCCATAACAAGCTCTGCCACCTCTTTTTCCTTAGCTTCTAAAATAGTTGGTAGGAAGGTCTTACTCATGCTTGCACCTCTTTAAGCGCTTCAAATTTAGCAAGGGCTGAGCCATCTGCAATCAGCTGACGAGCAAGGTCAACACCCTCTTTCAAGCTGTTAGCTTTGCCATTGGCATAAAAACCAAGGCCCGCATTAAGGACTGTCGTCTCAAGGTAAGGGCTAGCCTCACCACGCAAGACACTAAGGAGAATCTCGGCATTTTCCTTGGCATCGCCACCTGTGATGTCAGCAAGCTCAACCTTAGGCATACCGAGGTCTTCATAGGTAAAGCTGTGCTGACTGATGACACCATTGTCCAAAAGGGTGTAGTGGTTGACACCGTAGAGGGCAGCCTCATCCATATTATCTGGACCTGTGATGATAATGGCACGCTGACGTCCCAACTTGTCCATAACCTGTGCCAGGGTCTCCTGCAACTCTTGACGGTAGAGACCCATGAGCTGTGTTTCAAGGTCAAGCGGATTTGCCAAAGGCCCCACCAAGTTCATAATGGTTGGAATACCCAATGACTGACGAGCAGGTCCAATAAAACGCATAGCTGGGTGCATGCTTTGAGCAAAAATGAAAGCAAGTCCGACTTCTTTCAAAGCCTTGTTGAGGACTTCTGGACTGGCTGCGATGTTAATGCCAAGTGCCTCAAGGACATCAGCTGAACCAGACTTAGAAGATACCGAGCGATTACCAGCCTTAGCCACACGAATGCCTCCCGCAGCGAGAACAAAGCAAACAGTAGTTGAAATATTGAAACTGTAAGACTGGTCACCACCTGTACCACAGTTGTCCATGGCATCAGTATAAGTTTCTGGCAGAACGACCGCATGTTTTTTCAGTGCTCGCACGATGCCGGTAATCTCATCTGCCGTCTCTCCCTTGACCTTTAGCCCCATCAGAAAAGCTGCAATTTGTGACTCATTAAGGCGGTCATTGAGAATATCATCAAACAAAGCTTCCACTTGCTCTTGACTTAAATCTTCTTTATTAGCAATTTGGGTAAAGATTTCTTTCATCAGCTCTTCTCCTCTTCGTTTTCAACAATCTTGATAAAGTTTTCAATCATTTTAAGCCCATCTGGTGAACCGATACTTTCTGGGTGATACTGAAGACCGTAGATTGGCAAGTTTTTGTGCTGAATTGCCATGATTTCCTTGTCATCTGTTGTAATGGCTGTCACTTCAAAATCGGCTGGCATCTCATCAACAACAATGGAGTGGTAACGCATGATTGGCACGTCATTAGCAATCCCATCATAAATTGGTGACGGTGCTTCAAAGGTGATATTGCTCTGCTTACCGTGCATGACATTCTTAGCTAGACCTAGCTTTCCGCCAAAGGTTTCAGCGATGGCTTGATGCCCTAGACAAACTCCTAGAATCGGCTTTTTACCTGCAAAATCTCGAATCATGTCTTCCATTTTTCCAGCATCGGCTGGCCAACCTGGACCTGGTGAGAAAACAAGACCATCTGCTTTTTCAGCCTCTTCATAGAGACTATCGTCATCATTTCTCAAGACCTTGACCTCTGTAAAGGTTCCCAGATACTGAGCTAAATTATAGGTAAAGGAATCGTAGTTATCAATCAATAAAATCATTGCACATCTCCTATTCTTGTCATGGCTTTTGCCTTATTGATAGTTTCGTAAAACTCATTTTCTGGGATACTGTCGTAGACAATACCTGCCCCAGCCTGGACGTAAGCTCTGCTATTTTTCAAAATCATGGTACGAATAGCAATGGCAAAATCCATGTCACCAGTAGCTGACAGGTAGCCGATTGCTCCAGCATAAACGCCACGCTTTTCTTGTTCCAACTCATAGATACGCTTCATGGCACGAATCTTAGGAGCTCCTGATACCGTACCTGCTGGAAGGGTCGCCTTGAGGGCATCCATGGCATTGAGCTCTGGAAGGAGCTGTCCCTTAACCACACTGGTCAAATGCATGACATAACGGAAGTACTCCACCTCCATGTACTTGGTCACTTGAACGCTACCATTTGTGGCAATGCGACCGATGTCATTTCGTCCAAGGTCAACCAACATGCGGTGCTCCGCAGTTTCCTTGATGTCTGCCAAGAGGTCTTCTGCTAAAGCTTGGTCTTCTTCCTCGTTGGCACCACGATGACGGGTCCCTGCAATCGGGTTAGTCGTTACCACACCATCTTTGACTGAGACCAAACTTTCAGGACTTGCCCCAATAATCTGATAATCCCCAAAATCATAGAAATAGAGGTAGTTAGATGGGTTGGTCACACGTAAGTTACGGTAGTAGTCCAACGGGTCACCATCAAAAGGACTTGAGAAACGCTGACTAAGCACGCACTGGAACATATCCCCCTCACGAATGAGACGTTTGGCTTTCGCTACCATGTCTTCAAATATCTCTTTTTCGATATGGTTTGAAAATTGCAGAGCATGTAAGTCTTGTGGGCTAAATTCGTTGGCTGCCTGGGTCTGTAAATCTGACACCACCTGACCGAGAGCTTGACGCACGGCATCATTGTCACGGTGGCTATAGATATTATCCTCAACCACATAGACCTTTTCTTTCTTGTGGTCAAAGACTAGATAAGACTCATAGACAAAGAAGTGCATATCAGGAGTGCCAATGGTGTCCTCTGGAAGCTCACCAATATTTTCATAGAGGCTAATCATGTCATAGCCAACAAAACCAATGGCACCGCCACCAAAAGGCAGATCTGTACTTGACCCTTTGACTGTTAAAGCGTTCAAATAATCCAAAGGATCTTGATCAACCGCTTTGCCATTTTCTGTCAAAATACCCTTGTCGTACTTGACTTCAAAAACGGGATTATAAGCGACAATGGAGAAGCGGGCATTTTCTTTCTCACGAGGAATGGACTCAAGGATAACCTTATGTTCACCTTGCACACGCATGTAAGCAAGAATTGGTGTCAAGGTATCAGCAGTCAAAATTTTACGCATCTATTGGTTCCTCTTTCTATCTTTCTTGTGGTTATTTGTCTTCATTAGAATAAACAAAAAACCTCACACAGAAAACATCTGTGTGAGGGCATTAAATCGAGTTTAATACGGTACCACCTCAACGGAGTAGCCTTCATCTAAGCGACTACTATCTCATGATCCTCTAACAAGGACTCGCACTGTAAGGGGTGCCTACCTGAAGGCTATGTGTTACCTTCACTTTATCACTATCAGCCCATTTCCTAATAGAGCTTGACTGACTCGCAACAACCGTCAGCTTTCTGAACGTCACTCCAAGAGTACTTCTTCTGATTTGTCTTCTATTATACACCTTTCACCTTAAATTGCAAGGTATTTTCGATATTTTCTGAAAAATGCAAAGGCTTTCTAGTTTATTCCAGACCAAATACCCAAATAAAACAGATAATAAGGGAAAACGGCATCAATATAAAATGAAATTAATTCTCCTCGTTGTTTTAGGTAGTCACTAGTCTAAGATTTAGATACCTAAAAAATTTTTCATTCTTAAATAAGACTCCTCTTCACCCACAAAGTAAACGATATCTCCTTTTTCCAATGTTTGATAAGGACTAGGTGAAATCAATAACTCATTACCTCGCTCAATCCCTACAATTGTAGCACTTGTATGACTCCATACATTGAGTTCACCTAACTGCTTACCGAGGTATACTACACTTTCTGTTATCTTCAAACTATAGGGTTCTAGTGGGTATTTCTTGTGGACGCGTTTTGTTTGATCTAAGTAAACCGTTACCATACCACGAAGTTCTTTCATAAGAAGGTCTTGTTGGTCTAATTTATCCAGTATCTTATCTTTCTGGTTGTTCAGAGAATGGGTTGCTTCAAAATTTTCTAAAAATTCATTTGCTCTCTCTTTAGATAGTACCGTAGCTCCACTCCCATGTTTAATGGATACAATGTGTAAGTCAGCTAAAATGTTCAAAGCTTTTCTAGTTGTCTCAGGAGAAACTCCAAACATACTTGATAAGGTTGATCTTGACTTGATACTTTCTCCAACAGGATAATCTCCAGCAACTATACGTTGCGCAATACCCACAGCTATCTGTTGATACTTAGACGCTTTAACCATTTTTCGATTAGGCATACTGTTCTCCTCACTGAAAAGAAACTGTATTAAAAAATCAGTTTCTTTTTTGTATTTAATAAAAATAAATTTAGGAAGTGGTTAGAACATCATACTCAAAGATTTTTAAACTAACTCATCGGACTAATTGTCTCAAAATTTCCTTATACGATTCCTTCATTACCCTAGCCCCAGCGAAAAGACTTCGATTGCTACATCTGTTCTAGTAAAATTGGAAAGGTGAGCTTCGTCGAAATCAAACTATACTTGATGATCTTTTTAAATACAACAAATCCATCAATTAACAATACAATCACTAGATTTTATTAGTATCCTTTAGTTTATTACAGTTCTCATTCACTTCCATTAATTGATAGTCTATCTATATTTTATCATATTTTTTCTAAAGTCAGCAACTTGAATTCTCCTATGATATTTCAATTAAACATCAAAAGCATGTAGCCATTTTTAGACTACATGCCTTCACTTAATCCAATTTCAAAGTGTCTCATTATTAACCGAAGCGAGTTGTGATTATTAGAGTATTTTACCTGTTTTATTTATAGATTTACCATACTACCAAGAAAATAGGTTGTAAATTATTGATGGTGTTTACGATCTCGGATAATACTATAAATGAATTGAAGTAAGGGAATTAATACTCCAATAAACTGTATAATGGTTCCAATTTTCCCTCTTTTCCTTTTATTCAATTTAAACATGACACACCTCCTCAACTCTTATAAAGTAGTCAGACTAAGCATACTAAACTTCTTTATTTAACCCGCGACTCTTCAATCTGAGCCTTAACTTTATCAGTTGTATTTGAAATGGCTTCTCCGGCTTTGGCAGATTGTTCTGAGACAAACTCACCAGTCGCTCTTCCAGCCTCTGTTACGCGATCTTGCAAGGTTACTTGTGACGCTTCAAATTCTTCCTTAGTCTGAATATCCACAACAGCTACATTAACTTCGACAACTTCAAGATGTGTCATTTCAAGTACTCGCTCTGAAATGATTGCTTTGATGTTATCAACTATTGCAGGAATATCTTTCCCGTATTCTGTAACAATTTTCAAATCTGTTGCAACTTGTTTTGTTCCAACTTCAACATGAATCCCTTCAGTGACATCTTCACTATTTACAACTTTATTTTTAAGATTAGTGAAGAAACCACCATTTACAGCCAATAAACCATCAACTGTCTCCAATGATTTACCGATGATTTTTTCAATCACTTTATTCTCATATGTGATATCACCTTTAAGTGCAGATGTTCCATGTGCTTGTTTTTCAGTATTTTTTTTAGTTTCAGTCATAATAGTTACCTCTTTCTCCTCGTATCTTTGATAAGCTACGTCATGTTATTAAAACACAACTTATCTTTTGTCTTTTAGGCCTTCAACAGCACCTTTGACAGTATCTTTGACATCTTCAACAAATTCTTTAGCTTTTCCAGAAAGTTTTTCAACTTTTCCTTCTGACTCAGTCTCTTTATCTCCTGTCAATTTACCGAATCCCTCTTTCAAAGAGCCTTTTACTTGATCTAATTTTGCATCAAATTTTTCTTCAGACATAACGTTTACCTCATTTTCTACTTACAACTCTTATTACATTTATCAAACTAACTTATTAGTATTTGAACACTAAACTCTCCTAAATAACTCGTGGTTCTTCTTTTTCAGTCAAACTCCCTATGCTATCTGTTGCTTTATTGTATTGGTCACTTGCGAATTCTCCTGTTGCTTGCGCTACACCTGTCACACGGTCCTGCAAACTAACCTTATCTGTATCAAACTGCTCACGCGTTTTAATATCAACCACATTAACATTGACCTCAACAACATCAAGGTCTGTCATTCGTTTGACTTCACGTTCAATCACTTCTTTAATGTCTTGGTAAATTTTAGGAACATTTTTTTGGTATTCTGCAATAATATCAAGGTCTACAGCGACTTGTTTTTGACCAACTTCAACATTGACACCATCGCGAGTCGTATCAGTATTAACTAATTTATCTTTGATATTAGAGAAGAAGCCACCATCAGCCTGAAGAAGACCATCAACAGAATTTAGTGCAATTCCTACAATTTTCTCAATGACTTTATCTTCATAAGTTAATTGGCCTTTTATAGTAGTATTTTTATCTTGAGTTGTCATAGTCATTTCCTCTTTCTATTATTTCTTAAATAAATTATCCAAGATGTCTCGTCGTTCTATAAATATAGCTAAGTAAATTCCTAGCGCTATAAAAACTAGAATTAAGATGGTCTTAAATAAGCCATAAGTTACCAAGAGAACCGCAAAGATTAATCCTAGCAAACCTCCAACAATTGGGTAACGATATTTTTTTAATAAAGTCATCACATCCATCTTATCCACCTACTCTACACGACTTGAGGTCGTTTTTTCTTTTTCTTCAATGTGCTTAACAAGAACCGTGAAATCAACTAGCTTATCAATACCAAAAAATTGCTCTAAACCATGATGGATATCCTGCTCTAGTTGAATTGATTTCTCAATGGCATTTATCCTTGGAATCATTCGCCCCGATACTGATACTTTGAATTTTTTTCGATACATTTTAACATCAACTTTAGGAGATGCCATTACTCCTTGACCCACTACAATGGACTTAACATAACCTTCGATTGCTGATTTTTTAAGTTTTAAAGAACCTGAGTTTGACTTATCTAGCGTAAGCTCACTATAAGTTCTTGGCCAAAAAATAATTAATATCAGAGCAATTACAATAAATACTACAATGATAATAGGACCCCAGAAAAAATAATTTCCTAAAATATCAGATAGAACATCTTGTCCAAAAGAATAGTCAAATTTCAAAGAAGCTAATTGATCTGCAATGTCTTTCGGAACGCTTGCCTGGTCCAAATACATATAGCTAACCGATAATAAAAAACTGATTAAAATGAGACCTAGGATAACCGACAATGTTTTAGACAGCTTCGTCATCTTAATCTCCTCCTTGAATTTCTTTTTTAATAAGACTAATCACGTCGTGACAAGAAGAATGAGACCACTGCTACAACAATAACCGCTCCGATAATAGAAGGAATCAAAGCCATACCAGCCAGACTTGGTCCCCAAGTTCCAAAGAGAAGTTGCCCTACATAGGAACCAATCAATCCTGCAAAAATATTTGCAATCCACCCCATTGAGCCACCTTTTTTAGTAAGAGTCCCTGCAATCACACCAATTAGTGCACCAACTAAAATTGTCCATAACATAATCTTTTCCTCCGAAAATTCTATAAGCGTTTGTTTCACCAAAAACGAAACAAAGTGACAATATTTATTTTTTTTTATATTGTCATTATAACATGGGATAGAAAATAGTCAAATAAAACGTTTTCTTTTTATATTTTTATAAAACTTGCTGTCTCAACCTTTGAAATATAGACATTCATAAACACAGAAGACATCCCCTAAACTTCTACTCTCAACCCCTAGCTTCCTTATAATCAAAAAAATCACTTCAATCCCTAGAAACTTCGTCTAAGAATTGAAATGATTAACAGTTATTTAAAATAATCAATAAGCTCAGTCTCAGTCCAACCATCCCTTATCACGCGCCTTGGTCATGGCTTCAATCCGTGTTCCGACCGATAACTTATTAAAGATTGAAGAGACATAATTGCGGACCGTTCCGTTTGATAAAAACAGTGCTGCTGCGATCTCTTTGTTGGTCAAACCCTGACTAAGCAAGTCTAAGACCTTTTGTTCTTGCAAACTGAGTGGGTTAGGATCCACAAAAAGACTTTCCATCAATTCTGGCGAATACTCTTTTTGTCCTGCCATGACTTTTGAGATTGTCCCCATTAGCTCAGCCGTCGAGCGGTCTTTTAACACATAGGCATCAACACCAGCTTTTACAGCTCTTTGAAAATACCCTGTCCGCTTGAAAGTCGTCACGATGATGATTTTTAAGTCAGGCTTATTTTTCTTAGACCAGTCTAGGACATCCAGACCCGATAAGTCGGGCATTTCAACGTCTAAGATAGCCAAATCTACCGCTTCTTTTTCCAGCAGTCGCTGCGCCTCTAAGCCTGTCCCAGCTTGAAAAATCTCATCAATCTCTTCCTCCATCAACAGGAGCTGGCACATGGCATCTCTGAGCATGGCCTGGTCTTCTGCCACTAATAACTTCATTCCCTTACTCCTTCAGACAAAACAACCTCAATCGGAGTAGGATTTTTCAAGGACGTCACCGAAACCTCTCCCTTGACCAATTGCAGACGCTCTTTGATAGAATACAACTCCTGACCGGTCAGGTCTTTAAAACCACAGCCATCATCTGTCATAGACACATGGACGCCCTTATCACGCCAAACAGTCAAACGAGCTGACTTGGCCTGACTGTGTTTGATGATATTATTGGTCAATTCTCTCACAATCATAACCAAACTAGACTGTAAGACAGGCGATAAAGTCTGACTATCCAGATGATTGTCAATCGTCAAGTCAATCGCAGACTGCGAAAACATGTCCTCTAAAATCCTCAACTCCTCTGAGAAGCTACGGTATTTGAGATTGCTGACAATGCTTCTAACCTCCTGCATGGACTGGCGACTGATGTGGTTTATCTCCTGCAATTCTTTTTGAACCGCAGTCAGATTTTCCTTCTCCAACTGCTTGAGTGCCAACTCTGTCTTCAAGGTCATCATAGCAAAAGTGTGTCCCAGACTGTCATGTAAATCACGTCCAATCCGATTACGCTCATTTTCAGCAGCTAAAAGATTGATGGTCTGGTGTTGTTGAAAAATGACTTTCTCTTGCTTGTCACGCTCTCGCTCCCTTGTCCAATAAAAGACGAGAGTAAAATTGATAAGTGGTAGCAAAATAGCCATGATACGAGAACCAAAATCTGCTCCCCAAATCAAGGTCAGCAGGGTTATCAAGAAATTGGCAAAAAGAAATGAGAGATAACGATATGACCTGATAGTGTCTTCAAACCGATAAACCAAGAGATTAACTGTATAAAAGAAAAACCACATCATGCCACCATTAACCGCCAATGTCATAAACACGATATAGGCTAACAGATAAGTCCAGACAACATTAGTTAGCCAAGTTACTCTCGCATGAATGATGTAAAGATAAGAGACTAAAAAGAGCGAACTAGGTAATAGTGTCCACAAGGGATACTGGAAATAAAAAGGTCCCGTAAATGGAAATACCATGAAAATCAAGGGCATATAATATAAGGGATGCTCCCATTTGATTTTCTTAATATAAGAAATCATCCGTTAATCTCTCGTCTTTCTTTGATAAATAAGGCTAAACCTGCCACTATTATAGCATAGATGAGCACGATCACAAATGACTGCCAGGCAAACACATTGTCCAAAGCAAACGCCTTTACCAAGTGATTGACATGATAGGTTGGTGTTAGTTTTGAAATAGCTTGTACCCAATCTGGAAATACCGATATTGGCATCCAAGAGCCACCTAAGATTGCCAAGCCCAAGAAAGTAATATTGGCTAAAACAGTCATCAATTGTTGTGATTTAATCTGCGAAAATAACAGTCCAAAAGCTAAAAAGACCAAACCTGATAATAAGAGCAAAACGACTGACAAGAACCAACTTCGAACTGGCATGGACACCTGTCTAAAGAAGAAACCAACAGTAAATGTCACAAGAATAGCAATCAAGAAATACACAAGTACACGAAGTACCTTAGCCAAATAATAATAAGACATAGACAGTGGCGAATGCTCGATATAGGTCAAATAATGATCATTTTTATCGCTCTTGAGCATAGCAGGAAAGCTGAAGAAACCAAAGCTAGACATGGAAAAAGCTGTCATGGTCAGCATATAACCTTTGATAAACAATTTTTGTTCCACTGGATTATCAGACATGGTCATACCTGAGTACAATAAAAAGAAGAAAACTGGTAATCCTATTGACAGAATAAAAACCTGCCAATTTCTCACTGTTGAAATCCATTCTATTTTCAATAAAGCTTTCATCACTTATCTCCTCTCGTTGTATCAAACAAACTATTTAGCAAGGTCTTGTTTTGAACTTCAATATCTGAAATACTGCAACCAGACTGCTGCAATTTTTCCCAGACACTTCCCAAGTCTTTTGTCATAAACTGAACCGTATCTCGACCTTGTTTAACATCATAAACATTCTTCAATCCAAGAACCAAGTTTTCGAAATCCAAGGAAAGAGTGACCTGCTTCTCACATTCTTCATTTCGCATGGCAAAAGGTGTTGTATCACGTATCAATTTACCTTGATTTAACACCAAAATCCGATCTGCCGTATGTTCAACTTCTTCAATGTAATGACTGGAATAGACAATCGTTACGCCCTTTTTCTTTAAATCAGCGATAATTTCCCAAAAGTGTTGACGGGTTGTCGTATCCATCCCTGCTGTTGGTTCGTCTAAAAAGAGATAGTTTGGCTTTCCAATCAGACACAGCACAAAGGCTAACAAGCGTCTTTGCCCACCAGACAGATTATCTGCCAGTTGATGGTATTGTAACGGACTAAAACCAAGTAAATCAACTATCTCTGACTCTCTTAAGCTATCACGGTGAATAGCCCTAAAAAAGGCAATTAACTCTTTGACCTTCAATCCTTTAGGAATGAGATTTTCTTGAGCTAGGTAGGCTATCTGCTCTTTATTTGCCCTCGATTTGGGAGCTTCATTGTCCACTAAAACAGTCCCCCTACTAGCAATCTTATCCCCCAACATACAAGACATAAGTGTCGTTTTCCCAGCACCATTCGGACCGATAAGAGCCAGACAGTCTCCTGCCTCAATCGTAAAACTAATATCCGATAAAATAGGTTTGCCTTTAATCGCTTTCGATAAATGATCAACTGTAATCATCGTCATCCTCCCAAATTTCTATTGATAAGGCTATTTTATCATTAACGATGACAAGACATTAGCACTAACAGTCATGACATCACATGACATTTGTCATAAAAGATAGAGACAAAATAAGAAAAATAAACCATCAAGAACATCAAAAAAACAAACCTACACAAGTAAGTTTGTCTTCTAATTGACATTTGATTAATAGCTAAAGCTATCACTGACCACGTGCCAGTTGGTTGCGTCAAGATTGCCTTCTTCCAGTTTTCCATCCGCATTAACACGGTATAAAGCTAGTCGAGTTCCTTTGTCACTGGTCTTTCTGACGCTGGCATAAACAAGACCATCATCATATGACTTCACATTGACAAAATAGTTGGACTCATCACTATCTGACAAGCCTTTAGCACTAGCATAGGTCTCTAAAACCCATGACTGGACTTGAGATTCTGTTAAAGTCTTTGTGTCAACAGATGTTGTGGTACTAGAGCTTTCCGTCGTTGAAGAAGAGCTTGAAGATGAACTTGATGATGATGAACTTGACGATGATGAACTTGACGACGAACTACTGCTAGATGACTTAGAACTTGAGCTTGGAATATAGGAAACTCCCTTGGTAAATGCTGTTGCCTTTGAGGTTGTGTAATCTGAACTAAGATTGCTACTAGTTTGCCAGACTTGAGGATAGATGCTGTCTGACGACGTCAAGACACCATAAGAAGTCCCAGCTTGGCCAAATTGAAAGGCTGAAGCATCTCCAGAAACAAAGTTCAACTTAAAGAGACCTTTCCCAACCAATTGGTAAGACTCAATCTGTCCATAGCTGTAGCCATATGTGCTGTCATAACGAGTAATATAGCCCGATTCATCAATCATCAAAGTCACCTTACCAGTCGTAGTTGTACCACCCCAGGTACCAACTAGAGACGACGGCACTCCAGAAATGGCTTGACCTATGGTGTCGCTTGAACTAGTGCTCGTACTGGTTGATGACATGGTTATGCCAGTGGACCTACTGGTCATATCTGATTTTTGGCTTTGAATCTGGAACTGCCAAAATAGGTAAATAATGATTGACAAAATCGCCAAAACAATAAAAACAATGAGGTATTTTAACCAAGGCTTCTTCTTAGAGGTTTTTTCAGGCGACACTAGCACTGGTTGTTCTAACATAGCCTCATAAGTCTTGATCAAGTCTTGAAGTTGACGGACCTGCTCCATCGTTTCAGCCTGTTTCAAGGCTGACTCAAGTTCTTTGATTTTAATCTTAATCTGTCTTTTAGTCAAATGATTTTCTGAGTCTTGACGACGAAATACTTGTTCTGACAACGGCTTACTCCTTAACATATCATTGTACACATGGGTTTTCACATCAATATAAAACAAAGAGACAATGACCTAAACCTAAAAACCGACCCTTACCTTATAGAGATCTAATTCAGACTTGGTTTAGACAATCCTAGCTCTTCTTTTAAACCTTTTATTCCATTATAACCAAAGAAGCTATCTATTTCATGACGTAACTGTTGATTAGTTTACAATTTGATGACAAAAAAAGATTCATCGCTGATAAAACGATAAACCTTCTTAAAAATGAACCTAATTTCCCATAGAACCTGCTTGAAGCTGGTACATCTTGTAATAAGTACCTTTAAGAGCTAGTAGCTCCTCATGATTACCACTCTCGATGATACGCCCCTTATCCAGCACATAGATGCAGTTGGCATCTTGGATGGTTGACAGGCGATGGGCGATAGCAATCGTCGTGCGACCCTGACGCATCTTAGCCAGCGACGCCTGCACGATCCCTTCAGTCTCTGAGTCGATATTGGCAGTTGCTTCATCTAGGATAAGCACCTTGGGTTGGCTGGCGACGGTTCTGGCAAAAGCCAATAGCTGACGCTGACCTGTTGAAAAACTTGAGCCGCGCTCTGAAACAGCTTGGTCATACTTGTCTGGCAACTTCTGGATGAATTGGTCGGCATCGACAAACTCGGCTGCCGCCTTAATCTCATCGTCAGATAAGTCTTGGTACATGGCAATATTGGACTTGATAGTACCGTGATAGAGGAAAGGATCCTGCAAGACCAGCCCGACATTAGCTCGTAGCTCTTCTTGAGCGTACTGTCGAATATCCACTCCGTCCAAGAGAACCTGACCTGAGGCAAACTCATAAAAACGCATGAAAACGTTGATGATGGATGATTTACCAGAGCCTGTATGTCCAACAAAGGCAATGGTTTCACCCTTATTAACCTTAAAGGAAATCTTGTCTAAAATCTGATGTTTACCATCATAAGAGAAGGACACCTCTTTAAACTCGATATTCCCATCGACTACCTTAGCACCGCTATTTTCCTGCGTCGGCTCATAGCCACGCTCATCAATCAAGTCAAAGACACGCCCCGCAGAGACCATAGAGGTTTGCAAGGTTGAAAAGTTTTGCGTCACCTCAATCAGTGGGTCAAAAAGACGGTTAATGTACTGGATAAAAGCGTACATGACACCTGCTGAGATACCAATATGAGCCCCTCTAAAGCCAAAATAGGCCATAAGAACGGCATAAGCGAGCAGCTTAAGAAGTGACATAGCTGGTCTCAAAAAGAGAGAATCCAAAGCCATTGAGCGATTGGCATAAGTCACATGATCTTCATTAATTTCATCAAACTCTGCTTTAAGACGCTTTTGCTGATTGAAGGCTTGAATAATACGAATCCCTTCAATACTCTCAGATAATTTGGCGTTGATATCTGATAACAAAGCACGCGTACGGCTAATAACATGAACAGACTTCTTACGATAGAGATTAACTAAAATAAAAATAAAAGGTAAAAAGATGGCTACCAAACCTGTCAAACGAACATCCAATAACAACATGGCGTAAAGGGTCGTAACAAAGATAAAGATAGCTGATATGAAACTAGACAAAAGCCCAGAAAACATATCACTCACTGTCTCTGTATCGTTGGTGATACGAGAAACGATAGAACCTGCAGGTGTACGGTCAAAATAAGACATCCCTAGCTTTTCCATATTAGCGAAGGCATCACGACGAATGTCCCTTACAATACTATAAGACACACGCGCAAAAAAGAGATTTCCCAAGTACTGGATGACTGTCTGAAGCAAATAAAGCCCGTAGTAAGCCACAATCATCAGAAAGGCTGGCTGGGTTAGCTTGCCGAGGTACTGGTCAATGAAGTGGGAAGCAACCAAAGGAATCACACTTCGAACCACCGTTGTCAACAAGAGAAATGTCAAGGCGACAATAGTCAATCCCTTATAGGGTTTTAAATAGGTCAACAGACGTTTAAAAACCTGCCATTGATCATAATTTTTAGACAAGGTCAGCACCTCCTTCATCAAATTCAAGTTGTTGTGACTCATAAGTGTCAGCGTACCAACCACCTTGAGCCAACAAGTCATCATGACGACCTCGTTCAATGATATGACCATCCTGCAATACCAAGATAAGATCAGCATGGACGACTGCGCTGAGACGGTGGGCAATGATAATAGTTGTCTTGTCCTGACGCGTTTCCTTAAGGTTATCAATAATCGCATATTCTGTCTTGGCATCAACCGCTGAAAGCGAGTCATCCAAAATCAAAATATCAGGATCCAAAATCATAGCACGACTCATGGCAATCCGCTGCTTTTGACCTCCTGAGAGTGAGACACCTTTCTCACCAATCAAGGTCTCAAAACCATCTGGCATAGCCTCAATATCATCATAGACCTGAGCTAATTTAGCCGCTTCTTTAACCACTTCAAGCGATAAGTCAGGATTTCCAAAGCGGATATTTTCAAGGATAGTTGTCGCAAATAAGAACTGATCCTGAGGCACATATCCTATCAGACCACGCAAATCTTCAAGCTTATAGTCACGAATATCATGCCCATCCAAGGTAATCTTTCCTTTATCAACATCATACTCACGCAAGAGCAACTTAATCAAGGCTGTCTTTCCTGAACCAGTCTGACCGACAAGCCCCAAAGTTTGTCCCTTTTCAAGTGCAAAATGAATCGCTGACAAAGTCTCATCTTGATCAAAGCTAAACTGTTCAAGATCATACTCCAAACGACCATTCTTAGGATTGGTGATAGCCTGCTTAGGATCATTGATATCTGACTCCTCTTCTAAAAGGGCGTTGATACGATCGTAAGAGACATTACCACGTTGGATCATATTAAACAAAAAACCAACTGCCATCAAAGGCCAAACTAGCATATCAAGATAAGTGACAAAGGTGACCAAATTCCCCACGGTAACCTGACCTTTGGAAACCATGAGAGAGCCAACTAATAGTGTCAAGGCGTAGGAGGCTCCAACAAAGAGGAGAACAACAGGATCCCAGAGCGTATCGTAGGTCATTGTCGTCATGTTCTTTTGGAAGGTCATTTCATTGGTTTCTTGGAAAGAATGTAATTCTTTCTCTTGATAGCCAAAGGACTTGGTTACCTTAATACCAGACACCGACTCTTGAACCTTGTTGTTTAACTCTGAAAAGGCTGCCTGCGATGCTCCAAAGGCTGTATGTGTTTTTCTTCCCAGACGACTCGTTGCTAATGCCATAAAAGGTAGGGGAATAATAGCGACCAAGGTCATCTGCCAGGAAATGCTAAAGAACATTGTAATCAGAGTCACCAAGGCAGTAATGGAAGCGTCCACTGCTGACATGACCCCACCACCTGCAAGACGTGTTAAGGCATTAATATCATTTGTAGCATGAGCCATCAAGTCTCCCGTACGGTATTTTTGATAGAAAGACGGTGACATTCGAGTAAACTGCTCAAACAGACGCGAGCGGACAATTTGTCCCAAGCGATAAGACGTCCCTAAGATATACATTCTCCAGAGATAACGTAAACCATACATGGCAAGAGCTGACAACAAGAGCCACAGCAAGTTCCACAATAATTGCGATTGTGTTAGGGATTTACTGGTAATCGCATCTATAACCTTCCCCATAACAGCTGGTGGAATAAGGTTCAAAACGGACACTAAACTCAGTGCAACTATCCCTAAGATATAGCGTTTCTTTTCTAATTTAAAAAACCACCATAGTTTTTTGACAATAGACATAAGGTTCCTTTCTTCATCATTTTCATCTAAAAGCGTGATACAGATCCAATCACATCACTTCTTAGATAATAGCAAGAGCTAACCTCCTATCAAGACCCAGTTGATAGGCTACAGTCACCTCATAAACATAGAAAAAAGAGGTCACTTTCTCACCTCTACTTGGTTGAATAGATCAGCTCAAGAGCGTATAGGGCAAACGAAACCACCATTCAAACACTGCGTTTAGATGTTAAAATGAACTCTACTTGGTGAGAGAGAGCACCCCATCTCACTGTCTTAATAGATCTTTGTTATCACTTTCTGATCACAAGAGATCTCTTTTTTATAAAAAGCCTGATTTCTTACTTTGAATCACACGATAGGTCCAGTAAGCTAACAAAATCCCCAAACTATTGGTCCACAAATCATCAACTTCAAAAACCCTATTGGCATCAATCAAAAAATCTAGCAAAAGCTGGGTACATTCAATGAAAAGACTAAGGGCAAACCCAAGACATAGACTTTTCTTCCCACTACGCCATGCATTGGAGAGAAACATCAGACAAACTCCCAAAGGATATAGTAACAAAACATTACTAAGATTCTGTCCTATCACCCAAACAAGCTGCTTTAGACTAGTCAGTTGTCCCAAGCTCACCAAAGAGTTGAAGGGAACTAAAAGCAAACGTAGGCGCCCCCAATAAATAATATTTGGTGTACTGATGCCTTCTACCACTCCCCACTGAGGACTAAAGCAAAGCAGGCAAATGATAAGGGCGTAAAGAACTGTGGCTCCCTTAAGCCATACTGACTGTGACTTGGTCTTTCTTAGATGCTCTGACACGTTTACTGACCTGCGGTATCCGCAACTGCTTTTTGGCGATCACGTTTCATGGTATTTGAACGCAATTGGCCACAAGCAGCATCGATATCTGTACCGTGTTCTTGACGAACAACACAGTTAACACCATTTTTCTTGAGCACATCATAGAAAGCAGCAACACGCTCTTTAGATGAACGACTATATTGGTCATGCTCTGAAACAGGGTTGTAAGGAATCAAGTTGATATAAGATAACTTACGGATATTTTTAGTCAAATCAGCCAATTCCTGAGCATTTTCAGGATGATCATTAACCTCGCTGAGCATAATGTACTCAAAGGTCACACGGCGATTAGTCGTTTCAATATAGTATTCGATGGCATCAAACAATTTTTCCAATGGGAATGAACGGTTGATACGCATAATACTTGAACGAAGCTCATTGTTTGGTGCATGAAGTGATACTGCCAAGTTAACTTGAACACCTTCGTTTGCAAAGTCCTTAATTTTATGAGCAAGCCCTGATGTTGATACTGTAATATGACGAGCTCCGATAGCTAAGCCGTGATCGTCATTGATTGTACGCAAGAATTTAAGTACATTGTCATAGTTATCAAAAGGCTCACCAATTCCCATAACAACCACGTGGCTGACACGGTCTCCTTCACCACGATCATCAAAGTATTTTTGAACGAGCATGATTTGAGCAGTGATTTCACCGTTGTTAAGGTCACGTTGTTTTTTGATCAATCCGCTGGCACAGAACGTACAACCGATGTTACAGCCAACCTGAGTCGTCACACAGACAGAAAGGCCATAGTGCTGACGCATCAAAACAGTTTCAATCAACATACCGTCTGGTAGTTCAAAGAGGTATTTAACCGTACCGTCTTTAGATTCTTGAACGATACGCTGTTTCAAAGGATTGACGCAGAAATTAGCATTCAAGGTTTCAATAAACTCTTTTGAAATGTTGGTCATTTCTTCAAATGACTGCACGCGTTTGCGATAGAGCCAATCCCAGATTTGTGTGGCGCGGAACTTTTTCTCACCGTGCTCAATTGTCCACTCGATCAATTCATCACGAGTCAAAGTATAAATAGATGGTTTCATTGACATATTCATTCTCTTAGAGTCAGATTATGCTCTATCTGACTGCTTCCTTTCTTGCTTCTTACGGATGGTAAAGGCTTGTCGTCCCTGAGAAGACTTCGTCTTACTAGATTCAGCTAGCTGTCTTGGTCTTGATTTTTGGGATGACTGACGCTTCTTACTGGTAAAGGTTGGTTCAAGCTTTTGCTTAGCTTGTTTTGTTGACTGAGAGGAGGATTTTCTCTCCTTAGACCTTCCTTTGTCAGTGGAAGGTTTCAGTGAGGCATCAGCCCCTTTAGATTTTGATTTACGACGACGCTTACGCTTTGGTAGCATCTCTTCTTCAAAGACAAGCTCGATGGGCTGGCTATTTTCGAGAATAAAGTAAGCACACCCATAGTTGCAATACTCTTTAAGGTAATCCTCTAAGCGTGAGATACGACTCAATCGCTTGATATCCTGCCTATCCTTATAAAAGCCTCGTAAACGCAATTGTTCATTACCCCAATCGCCAACAATATAGTCATATTTAAGGAGAATTTCCGAAAAGCGCTGATTAAAAACAGTCACATCAAAGGCATCTTTGACATTATCAACAAGCGTAAACTGATAATCATCGCACTTCACCTGATTCTCAAAAAAGACAAACTGAGGACCTGGAAACTTGTTGTAATTGTACATATCCGCCGTGATTTCTTTTCTCATAATCCCTCCCAAACCTTTATTGTCCTAAATCATTTGCCACCACTTCTCGTAGCAGTTCTGGAAAAAGAAGCTTGACCTCCTTGTCCTTAATCCGTTCAAAATAAGGAGCAAAATAATACTGATCCACGAGAACGAGACGGTAACAATCTGATTTATTGATAACCTTTTTATTATACACTATTTTTCCATTTTTGTAAGTAAATCCACTCGTCAAAACGTTTCCAAACTGCTTGCCTCTAAAGCCCATCCCACGTATCTTTTGTTGCTTCAATAAGGGCTCTTTGGCAAAAATTTCCTGACAAATCGCTAAGAGTTCATCATGGCTAACCTCTAAAGAGATCAAACGCATCTGATGAGGCAGAGATTCCTGGAGGTCTGCCATCGTGAGATCTTGGGCAAAACCCTTGACAACAAGACCTGAATTCACTATAGATAGACTGGCATCAGCATAATGCTTCATCGCTGTCATCATCAAGTCAGCAGATTCTTCTACTCCTAAACTTGACGGCAAGTGACAGATAGAATCTTTAGCTAAGAGCTGACGCCCTTGTTCCAATCGGTCTTCAACCCATTTCTCATCTCCCGCTTGACTGCCAAGCTGAGAAATCGCTTGAGCAAAAATTCTGACATCCGTCAACTGACCATCACATAAGCTTAAATCAATCTGACCAACATGCTCACCATAACGTCCCGCAGCTGCTAAGTAGGTTCCTTCAAGATAAGCACCTTCTTCCAACAAGTGGTGGGTGTGGCTTCCTATAATCAAATCAACCTGATCAAACTCCCTTGCAATACGCTCATCATAAGGAAGACCCAGATGACTCATAAGGACAATCACATCCGCACTAGCTACCTCTTCTCTCGATAAGTCCCTCTTAAGTGACTCAATCGGATCTTCAACCTGCCAGCCATTGGGCTGATAGGTTAGATAGTAAGGGAAAGTATAGGCTAAAAAGGCAACTGTCGTCCCCCCAGCAGTCCGATAGATGTGATAAGGAGTTGCCCAAGAAGGCTGACCGTTCTCATCTTTTAGATTTCCAATCAAAACCTTAAAGTCAGCCTCATCATAAAGACTGCTTATTTCAGCCTTACTAAGTCCAATCCCTTCATTATTCCCAATAGTGGCAAAATCTAACCTCAAATCATTCATCAGATCAACATTAGCCCTTCCTGATGTTGCAGCAGTTAGCGGGTGACTCTTGTCGACATTATCCCCAAGGTCTAGTCGGACAATCTCCCTCTCTTCGTCAGACTCCTGCTCAAAGAAGCGCTTCACCTTAGGGTAATGTTCAAAATGGGAATGTAAGTCATTCAAGTGTAGTATTCTTACGTTTTCAATCATGCTCCTATTGTAACACTTCTCTATCAAAATACACCTATTTTAGCTACTAAGATCAACTCCTTTAGAAATAGCCAGACAAGGCAACTAAAAAACAGCCAAGAACCTCTATCATAGATTTCTTGACTGTTGACATCTAGTCTGTATTTCTTAAATAATCAATAGCTTCTTGGACAGTTGATACCTTCACAATTTTCATATCAGTACCATACTTTTTAGCTGCCTTGACAGCCGCCTTGTAGTTATCTCCTGCCGGTGCGAAAAAGATGCTTGCTCCAGACTTGGCCGCAGACACAACCTTCTTATCAATCCCACCGATTTCACCAACAGAGCCATCCATACCGATTGTTCCAGTTCCTGCAATCACACGGCCTTTTCTCAAGTCCTCAGTTGATAACTGATCGTAAATATCCAAGGTAAACATCAATCCAGCACTTGGTCCACCAACAGCTCCTGTACTAAAGGTCACCTTGTCATCAGACTTAACCACAGTATGATCAACTAGACCGATACCAATACCATTTTTACCATTTGACAAGGAAATAATCTTTCCTTTAGCTTCTTTTTTCTGACCTTGGCTAGTGTACTGGACGGTCACATCTGCCCCCAGATCTAAGTCAGCTACAAAGTTAATCAACTCTTGTGAGCTATTAAAGGTATGCCCATCAACTCCAGTTACAGTATCCGCTAAATTCAATACCCCTTTAAAGGTTGATTTATCTGACACACTGAGAACATAAACTCCTTGATAATCCAAGGTAACCGATTTACCGGCCAGCGTCATAGCTTGGTAAATCGCTGTGTTTTGAGACGTCTCCATGTAAAACTGATTGATACGAATGTAATCTGCTTCGCTGTAGTCTCCTGTTGTTTCCTCAGCAGTAGTGATATCTGTAAAAGGAGTTGCCCAAGCATAGAGCAACCAAGCAAAAGTAGCCCTCACTTGAGATACCGCTACAAATTCATAAGAGCCTTTTTCCTTGTCCTCTTTATCATTGACCGTTAATACCTGTGCAATATCAAAAGCACCTCCAGGCATCTCAACATAATAAGGTAAAGGAACTAGTATAGCAACTGCTAATAAAATTGTCACACAGATACCAGCTAACCACCACTTAAATCGCTTTAAATAGGATACGATAGTAGCCCACCGAGACACTTTCTTATTTTCCACTTTTTTTCTCCACTTCTTTGATAACACTTTCTGGGACATAGGCCTCTAGGTCCACTCCAAAATGAATCAACTCACGAACACGACTAGATGAAATGGGCTGCACCTCATGACTAGCAATCAAATAGATGGTTTCCAACTCTTTCGCCAACTGCTTATTAAAAAAGTCAAGATTAGCCTCATAATCAAAATCAGTCGCATTACGAAGCCCTCTGACAAGACAAGTCACTCCCAGTTGATTTGCAAAATCAACAGCTAAGCTATTATCAGCTGTCACAACCACCACATTTTGAAAATCAACTACTGCCTCTTCCAAAATATGCTGACGCTCATCAATTGTAAAGAAACCTTGCTTTTCACGGTTGAAAAAAATACCAACATACAAGGTGTCAAAGAGTTTACTGGCTCGAGAAATAATATCCATATGCCCAAGAGTCACCGGATCAAAAGAGCCTGTTAATAGTCCAATTCTATCTGACATAAACAGTCACCTTAGAAATACCGTAGGTTTTCTCTTTCCAAATACCAACCGAAGCAATCTCCTCTGGCAAAATGACGGACTTGTCTGTCTCACAGACAATCATAACGTCCTCACCAAGTAGATTTGCCTCATCCAAAGCCTCGATATTAGCCACAATCTGCTCTTTAGCATAAGGAGGATCTAAAAAAATCAAGTCAAAGGTCCCAGTCAACTGACCAATAGCACGCTCTGCTTCCATTTTCAAGAGGCTAAACTGCTTCTCAGACTTTGTCATCTCGATATTCTCTTGGATAATAGCTTGCGCTCTGCGATCTTTTTCAACCAGAACTGCCTCATCCATACCACGAGAAACAGCCTCAATTGACAAACCACCTGAACCCGCAAAAAGGTCCAAGACACGCCCACCATCAAAATAAGGACCAATCATATTAAACATGGCACCACGCACCTTATCAGAAGTCGGACGCGTTGTTTTACCCTCTAGCGTCTTCAAAGGACGCCCACCAAATTCACCAGATACAATTCTCATAATGTCTTCTATTATAACAAAAAAATAACAGATTATCTTAAAAGGACTTTTCTAATAGAATGAAAAGTCACTTTACATGAAATCCTTTTCATGATAAGATGGATGCATAAAGTTTTATGAATAAAAGTATTTTGGAGGTTATTATGAAAAAAAGCAAATCACTTATACTCACAAGCCTACTACTTGGAGCCTTCGGAGTTCAACTATCTCATCCACAGCTAGTCACTCCTCTACCAAACTCAATTGTCTATGCAACGACTAACAATGAATCTGAAAATACTGCCGAAATAGCTGTCAAGACATTAGAAGATAGCCAAACCCGAAATAATCTTGCCAAAGCTAAAGAAACTGTCGCTACATTAGACAGTTCTAGCAACAAGGAAAAACTTGAAGACCGTATCACCGCGGTAGAACAAGCTATTACTATCAAAGAAGCTAAGGAAGCTGTTAAACGACTTGAAGACAAGCAAAATCGCAATAACCTCACTAGCGCCCAAACTGCAAGTGACCAAGTCAAGGATGCCGGTACCTATTTAGATCTAACGAACCGTATTAATAAAGTTAGTCAAGCTATCACCATCAAAGAGGCACAGACAGCAGTCAAATACCTAGAAGATCATCAAACACGTGATAATATTGCCCCTGCACAAGAGGCTACTAATAGAGTCTCAGATTCTGGCACTGTAGCAAATCTTGAAAATCGTATCAATGCCGTTCAGAATGCTATTAATATTAGAGAAGCACAGACAGCAGTCAAACGCCTAGAAGATCATCAAACACGTGATAATATTGCCCCTGCACAAGAGGCCACTAATAGAGTCTCAGATTCTGGCACTATAGCAAATCTTGAAAATCGTATCAATGCCGTTCAAAATGCCATTAGTATTAGAGAAGCCGAAGCTCAAGCAGAAGCAAACGCTGAGATCGCTGTAAAACATCTCGAAGATAACCAAAACAGAGAAAATCAAGCCAATGCACAAGCTGTTGTTAACAGCGTCAATGATGCCAATAAAAAAGCTGCCTGGCAACACAGAATCAACCTAGTTGATGCAGCAATTTCAACCAAAGAAGAACAAGTTGCACAAGCTGCAGCAGCTCAGGCTGCACAAGAAGCTCAAGCTGCAAGTCGAGCTCAAGTTCGATCAAGTAGTGGCTATTCTAGAGATTACCGCGGTAGATGGCATAGATCAAATGGACAATATGCTTCTAAGGCAGAAATTGCAGCAGCAGGCTTACCTTGGTAGCTAAAATATACTTAACACTGAAATAAGAATATCTAAACAAGAGTCCACCTTGTTTAAAACCTAATTATATAGTAGAGAATTTTGATGTTAGAGATTGACTACCCTATAATAGCAACTCTTGGAAATACTGATATAGCAGTATTCCTAAGAGTTTTTTATTTCTCAAGTAAAAGAAAAGTATAAGACCTGCTGACATAATCGATATCTTTTCTCCTGAGAACCAATATCTCCAACTCTCTTTTACATTTACATCTCCAATTCTTTTTGTTATGATAAGAGTATTATTAAACAAGGATTAGCTATTGATGTTATTGTTCAAAAAAATTATCGCTGTAATCTTCCTATGTCTCTCCCTCCTTCTTCCTTATCAAACTATCACGGTATCGGCTACCAACTCAAGCTCATCAGACACGACGGTTCAACAGGAAAAGCACTACACCAAACTCGTTGAGCAAAGCAAACTCATCGAGATTGACGAAACAAAGCTACAAGAGTTAGAACAAGGAGCCACTCCTTTTGTACTCTACATGGGACGTCCAACCTGCCCTTACTGCAGAGCCTTTTTACCTAAATTAGTCAAAGCACTCAAAAACAGCCAAACAACCGTTTACTATATCGATAGCCAAAAACATTCTGGACAGACCCTCCAAGCGTTTAGAGATCGTTATGATCTGCCCTACGTTCCAAATCTAGCTGTCTACCAAAATCAACAACAGACCAAAAAACTTGACTCAACCAGTAGAGCAACAGTGGCCAAACTCACCTCTTTTCTATCTCATGCACTCGATTGATACTAGAACTTCGTTTCCTTAAACCACATCAAAAATAGGAGTAAGCTTGCCCTTTCCTATCAGCAAGTTTACTCCTGTTTTTATTTTGTTGTAATGGCAGTAGGCTCCATTGCTAATTAAAAAGAGTTGGACAGCTTGGCCAACTCTATCTTAGTCTTATAGGATGTTATCAAAAGTATCACGAACTTCTTGTGGCCAAACAGAAGTTTGAACCTCACCGATATGTTTCTTACGAAGCAAGAACATAGCCATACGAGATTGACCGATACCACCACCGATTGTTAGTGGGAAAAGACCTCGTAAGAGAGCTTTGTGCCAATCGTACTCAAGGCGTTCTTGGTCACCAGTAATCTCTACTTGACGTTTCAACGCTTCCTCATCAACACGAATACCCATTGATGACAATTCAAAAGCAGATCCCAATTGTTCGTTCCAAACCAAGATATCTCCATTAAGACCATGGTAACCATCTTCTGACTCACTTGTCCAGTCATCGTAGTCCGGAGCACGCCCATCATGTGGTTTACCATCAGGCAGAACACCACCAATACCGATCAAGAAGACGGCACCAAATTCTTTGGTAATCGCATTTTCACGCTCTTTTGGTGTCAAATCAGGATATTTTTCAACCAAATCTTCTGAATGGATAAAGGTAATTTTCTTAGGAAGCACTGCTTCAATATCGTAACGCGCCTCAACCGCAAGCTCTGTCAAACGAATCACTTTATAGATTGTTTCAACAGTTTCTTTAAGGTAGGCAATATCTCGGTGTCCATCTGGAATAACTTTTTCCCAATCCCACTGGTCAACATAAACAGAGTGAGTTTGATCCAAGGAATCTTCATCTGGACGGAGTGCCTTCATATTGACAACAAGCCCCTCACCATCATTAAAACCAAAACGTGCCAAAGTGTGACGTTTCCACTTGGCCAAAGAATGAACAACTTCAAACTGGGCATCTGGAATTTTAAGAACATTTACTGAAACTGGGTTTTCGATACCAGACAAATTATCTTGCATACCATCCCCAACTCGACTTAAAATAGGTCCTTGAACTTCAACGACGTCAAGTTTATCAATCAAATACTGTGTAAAGGTATTTTTTACAAAAGAAATCTCCTCTTGCTGATGAATAAAGCTTTTTTTCATATTTCTGCACTCCTTTTCTCTAGGTTACCTAAAAAGAAAGCTACTTTTTAGACTCAAACTAATGTAATGTGACCATTATACTTTATTTCTCCTAAAAAAGAAAGACTAATTTCGAAATTTTTTGAAAATTCATTCTGTTTTCTGAAAACAAGTATAATCTAGCCTAAGCCTAGAATCACTAGCTGAACGAAAAAAGTTGAGTTCATTTAAGAACTCAACTTTTTATAGAATTAACGTCAATCAAGTACTACAAGAAACCTTGCCTATTTACGTTTACGAGCAATCAGATGAATCGGAGTCCCTTCAAAGGTAAAGGCTTCACGAATTTGATTTTCCAAGAAACGAAGATATGAGAAGTGCATGAGCTCTTCTTCGTTGACAAAGATGACAAATGTCGGTGGCTTAACTGCAACCTGTGTCGCATAGAAGATTTTAAGACGTTTCCCCTTGTCTGTCGGTGTTGGATTGATAGCGATAGCATCCATAATCACATCATTAAGGACAGCTGAAGGGATACGTTTATTTTGGCTTTCACTGATACGTTTGATCAGTTCTGGCAACTTATGCAAGCGTTGTTTTGTCACTGCAGAAACAAAGACAATCGGTGCATAGCTCAAGAATTGGAAGTTATCGCGAATATCAGATTCCCACTGAGCAACCGTATGATTGTTCTTTTCAAGCGTGTCCCACTTGTTAACGACGATGATAATACCCTTACCTGCTTCATGGGCAAAACCTGCGATACGCTTGTCGTACTCACGAATCCCCTCTTCAGCATTAATGACCATAAGAACAACATCCGAGCGGTCAATGGCACGCATAGAACGCATGACAGAGTACTTCTCAGTATTTTCATAAACCTTACCAGACTTACGCATACCTGCCGTATCAATCATAGTGTACTCTTGCCCTTCACTATCAGTGAAGTTAGTATCAATAGCATCACGAGTCGTTCCTGCAATCGGACTAGCAATCACACGGTCTTCGCCCAAAATAGCATTGATAAGACTTGATTTACCAACATTAGGACGACCGATAAGGCTAAACTTGATGATGTCTGGATTTTCATCTTCTACTTCTTGAGGAAGGTTTTCAACAATAGCATCTAAAACATCCCCTGTACCAATCCCGTGAACAGATGACACTGGCATTGGGTCACCCAGACCAAGTGAGTAGAAATCGTAAATATCGTTACGCATTTCAGGATTATCAACCTTGTTCACCGCCAAGATGACAGGTTTGTTGGTTTTATAAAGGATACGTGCTACATACTCATCAGCATCTGTGACACCTTCCTTACCAGAAACGACAAAGACAATGACATCAGCCTCGGTCATGGCAATATCAGCTTGGTGCTTGATTTGCTCCATGAATGGGGCATCCACATCATCGATACCACCTGTATCAATGATAGAGAATTTACGATTGAGCCACTCCGCAGTGGTGTAAATACGGTCACGTGTAACACCCTCAACATCTTCAACGATTGAGATACGCTCACCAGCTACACGATTAAATAGTGTCGATTTTCCAACATTAGGACGCCCGACAATAGCGACAGTAGGTAATGACATATGATATTAAGACCTCAGAGAGTCTCCTCTCCCTTATCCCAAATAATAAGAATAGGTCTTCCTTTCTATAAAGATTGTAAATACAATAAACTAATAATTATCGACGGTTTTCACCTTCTAAGTGAATTTCTTGCGCTAAAAATCTAATGCGTTCCATAACACGCTTAGCCTGCCAAGACTCATCTCCTTTACGACCATCTGATAACTTAGCTTCCAGATTAGCCATGGAATAGTTAGAGGTAAAAAAGGTCGGTAGTTCTTCTAACATACGATACTGCAAAATAACTTGAAGCACTTCATCACGAACCCATGATGAAAATTGCTCTGCGCCAATATCATCTAAGATTAAAACAGGCACCGACTTAACAGCATCAATTTCATCCTTGACACGCCCATCGTTGATGGCATTTTTAACGTCAATAGTGAATGATGGGTAGTGTAACATCGTTGTTGTTACACCTTTTTTCTCTGATAACTCATGAGCCATAGCAGCAAGCATATAGGACTTGCCAACCCCCATATCTCCATAAAGATACAAGCCTTTTTGCCCCTGATCTGGATAATCATTGACAAAATCAACCAAATTACCAAAACTAAGCAGTCGTCTCGAATCATCCAAAAGAACGTCATCAAAAGAGATATGCTTGTAAGATTTCGGCAAGCTCATGAGCTGAATACGATTTTCAACAGCCTGCTTCTGCTGAGCTTCTTTCAAAGCCCGTGTCTCAAGGTAAGTCACATCTGCATAACCTTCGTTCATCGTCAAAATAGGCTGGTAGCCCTTGGCACTGTAAGAGGCATCGCCAGTTTCAAACTTCATTCGCTCATTTCGAAACTGATTAAACTTGGGTAGGCTGCGCTTAATCTCATCCTGTGTCAAATTATGTTGATTAATGAAAGCAGCCACATCTTCATCTGCTAAAATGCTCTGCATTAACTCTTCTGGTGCCACACGCCCCAAAGATTGGGAGCGATTTAAGGTTTGACCAATTTTCTCCAAATCAAGACTCCTTTCAGTAAATCTAACAACTCATTCAAGCAAAGTAAGGCTAAAAAAGCTATTCTTTTCTCAACTTTTTCAACATAGCTTGTTTCATCTGATCAAGTTTTTCTTGCTCTTCTTGACTCGTTTCATTTTTGTAATCAGGGTTACTCCAACTAGGAATATTGCTGACTTTTGTGCTCTGACTCGCTCTGCTTTCTTTCTTGCGATCATTAAAATCACGCATCTTCAAAACAGCATCTTCCGCACTAGCAACTTTTCGATAAGAAAAATCATTTGCAATTTTCATCAGATAGCGCTTATTAAGATTAGCAGACTTCGTTTTAGACATGGTATAAAGCACCATAATGTTGATAACTTCATCAAGGAAAGACATCTTAGCTAAATCATCTAATAACTGACGTTCATCAGCTGTAATAGTCGCTTGTCGTGCTTTTTTGATTTTAGCTAAAAAGACAGCTGCCTTATCCGCCTTAGCTTCACGGATAATCACTTCTTCTTGGGCATTAAAAGCAGATGTCTGCGTCGTTTTGGAAACGTTTTGTTCTCTTTTGGAACGCATCCTAGCCAAAGAAATTTTAAAATTAACAGCTGTATCACGCGCCAACAGATAGGTATCATACCAGGTAAGACCATAGGTCTCTGAAAAATTATTGAGAGCAATAACATCCCTTGACTCATTGTCAAACGACAGACCATCTCTAACCATTAACTTCTTAAATGATTCCAAGTCAAAATTCGTCTTGCTCTTAATCGCTTGAAGTGACACGGTACCTGATGCTTCAAAAACCTCTGAAAATTTCTTAGATAGGTTTTGAAGGTTTTCTGGCAAGTAACTTTTCAGTTCCTCCAAGGCCAGATGTCCAATTTTTTGTTCAAGTAAACCTGTATAGACAGCATTTTGTAAGAAATTAGTTCCAGATAAAGGAGCAACTAACTCAATGACATAATTCTGCTGTTGCTGATAAAAGCGAACCAAGTCCATACCTGTCAGAATAGCCAAGGCTTCTTCAAAACGCGGCATACTAAACAAGGTGTGGTTTAGTACTTCTGCAAACTGGTGCTTTTGGACACCATTATCCCAAAAACTAACCAAATACTGGTAAACCACCAAGGCATCAGTGCCAATGATAGGATAGTAATAACGCATCAAGTCCCTAGCATCTGTACTTACCACATTGCTCTTGAGGAAGGAAAAAGTATCAATCGGTCTCATCTAAACTGCTCTTCTTTTTACTACGAACACGTTTGGTAATCTGTTGCAAAAGTTCTTCAATCTCATCAACATCTTTGAAGCTCTTATAGACAGAAGCAAAACGAACATAGGTAATCTCATCTAAATCAGCTAATTCATCCATGACAAGATTACCAATAGCAGTGCTAGGTACTTCATTCTCATACTCTGAACGAATCGTCTGCTCGATACGAGAAATCGATTTTTCGATATCATCGCTTGATACCGGTCTCTTCTGAGCACTTTGGATAATCCCGTGTTGAATTTTATCACGTGAGAACTGTTCACGCGTGCCATCTTTTTTAACGACTAAAAGAGGTAATTCTTCCACACGCTCAAAAGTTGTAAAGCGATGATGACAGTGATCACACTCACGGCGTCTTCGAATGGTAGTCCCCTCTTCTGCTTGACGACTATCAATAACACTTGATTTTGTAAACGCACACTTTGGACAACGCATGAAAACACCCCAATTCTACCATTCTAATGTAATATCTTATTTTATCATATTATAGCCAAGAACGAAAGCAATACATCAAAAACTTGTTCTCTATACCAGTCATAAGCCCTATAACACAATCCCAGCATACCTAAAAATAGAGAAGGGTCTTATCTAAGCCTTCTCTATTTTGTATATCACTTCTGGTACTCTTAGGCATCGAATGTATCAACCACCTTTGGAATAGTCAGAGTAAAATTAGAGCCCTGCTCAACCTTACTCGTCACATCCAAACGACAACCATAGGCTTGCGTAATTTGCTGGAGGATAGACAATCCAATTCCTAAACCAGATTTTGTGCTAGTGCGATTTCTTGACTTATCTGTCCGGTAAAAACGCTCAAAAATGTGTTGGAGATCTTCTTCAGCAATCCCCTCACCCTTATCTTTAACACTAAGACAATAAAACTCTTCTTGCTCCTGCAATTCAACCGTGATCTCTTTACGAATAGGTGAGTATTTGACAGCATTGTCTACAATGATTGTTAAGGCTTGTTCAAGATGAGGAGTATAGATTTTAGCCGGTGTGTAACCTGCATTAGCCGAAGATTCAAACTTGAAGGCAAAGTCTCCATGGAGAACTTTAAAGTTACCCAAAACCTTTTGGACCGACTCTCTAATATCCGAAGTCTCGTGTTGGTGACTCTCAAAACTGCCTTGAATCCGAATCATATCCAACATCTCACTAATCATGATATTCATACGATTAGCTTCATAGCTCGATGCTTCCAAACTTTCATCTAAGATCTCAGGGTCATTTTTCCCCCATCGTTGCAATAAATCTAAGTGACCCTTAATCACAGCAATAGGAGTACGTAGTTCATGACTGACATCGCTGACGAATTGATTCTGCAACTTACTTTGTCGTTCCAACTTGTCAAGCATGTCATTGAAAATTAAAGATAACTCTTCAATCTCATCCCCACTCTCAACTTGGGCACGAACATTCAATTCCATCGGATTTTCCGCAATAACCGTCATAGCTTCGTGGAGATCCTGCATGGGATTTAAGAAACGTTTCATCGTTCGAGTTGTGACGATAAAAACCAAGAAAATAGTCACAATAACCAAGATGATCAAGACATAAAATAATCTATCTTTTATCGTGTAATAAAATTCAAGGTTATGAAAAATTTGAATATACCCTATCCTTTTTTTACCCGAAGCATCTTTGAGGCTTAAACTGTAAAAATACCCTCTCTTACCTTGATTTTCAGCAATTGTTACAACCCCTGTATTCGGAGCTATCTTATCATGAGATTCACCCTTCTCATTAATTTTAGTTGCTGTCGTAAAAACAAGGTGGTTACTATTATCATAGATATAAATAATCTGATTTGAATAAAGTAAACTAGAGATCGCAATTCGACTACCAGAAATATTTTTCTCATATAAGAGATTATCTGTAACTGTAGCTGTTACACTCTCTGGAGCATACAGATATTGTAAGATACTTTCTGCAGTGACTTCACTATCTAGACCTTTAAAGCGTTTACTAACGTTGTTAATCGTAGACGTTACAGCACTTCTCTCATGATCTAAAAGTAGAAAATTAGCAGAAACCAGTACAATGATTGAAAAGAGCATCAATATTAGAAAAAAAAGCCCTGATGTTACGAGGGTCATTTTTTTCCTAATAGGCATTTTAAAAAAGGAATTTTTGCCTATTGATTTAATCATGATTCACGGATAACATAACCCATACCACGAACAGTTTGGATATAGGACTCTCTGCCAGAAATATCGATTTTACCGCGAAGGTAACGAATATAAACATCAACAACATTCGTTTCAACGGCTTCATCGTATTTCCAAACTTGTGCTAAGAGTTCTTCACGTGTCATCACACGGTTCATATTATTCATCAAAGTACTCAACAAATCATACTCACGTTTTGTCAATGGAATCAAGGTATCTCCACGAAGAACTGAACGATTTTGAGCATCTAATTTCAAATCACGGTAAGTGACATCACCTTTAGTTGAGGTCACTTTATTTTCAAAAATGTCTTGACGACGGAAGACTGAACGAACACGTGCCAATAGTTCTTCAATCGCAAATGGCTTGATAATATAACCATCCGCACCACGGTCAAGCCCAGCAACGATATCCATAACAGAATCACGTGCTGTCATCATAATAATATGCGTTGTTTTTTCTTGTTGCAAGCGACGTGTCACTTCGAACCCGTCCATCTCTGGCAACATCAAATCCAAGAGAATCAAATCAAAGTCTTTCTCAAGTGCTGTTTCAAGACCTGATCTACCGTTGTGTTCAACAGTCACTTCATAACCTTCATGTTGAAGTTCCAATGAGACAAAACGAGCCAGATTCTTCTCATCTTCAATAATAAGAATACGTTTTGACATAACTACCACCATAATAATCTTAGGGATTATTTTTCTATTTTTGTTTTGTAATTGCGCTAGAAATCCTATAGAAACTCTTCTAAAACCCTTTTCTTCTATATTTATTTCTCAACAAACATTACTTACTCTTAAAATTATACTATTTTTAATTTGCATAATCAAATTAAAAGGCTTAGAATTGTCTACTAAAAATCATCTTTTTTAATCTTCAAAAAGACCATTCAAGGCTGAAAATGGATTATTTTCAGCTTTTTTCTCTTCCTGCAAAGCTTGGTACTGTTCTTCAGTCATAACAGACCATGAATTACCTGATGGTAATTCTTCATTTTGCAACTCTTCTTCTGTTAAAATTCTTAAAGGAATCGCTAATAAAATATTATCAACAATACTCTCTACCAGATTTATAGTATCTCCTTCAAGCACCAAGACCAAATCATCATCAATTAAATCTTTTTTAGCGATAGCATCTTTTTCTTCGATAAAAACTTCGCTAATGAAAAGCTGATGTTGATATGAGACAGGTTCCATTGAACGGCTTGACGGTAAAACTAAATGATAGCTTAAATCGTAATTCAACAGATAGAGCCCTGAATCAAAGGAAATATTTCCAACAACTTTTACAGGATCAACATCGATGATATCGTCACTCCTTGCCATAAGGTGCTCTTTGATATCAATTACTTGTTCAAAGGAAATACCACCCTCATGCTTTTTAATGTCTAACAAATGAAACAAAAAAACTTACCTCTCCTAAATATTTTAACCTTTGAGTAATACTTATCAATGCTTATACATCAATCTACCCTACTGTATCTAGCTTTAAAAACAACCAGCTAGCTTCTTCTAACTGGTTCCAACTATTATTTTTAGTTAATATTTTATTAAAAATAATCAGATAAACTAATTATAGCAAAAAGTGCACCTACTGTCTACATTTCTTTCAATCTTGCAATACGTTCTGAGATAGGAGGATGCGTATAAAATAGTGACTTGAAGCCTTCTTTCTTAACAGGATCATTAATGTAAAGTGCCGCACTTGCCTCATCGACAGGATGAGCCATAGGAGCTGAACGATCCAGTTTTTGAAGAGCATTTATCATCCCTTGAGGATTTCTGGTTAATTCAACTGAGCTAGCATCTGCTAGATATTCTCTCTGGCGTGAAATAGCTAATTGAACCAGACTCGCTGCAAGAGGTGCCAAGATGACTGCCAAAATAGAAAAGAGCAACATCAATGCTCCTAAGGCATCATCTCTCTCATCATTTGAACGTCTACGGCCACCACCAAACCACATCATACGGCCACCAATACTAGATAAAAGCGTCACAGCTGAAGCTAAAGCCACCGCAATGGTTGAAATACGAATATCGTAGTTTCTGATATGGCTCACCTCATGACCAATAACACCTTCTAACTCTTCACGATTCATAACTCTTAGTAGACCTGTCGTTGCGGCAACTGCGGCATTTTCTGGGCTAGACCCAGTCGCAAAGGCATTGAGGCTCTCATCTTCAACGATAAAAACACGTGGCATTGGAATCTGAGCCACCATAGCCATATCCTCTACAATATGGTATAACTGCGGAGCTTCGTCGGCTGTTACCTCACGAGCATTGTTCATTCCCATAACCACATTGGTTGATTGAAAAATCATTGAAAAGGCGTAGATAGCACCTATAATAAGAGCTATCGCAATCCCAAAAGCCATACTCCTTAAAAAGAGATAACCAACAGCTGCACCAATGAGGGATAATAAAATGAAAAAAAGAAAGATTAAAATGACAGTTCGTCGCTTATTACTCGCAATCTGTTGATAGAGCATAGGCTACCTCATTAAAAATCAAAAGAAACCTTTGGCACTTCTTTTTCTTCTGCTGGTGTTTCTAAGAACTCACTCGCTTTAAAACCAAAGATTTTTGCTACAATGTTACTTGGGAAAGTTTCCAATTTGACATTATAGTTTGATGTTGTGCTATTGTATAATTGACGTGAGTAGGAAATTTTATTTTCAGTATTTGTCAACTCATCCTGTAATTTGATAAAGCTAGCATTAGCTTTCAAGTCTGGGTAATTTTCTGCTACGGCAAAAATACCTGAGATTTGTTTGGTTAGTGCTTCTGAAGCTTGCATCGCTTGAGTTGGTGTCTGAGCTTTAGCCACTTGTGCTCGGAGCTCTGCAATTTTTTCAAATGTTTTTTCTTCGTATGAAGCGTAACCTCGCACTGTCTCAATCAAGTTAGGCAACAAATCATTACGACGTTTCAACTGCACATCGATTTGACTCCAAGATTCCTTGGTCTGCATACGACTCTTAACAAGACCGTTATAGCTAAGAATCAGCCAAATCACTAAAACAGCAATAATCGCAATAGTAATAATGATAGTCATGAAGTAACCTCTTTTCCAAATAATTTCTTCTATTATAACAATTTTTAGGTAGATTGAAAAAGAAAAGCCTAGTTTGTGATAAAATGGAAATAGTGCGCGAAACATACTCAATCTCCCATTGGCTTTCTTGTCTTAGCCACTGCACATCAAGTCTAATCGCTTTAAATAATACACCAGAAAGGATTTTATCCGTATGACTCCTCAAGATTTTTATGACCAATTAACCCAGGATGGGTTTCCTTTAACCGACAAACAAAAAGAACAATTTCAACGCTATTTTCATCTTTTAGTAGAGTGGAATGAAAAAATCAATCTGACAGCCATTACAGAAGAATCTGACGTTTATCTCAAACATTTTTACGATTCTATCGCACCTATTTTGCAAGGCTACATCAGCAACCAACCACTCAAACTCTTAGATATTGGAGCTGGTGCTGGTTTTCCCAGCTTACCTATGAAAATCCTATTTCCGGAGCTCGATGTAACCATTATTGATTCTCTGAACAAACGCATTAACTTTCTCAATCTGTTAGCTGATGAACTGGATCTAAGTGGTGTTCATTTTTTCCATGGTCGAGCTGAGGATTTTGGGCAGGATAAAGCCTTTCGAGCTAGTTTTGATATTGTTACTGCTCGTGCTGTCGCTCGCATGCAGGTTCTTTCAGAATTGACCATCCCATTTTTGAAGGTTAATGGACGCCTTATCGCTCTTAAAGCTGCTGCCGCAGACCAGGAACTAGCCGATGCTAAAAAGGCTCTAGCCACTCTCTTTGCTGTCCCTCTGGAAAATCATAACTACCAACTCCCTAACGGTGACGGACGCAATATCACCATTGTTGAAAAGAAAAAAGAAACACCTAATAAGTATCCTCGCAAGGCAGGAATGCCATCTAAAAAACCCCTTTAAGAACAAAAGCAGTCTTGGATTAGTGAACTGCACCCCAAAAGTTAGACACAAAATCTAACGAATGGGGTGTTTTTTGATGAAATTAACGTATGAAGATAAATTAACAATATACGAGCTTAGAAAAACAGGT
>NZ_JAFBEI010000004.1 GCF_016908655.1 Streptococcus saliviloxodontae
TTTATCCTTTGACAAATATCTAAGCCGACTACTTTAGGTCAAAAAAGGTTCTGTCGTTCAGAAAATGAAATGGAGTATCTCATGCGTTTGTCGTGCAAGACAGCAGGTAAGGTTGATTTTTTGATAGAAATAGCAGCAATTAGAGTAATAAGGATGAGGTGAATAGCTATATTTGATAGAAGCTGCAGAAAGACAGCTTGACCAGTACCAGCTACCGCTAAGAAATGAGCATCCCCACCAAATTTAGGCAGAATGACAAGGTAGTAAGCTAGGATACTAACGATACAACTCAAACCTAAGTAGATGCCATAGACAGCAAAGAGACTGAGTAGTTTGGCATTAAAGATGGTTGAGCGTTTGATATCCTTGTAGAGGAACATGATACCTGATCTAATCTCATCGTGAAAGACAGATGAAACGATAAAGCCCAATATCAAACTTGGCAGAACAAGTTGAAACTGTGTCTCGATACCAGAATTAAAATAAGCCACTGCACTAGAGGTAAAGCTACCTGCTTGTTTACCTTCTTGAACATCTGATAAGGGACCAACTAAAAGTGGTAGGAGGCTGAAAGCTAAGAGGATATAGACATCTCGTCTTTTAAAGACGGATTTGAAAACTAAGCTAAGTAGATTCATTATTGGTTTTCCTTTTCTGTATTTACTTGTTATTGACAAGGTTTATTCTACAAGAAAAAAGACAAAAACCACCCATAATGTCATGAATGGTTTTGTATTTGTCATGAGTGGAATTATGGACAGGTTATTAGTCTCTTATTTCTGGAAATAACTTGGCTAAAATTTTTGGTGTGATGGCTTGTCCAGGGCCTTCGTGGCAGTAGGTGTGCATGTACATTGAAGGGTTGAAATTGAGTTCGATGCAGGTGCCATTTGGCTTGTCCTTGCTAGAAGGTTGGCTAGCATCTGGAATGATTAGGTCAACTCCACAAGCCCAAGCTCCCATAGCAGTTGCCATGTCTGCTGCAAGTTCCTTGTAAGATGGGTGCATTTTTTCAGTCACGTCGATGGAGTCACCACCAGTTGAAATGTTAGAATTGCCACGCAAATCTGCCTTTTGACCTTGATCAAGGACAGTTTCTGGTGTAAAGCCTTGTTGGTCTAGCATGAGCAATTCGATATCACCCAGATTAATGATTTCAAGTGGAGAACGGTGGTCACGTCCACGCAGAGGGTTTTGGTTTTTGAGGTCAACCAATTCAGCAATGGTGTGTTTGCCGTCTCCAACAACATTGGCTGCGACACGCAGGAGAACGGCTTCACATTTGCCGTCAAGAACAAAGAAGCGATACTCTGTTCCAGCGACAAATTCCTCAACCAAAAGGCTGCTATCTTCCTTGAAAGCAATATCGAGAGCTTTCTCATAGTCTTCCAGACTGGCTGCCTCTTGGAAGATAGAGATGCCTAGTCCAAAATTAGTGGATTTAGGTTTGACGACGATAGGTTTGTTCTGGATGAGAGGATAGTAAGCAAGTGCGGCTTCCTTATCATCAAATTCATCACCTGCTGGCACAGGGAATCCCGCTTGAGCCAGGATTTTCTTGGTAACCACCTTATTTGCCATGGCGAGAGGAATGATGTAGTTGTCTTTAGAGGTCATGTTGCCATTCTTGATATACTCGATATGCTCACCGTGCCATAGCTTGAGGAATTGGTCACTCTCATCTAAAATCTGGAAGTTAACCCCCTTTTGAATCACATCAAAGAGGAGCATTTGGGTTGATAGCTCCATAGTCTCATACCCCTTGAGGGCATAGTGGGCTGTCCAAGCATAATCTTTATAGGCTTGACCCTGCTTACGACCAAAACTTTCAAGAGACCTTTCATGAATTTCTTGGAAGAGTTGTCCACCGATGGTCAGGCTAGGATCAGCGACAGCAGCTTTCACCTTGTCAATTAAATTTAGGTAGTAGTCATTGAGCTGGAAATGCTGAGCCAGTTGATGCAGAGCCGTTAGGACATCATTGATTGGAGCTTCTTGTGGGAGTTTTTCCAAAGGATGAGACCTAGCAACAGCTTCGTTGATGTCTTTACCAAATTGTATCGCCTTATCAACGTCCTCAACCTTGTCAATCCAAAGGAGACTGAGAGCAAAGAGGTGGATGATATCCAAGGTTTCTTGTGTAATGCCACGGTTGTCAAAAGGATTGATGTCAAAGCAACGGAACTCTAGGTAGCTAACGCCTTTTTCAAGGTAGTCGCGGTTACGTTTGCTACCACGCAGACGAACAGCGGAGTAGAACTCTTTTTCTGCAATCAATTGACCAGAAGCGACATAGCCTTCGATGTCTGAGATGTATTGTTCCAGCGTTTGATAGGAAACCTTGATGTCTTCGTGATTGACATAGCCGTGGCTACTATTTCTTAGTGAGCGGACAGGTTCTGTCACCTCTTCGTCAAAAAATCCTTGCTCTGCAATTGGGCTTGCCCCAAAAAGATAGGTCAAGAAGAACTTATAACGCAAAAAGTTTTGAGCTAGCTTGAGGTGAAGGTCATTTTTAAAGTCCACGAGACTCCTGTAATGGCTGGTTTCAAAAAGGCTAGCAACCACGTCCTTTCCCAGCTCCATATTAAAGTGAATACCACTCATGGACTGGAGTTTTTTGCCGTAAACATCTGCTAAATGTTGGCGGTAATCACATTCAAACTGGCTTTCAAGTTGGGCGATAGTAATGTCATCTTCCTCGATTCGAGGAGGCATAGACAGGGGCCAGAGGTAGTCATCATCGTCTAGTGATCGCTCAGCAACATCAGTAATAGCACCTAAAAATCGTAAGGCTTCCTTGGTAGATTGGGCAATAGGTGTGATAAGCTCAATCTGCGGCTCACTGTAATCCGTCTGAATGTAGGGGTGGAAGCTACGTGATCCCAAAGTTTTAGGGTGTGGATGCTGAGAGACACGTCCAGTGGTTTGGGAGATACGTAGGCTCTCACGTTCCAAACCAAATGTGGCTTGAAGGATAGGTAGGGTCTGTGGAGACTCTTGAAGAATACGATTTAAGTGCATAGGATTCCTTTCTAACTGGATAAGGCTAAGTTCATTAAAATAAATGAACAGGTTTATTAGATTTCTTCTTATATGTTATTCTAGATAAATCGTTTTCAAAAATCAATTTTCTGCTACGAAGATTCGGAATTTTTAGAAAACAAGCAAATAACCGAACGATAACTGAATAATGTTCGTATTTTAGTTATAATAATATAATTTGCAATCTGCTGATAGACCTATTTGCTTAATATTGTCTTTTTATTGAAAAAACGTCTGTTATTTTGATATAATAGAGTGTAAGATAAACCAGCAGGTGAGATTCCTGCCCAGTGATATTCTGAAAGGATTTGAATGCTTGACAGACTCATGAGTAGGTGAGTGGGAGCATTCTTGGTATCTTAATTATGACATCAGTAGTAGTTGTTGGAACCCAATGGGGTGACGAAGGAAAAGGTAAGATTACAGACTTCCTCAGTCAGGATGCAGAAGTCATTGCTCGCTACCAAGGTGGGGATAATGCAGGACACACAATCGTAATTGATGGTAAAAAATTTAAACTTCACCTTATTCCATCAGGTATTTTCTTCCCAGAAAAAATTTCAGTGATTGGTAACGGTGTAGTTGTTAACCCTAAATCTTTGGTTAAAGAGTTAGCTTACCTTCATGAAGAAGGTGTCTCAACAGACAGTCTTCGTATCTCAGATCGTGCCCATGTGATTTTGCCATATCACATCAAACTTGACCAACTGCAAGAGGCTTCCAAGGGTGATAATAAGATTGGAACGACAAATAAAGGGATCGGTCCAGCTTACATGGACAAGGCTGCACGTGTTGGTATCCGTATCGCCGATCTTTTAGATAAAGACATCTTTGCAGAACGTCTTCGTATCAACCTAGAAGAAAAGAACCGTCAATTCACTAAACTCTACGATGACACTGCTATTGAATTTGATGAGATTTTTGAAGAATACTACGAGTATGGTCAACAAATCAAGAAATATGTAACAGATACGTCTGTTATCTTGAACGATGCCTTAGATGCTGGAAAACGTGTTCTCTTTGAAGGTGCTCAAGGTGTCATGCTCGATATTGACCAAGGAACTTATCCATTTGTAACGTCATCAAACCCAGTCGCAGGTGGTGTGACCATTGGTTCAGGTGTTGGACCATCTAAAATCAACAAGGTTGTTGGTGTATGTAAGGCTTATACCAGTCGCGTTGGTGATGGTCCATTCCCAACAGAGCTTTTTGACGAAGTGGGAGAGCGTATCCGTGAAATTGGTCACGAATATGGAACAACAACTGGACGTCCACGTCGTGTTGGTTGGTTTGATTCAGTGGTTATGCGTCATAGCCGTCGCGCATCTGGAATCACAAACCTTTCCCTTAACTCGATTGATGTTCTTTCAGGACTTGATACGGTTAAGATTTGTGTGGCTTATGACCTTGATGGTGAGCGTATTGATCACTACCCAGCAAGTTTGGAGCAGCTCAAACGTTGTAAACCAATTTACGAAGAACTACCAGGTTGGGAAGAGGATATTACAGGTGTGCGTAGCCTAGAAGATCTTCCAGAAAATGCTCGCAACTATGTTCGCCGTGTCGGTGAATTGGTTGGCGTTCGTATTTCAACCTTCTCAGTCGGCCCAGATCGTGACCAAACTAATATTTTAGAGTCTGTTTGGGCAAATATTTAATAGGAAATGGTGGAAGAGAGTGGGGCAGTAAAACCATTTGAGAGATGTTTTTAGAAAGTTAATGAAGGGATTCGATTTTGTCGGCAAGTCTTAATTTTTAGTTGCCGACCTGAAACAGTCCATTCCCATACTGTCTCACTCCCAACCAATGTTTAACTGAAAAAATTAAGGGGTTAGGACTTTTGTTCTAGCCTTTCTTTTTGTACTAAGGAGTCGATATGTCCTGTATTTTTTGTGACTTGTCCCACGAGGATAACCTTTATGAGTCAGATTATTTTTATGCGATTTGGGATATTGATCCCATTCAAGAAGGGCATCTCTTATTAATTTCAAAAGCACACCGTATGGCTTTTCAGGAATTAAGCATAGAAGAAAGATATGATTTGTTATGTTGTCAAGAAAAGCTACTGGATCATCTCGAAAAAGAGCCGCTCAAGGGCGTAACGATGGCTATCAATAACGGTAACCTAATGGATGAAGGAACGCATTTTCACCAGCATTTTATTCCTAGATATGAAGGGGATGGTTTTTGGGAAGCTATTAGTCTGGAAAAGAGAGCATTTGATCAGTCGCTATTTAAGAAAGGCATTAAGTAATTCTTTTTTGTGCTATACTGTTATTATTATATGTAGAAAGTTGGGATTGGAGTGCAGGTTTTCTTTAATAGCTTATCAGGAATAGTAATTATCTTAATCATGGTGTTACTTGGCTACGCTTTAGCGGAGAAAGGGTGGTTTGATGATAAGTCTTCTCATTTGATAGCTCGTCTGGTGACTCAGGTTGCTTTGCCTTGCTATATGGTACATACCATCACCGAGCGTTTTACAGCGCAGGAACTCCTTCGCATGATTCCTAATCTTCGTTTTCCTGCAGTATCAATGTTACTCTTGTTAGCCTTAGCCATGGTAATAGCGCAGCTATTTGCTGTGGATAAAAGTCATCGTGGACTCTTTGTTTCGATGTTCTTTAACTCCAATACTGTTTTTGTTGGTCTCCCTATCAATCAAGCGATTTTTGGAGATGAGAGTATCCCTTATGTCCTCATATACTACATGTGTAATACGACATTCTTCTGGACAATTGGTACTTATCTTATTCAGAGAGATGGAAATCAGACGGTTCAGTTTAGTATAAAAGATAGTATTACTAAGATTTTTTCGCCACCGCTTTTAGGATTTCTCTTAGGTTTGTTACTCGTTCTATTAAACATCAAATTACCAGGCTTTTTAGTTAGTGATTTGACCTACTTGGGTAACCTAACGATTCCACTGTCGATGCTTTTTATTGGTTTATCGGTGTCTAAAGCAGGATTTAGCCAGATGAGATTTCAAAAGGATAATTTGTTGATCTTATTAGGGCGATTTGTGATATCTCCTCTTTTTATGGTTTTGATTTTATCTGTGACAGATTTACCAGATTTAATGAAAAAAGTTTTTATCCTCCAGTCTGCTATGCCAGTAATGACTAATGCACCAGTAGTTGCCAAGTTGTATGGGGCAGATAGTGACTATGCAGCTGTTATGGTTACTGAGACGACACTTTTTACAGTAGTTGTCATTCCCCTTTTGATGACGATAGTTTCTTAATCTTGAGAGGTTAAAAAGCTGTAATCATAAATAACCAATTAAAGTCGAGCCTATCTCGGCTTTTTTTATATTGAGAGTTTCAGTACAGTTTTGAACACAAAAGTGTGTAAAGGTTGGTCTTTTATAAAAACGCTTTCAAAACTATAATAAGAGTGTAAAGAAAACAAAGGAGGAGAAAAAAGATGGGAATCTTACAGTTTTTCTCACAGAACATTCTACAAAAACCAGCATTCTTTGTAGGTTTGATTGTATTAATTGGTTACATCCTGCTTAAGAAAAAACCACAAGACATATTTGCAGGATTCATCAAAGCAACCGTAGGGTATATGATTTTGGATGTCGGTGCAGGTGGTTTGGTTACCACTTTCCGTCCAATCTTGGCAGCCTTGAACACTAAGTTCAATATCGGTGCCGCAGTTATCGACCCTTACTTTGGTTTGACAGCAGCCAACACTAAAATTGAAGCGGAGTGGCCATCATTTGCGGCAGCAGCTGCAACAGCACTCTTGGTCGGATTCTTCTTCAATATCCTACTTGTAGCGTTTCGTAAAGTAACTAAGATTCGTACCTTATTTATTACAGGACACATCATGGTTCAACAAGCTGCAACAGTTGCCCTTATTCTTTTAGTAACTATTCCAGCTTTCAAAAATCTTGGTGGTCTAGGAACAATTATTATCGGTCTCCTATGCGGTACTTACTGGGCAGTTAGCTCAAATATGACTGTTGAGGCGACGCAACGTTTGACAGGTGGTGGTGGATTTGCCATTGGTCACCAACAACAGTTTGCTATTTGGTTTGTTGATAAAGTTGCTCCTAAATTTGGTAAAAAAGAAGAAAACCTTGATAACTTAAAACTACCAGGTTTCCTTAACATCTTCCACGATACAGTTGTTGCTTCAGCAACATTGATGCTCTTCTTCTTCGGAGCGATTCTATTTGTCCTTGGTCCAGACATCATGTCAGATCCAAAAGTCATCACAACGGGAACACTTTATGCTCCAGAAAAACAAGCGTTCTTCATGTATGTTCTTCAAACAGCATTTACCTTCTCAGTTTATATCTTCATCTTGATGCAAGGTGTACGCATGTTCGTTGCAGAATTAACGAATGCCTTCCAAGGTATCTCAGCTAAATTGCTTCCAGGTTCATTCCCAGCGGTTGACGTTGCAGCATCATTTGGTTTTGGGTCTGCAGCTGCTCCACTATTTGGATTTGCGACTGGTTTGATTGGTCAGTTGATCACAATCGTTCTCTTGATTGTCTTCGGTAGCCCAGTTCTTATCATCACTGGTTTCGTTCCAGTATTCTTCGATAACGCGGCAATCGCCGTTTACGCTGATAAACGTGGTGGTTGGAAAGCAGCAGTTATTCTTTCATTCCTATCAGGTGTCCTACAAGTAGCTCTTGGAGCAGTAGCTGTATCACTTCTTGGTTTGGCACAGTTTGGTGGTTACCACGGAAATATCGACTTCGACATTCCTTGGGTTCCATTTGCCTATATCTTCCAATACGGTGGTTATATTGGTCTTGCTCTTGTCTTCATCTTCTTGCTTGCTATCCCACAAATTCAATTTGCTAAAGCAAAAGATAAAGAAGCTTACTATGCAGGTCAATTACAACCTGAAGAATAATAGCATTTGAAAAAGAAAAGTTAGATTATAGTTAAACAAAACATAAAACGGAGGAAATAATTATGGTTAAAGTTCTTACAGCATGTGGTAACGGTATGGGTTCATCAATGGTTATCAAAATGAAAGTTGAAAACGCACTTCGTCAACTCGGTGTATCAGATATTGAATCTGCATCATGTTCAGTAGGTGAAGCAAAAGGTTTGGCATCAGGATATGATATTGTAGTTGCTTCAAATCATTTGATTCATGAGCTTGATGGTCGTACAAATGGTCATCTAGTAGGTCTTGATAACCTTATGGATGACAACGAAATCAAAACAAAATTGGAAGCAATTTTGTAATTAGTAAGTAAATGACTAGGGTGCTTTCAAGAAAATTGAAAGCATTCAGTCTTTAGGGAAAATTGTTTAACGATACTCAAGTATAGAGAAAGGAATTTTACTATGAACTTAACACAAGCTTTTACAGAAAATAAATCAATTCGTTTAGGACTATCTGCTAAAGATTGGAAAGAGGCAGTATATCTTTCAGTAGAACCTTTGATTGAGTCAGGAGCGGTCACTGAAGAGTACTATCATGCCATCATTGAATCTACAGAACAACATGGTCCTTATTATATCTTGATGCCTGGTATGGCAATGCCTCACGCACGTCCTGAAGCAGGTGTTCAACGTGATGCTTTCTCATTAATTACTCTAAAAGAACCAGTTCAATTTTCAGATGGTAAAGATGTTCAAGTGCTCTTGGCTCTTGCAGCGACTAGCTCAAAAATTCATACATCTGTTGCAATTCCGCAAATTATTGCGCTATTCGAACTAGAAAATTCAATCGAACGCCTATCAAATGCTAAAACTCCAGAAGAAGTTTTAGCAATGGTTGAAGAATCTAAAAATAGCCCATATCTTGAAGGACTTGATTTAGAATCATAATAGAGATAGTTGTTATACAGTTAAAGATAATAATGAAAGTATGAGGTATTAGAAATGACAAAACGTATTCCAAATTTACAAGTTGCTCTTGATCACTCAGATTTAAAAGGAGCTATCACAGCTGCGGTTTCAGTTGGTGCTGAAGTTGATGTTATCGAAGCTGGTACTGTTTGCTTGCTTCAAGTAGGTAGCGAATTGGTTGAAGTATTGCGTAGCCTTTTCCCAGATAAAATTATCGTTGCTGATACAAAATGTGCGGATGCTGGTGGTACAATCGCTAAAAACAATGCTGTTCGTGGAGCAGACTGGATGACATGTATCTGTTCAGCTACTATTCCAACAATGAAAGCAGCCCTTAAAGCTATCCAAGAAGTTAATGGCGACAAAGGTGAAATCCAAGTAGAACTTTATGGTGATTGGACTTATGAGCAAGCACAACAATGGCTTGATGCTGGTATTTCTCAAGCTATCTATCACCAATCACGTGATGCTCTTCTTGCAGGCGAAACTTGGGGTGAAAAAGACCTTAATAAGGTTAAAAAATTAGTTGAAATGGGATTCCGTGTTTCTGTAACAGGAGGTCTAGATGTTGATACATTGAAACTTTTTGAAGGTGTTGATGTCTTCACATTTATCGCAGGTCGTGGTATCACAGAGGCAGAAAATCCAGCAGCAGCAGCTCGTGAATTTAAAGACGAAATCCGTCGTATTTGGGGGTAAGACCTATGGCACGTCCAATTGGTATTTATGAAAAAGCAACGCCAAAACACTTTACATGGTTGGAACGTTTGAACTTTGCTAAAGAGCTTGGATTTGACTTTGTTGAACTGTCAATTGATGAAAGTGATGAGCGATTAGCACGTTTGGAATGGACTAAGGAAGAGCGCCTTGAAGTTGTTAAGGCTATCTTTGAAACAGGTGTTCGTATTCCGACTATTACTTTCAGCGGTCACCGCCGTTTCCCTCTTGGATCAAATGATCCTGAAAAAGAAGCTCGTGCTCTTGATATGATGGAAAAATGTATTGAGTTTGCTCAAGACATCGGTGTTCGTAACATTCAATTGGCTGGTTATGACGTGTACTATGAAGAAAAATCTCCAGAAACACGTGCTCGTTTCATTAAAAATCTTCGCCAAGCATGTACTTGGGCAGAAGAAGCACAAGTTATTTTGTCAATTGAAATCATGGATGACCCATTTATCAACTCAATCGAAAAATATCTCGCTATTGAAAAAGAAATTGATTCTCCATATCTCTTCGTTTATCCAGATACAGGGAATCTTTCAGCATGGCATAATGATATTTACAGTGAATTCGTAGTTGGTCACCGTTCAATTGCAGCCCTTCACTTGAAAGATACTTATCCGGTAACACATGAATCAAAAGGTCAGTTCCGTGATGTACCATTTGGTCAAGGATGTGTTGATTGGGAAAATATGTTTGATGTTATCAAACGTACAAACTATAATGGTCCATTCTTAATTGAAATGTGGTCAGAAAATTGTGAGACAGTCGAAGAAACAAAAGCAGCTATTAAAGAAGCTCAAGACTTCCTCTATCCACTTATTGAGAAAGCAGGTCTAAGATAATATGGCAAAATCATTGCAAGAAATGCGTGAACGCGTTTGTGAAGCTAACAAATCACTCCCAGTTCACGGTTTGGTAAAATTTACATGGGGTAACGTGTCAGAAGTTGACCGTGAAGCAGGTTTAATCGTCATTAAACCTTCGGGAGTTGACTATGACTTGTTGACACCTGAAAATATGGTTGTGACAGACCTTGATGGAAATGTAGTAGAGGGAGATCTCAATCCATCATCAGACCTTCCTACTCACGTGCAACTTTATAAAGCATGGCCAGAAGTTGGTGGTATCGTTCACACACACTCAACAGAAGCTGTTGGTTGGGCGCAAGCTGGACGCGATATTCCTTTCTATGGTACGACACATGCTGACTACTTCTATGGTCCAGTACCATGTGCACGTTCATTGACAGCAGATGAAGTGAATACAGCTTACGAAAAAGAAACTGGTTCAGTTATTATTGAAGAGTTTGAACGTCGTGGCTTGGATCCAATCGCTGTTCCAGGTATCGTTGTTCGTAACCATGGTCCATTTACATGGGGTAAAGATCCAGCACAAGCGGTTTACCATTCAGTTGTTCTTGAAGAAGTGGCTAAAATGAACCGTTTCACTGAACAAATCAATCCACGTGTTGAGCCAGCACCAAAATACATCATGGATAAGCATTACTTGCGTAAACACGGTCCTAATGCTTACTATGGTCAAAAAGGTGACGCTCATTAAGAGATTGCTCAAAGGTGACATGACATTATTAGACTCTCCGACAATTTAACAGCACCTTAGAGACTTCCTTCCTAAAATTTAATTCAGTATTGATAAGCAGTCTATCAAGTACTTGATACAATAATAATTAATAAAAGAACGGCTAACCACCGTTCTTTTTGATATTATCAATCTTTTTAGAAAATTCTGTGGAAATAACTATAAAATGCTATACTAGAAATAGAGTTTTTTGAGCGAATGGCGCTTTTTAAAAATAGGCAAGAAAGGAGTTTATATGGCTAAAAAAGTGACGATAAATGATATTGCTGAGCTAGTTGGCGTTTCAAAGGCGACAGTATCCTATTACCTGAATGGTAATTACAAAAAAATGTCTCTTGAGACCAAGGAAAAAATTCAGCGGGTTATTGAATCAACTGGCTATCGCCCCAGTAAGATTGCACAGAGTCTAGTGACTAACGATACTCACACCATAGGAGTGGTTATTGCGGATATCACTAATCCCTTTATTTCCTCAGTGATCAAAGGTGTCCATGATACTTGCAAACAGAGTGGTTATTCGGTTAACTTTGCTAATTCGGACAATGATGTAGTAACCGAACTTGATAATATCAATCGGCTTCATCAACAGAATATTTCAGGTATCATCTTAGACTCTGTTGATGCTAATAACCCTTTTATCAAAACCTTAGACAATCAAACGATGGTTATGGTCGATAGGCAAGCAGAGGAATTGACAATAGACACAGTGGTCTCTGACAATAAGGCGTCAACAGAAAGATTTTTACAAAGAATGCGTGCATCTGGTTATACAGATTTTTACTTTGTGACTTATCCAATAAAGAATATTTCAACACGTCAAAAACGTTACGAGGGTTTTCAAGCTGTTTGTGGTAGTGATCCTGACAAGCTTATCTCCGTTTTGGACCCGAAAGGACCAGATAAGGTCCTGGATATTATCAAAAATAATGAGCAAAAATCAGCCTTTTTCACGATGAATGGTCCTACTCTGTTAGCTTTCATGAAGTGGCTTCAGGAAACTAATTATTCGTATCCAAAGGATTTTGGGTTGGGATCTTATGAGGATTTGGAATGGATGGATATCCTGAACCCCAAGGTGTCTTGTATTCGTCAAGATTCTTATCAGATTGGTTGTGTGGCTGCTGAGAGGTTGATTAAAAAACTTCAGAATCAGGGGACTCAGTTTGAACCTGAAATTATTGAAGTGGTCAATGAAATAGTGGAACGGGAATCATATTAAAAAACTTAATTTTAAATATGAAAACGCTTGCTTTTTATATTCCGAGATGCTATAATAATTAGTGTAGAAAAGGTTAAACGATTAACCAATGGAAAATCAGATGATCTAAGAACAAAATTATGGTTTAGGTCATCCTATTTTTTGGAAAGTTAGTTAACCGTTTAACACGAAGGAGTCCGTATGAAGTTTGAAAAAATCTTATCTGATTCTCTAGAGTCTTGCTATTCGGTAGCCCGTTTACAACATGAAGCTGAGGATTTCCTCCTTGTTGCATCGGAAGTTGAACAGTCTTGTTTTGCTTATAATTTGAATAAAGATCTTGAACGAACAACTGTCTGGGATCAAGTTGGTGGAACGATGAGTATCATCCAGATTCCTGGAAGTCTTGATTTCTTGGCTACTCAGAAGTTTTATCCTGGTTTTGATGCTAAGGAATGTCAGATTGTTCAAGGTACTTATAAAGGTGACGGTAGTTGGGAAATCTCAAAGGTAACTGATTTTCCTTACTTGCACCGCTTTGATTTGATTCAAGAAAAATCAGGTCGCATCCTTTTTGTTGGTTGTACGATTGCCAACTCTAAGACCTTTGTTGAAGACTGGTCTGATAAAGGGAAGATTGTGGTTGGTGAGTTTAATCATCAAGAATCAAATCTTTTCAACTTGAGAGAGCTTGCTCTTCGTCTATTAAAGAACCATGGTTACTACGACGTCAAAGAAGAGGGATATTCTCTCATCACTGGTGTCGAGGGTATTCTAAAATTGACTTATCCAGAGTATTCTGATAGTGGAGATTGGCGATTGGATCTGATTTTTAACGAGGAAACAAGTGATATTGTTCAGGTTGATTTGGATGGAGATGGGCAAAAAGAAAATATCATCATTCAAGGTTTCCACGGTGATAGGCTTCGCGTCTTTAATCAAGACTTTAGTCAGGAAATCTTCCACCATCCAGAAGCGACTCCATTTGGTCACGCTATTTGGTCAGGAAGTCTTTTAGGTGATGATGTCTTTGTCTTTGGTTGGCGATCAGGTAAAGCTGATTTGATGCTCTATCGTTATCAAGGTCAATCTATTGAACCGATTATGGTAGAAGCTGATTCAGCGTCAAGTAACTGCTTGGCATTTGAAAAAGATGGTAGAGCTTATATCTTCTCAGCTAATAACGGACGCCACCACGTCGCATTGTATGAGTTAACGAAGTAATTAATAAAGGAGGCTTTAAATGGCTAAAAAGAAAATTTTGGTAACAGGTATTGTACCTAAAGAAGGTTTGACAAAGTTGATGGCTGAATATGACGTCACTTATTCAGATGGTGAACCTTTTTCACGTGAGTATGTCCTTGAACATTTGTCAGAATATGATGGCTGGCTCTTGATGGGACAAAAAGGTGACAAAGAGATGATTGATGCTGGTAAAAACCTAGAAATCATTTCTTTAAATGCCGTTGGTTTTGACCATGTGGACATCGATTATGCTAAAGAAAAAGGTATCGTTGTTTCTAATTCTCCACAAGCTGTTCGTGTTCCTACAGCTGAGATGACGTTTGCTCTTCTCCTTGCTGCAACAAAACGCCTTGCTTTCTATGATAAAATTGTTCGTAATGGTGATTGGATTGATCCTAGTGAACGTCGCTACCAAGGTTTAGCGTTAGAGGGTGCCACACTTGGAATCTACGGATTTGGTCGTATCGGATCTACCGTGGCAGGTTTTGCGCAAGCATTTGGCATGAAAGTGCTCTACCATGATGCCTTCCGTCTACCAGAAGACAAGGAAAAAGAGCTTGGTGTTACTTATGTTGAGTTCGATGAATTAGTAGAGACAGCTGATGTTATCACAATTCACGCACCATCTCTACCATCAACACGTCATAAATTCAATAAAGAAGTCTTTAAGAAAATGAAAAACCGTAGCTACCTCATTAACGCCGCTCGTGGTCCAATCGTTTCTGAAGAAGATCTTGTTGAAGCTCTTAAAACAGGTGAAATTGCAGGTGCAGGTCTTGATGTCTTTGAGTTTGAACCAGAGGTATCTGAAGCCCTTCGTGCTCTTGATAATGTGATTATGGCACCACATGCGGGTACTGGTACTATTGAAGCCCGTCGTATTCTAGCAGAAGAAGCAGCTGAAAATATCATCTCATTCTACGCTGGAAACCCAGTCAATGTGGTGAATAAATAAGATGTTTGGGTTGAGATTTCCTATCAATCGGGAATCTCTTCTCTTTAAGATTAAAATGTAAACGCTTAACTTTTAATGTAAGGTCCTTTTTAGGAAATAGGTATTCGTATGCTAGAAGCTTTGAAAAACTTTTTTGATGTTTTTGGTGCGGCGACAGTTGTGCCATTCATGATTTTTATCGTTAGTGTTTTCTTGAAAGTAAGCCCCAAAAAAGCTTTCTTTAGTGCCCTTCGTGCAGGTGTTGGTTTGACAGGGTTTGGCTGGATTATCAATGCTTTCTCACCAATGGTAACCACTTATATTCAACAAATGGTTGATACAACTGGTCTTAACCTTCCAATCGTTGATATCGGTTGGCAGACAGGTTCATTGACAGCTTTCTCATCAACTATCGGTTTGTCATTCTTTGTTATTGGTCTTGTTATTGAATTGATCCTTTTCTTGATTGGTGTGACTCGCGTCTTTACACCTGCTAACCTTTGGAATAACTTTGGTTACATGATTTGGGGTACCTTGGCTTACCAAGTGACGAATAATTTTGCTTTGTCATTTGCCTTTATGGTGTTTGTTCTTCTTTACTCACTTATCTTATCAGAAGTGGTTGCAGACCGTTGGTCAGAATACTTCGGTGTTAAAAATGCCACAGTTAACTCAATCCACAATATCGAAACCCTTGTTCCAGCTTTGATTTTGGACCCTGTTTGGAATCTCTTTGGCTTGAACAAAGTAAAATTGAATCCAGATTCACTTAAAGCAAAACTTGGTATCTTTGGTGAACCAATGACATTAGGTTTCATTCTAGGTCTTTTAATTGGTATCTTGGGAAGTCTTTCAAAACTTGGAAGTATCGAGGCTTGGGGTGGTATCCTTGGATTTGCAGTAGCCCTTGCAGCAGTTATGACAATCTTCCCATTGATCACTGGTGTCTTTGCACAAGCCTTCGCACCACTTGCTGCGGCTGTTGAAAGTAACCGTAAATCAGAATCAGAAAGTGAATCTGATGCAGCAGATAAAAAACGTTGGTTTATCGCCGTTGATGATGGGGTTGGTTATGGTGAACCTGCAACAATCATCGCAGGTTTGATTCTTGTGCCAATCATGGTTGTTATCTCACTTGTCTTGCCAGGGAACCGAGCTCTTCCAGTGGTTGACTTGATTGCGATTCCATTCATGGTAGAAGCGATGGTTGCTATTACGAAAGGAAATATCCTTAAGACTATTTTAAATGGTGTGATTTGGTTCTCACTAGGTCTTTACGCAGCTAGCTACCTTGGTCCTATCTATACTCATGCTGTCATGCAGTATGGATCTGTTCTTCCAGCAGGCGTTGCTGTTATCATGAGTTTTAACCTTTTGGCTCACCCATTGACAGCACTTATCTTTATTGCTTGGGTGTCAGGTAACCCACTCTGGATTGGTGTTACAGTTGTTGTTTACCTTGTTGCACTCTTTATTCTTCGTACACGTCGTGAAGACATCTATGCTTACCTTAGAAAAATGTCAGATAAAAATAGTGGTTTTGAAGGAAGTTCTGAAAAAATCATTATCAGTGAAGATTAATCTCATTTAATCATTATCGGAGGAAATTATCATGAAAAAAATTGATGGACACGCTCATATTTTACAAGAAGTTGCAGGTTTTAACGGAAAAGGACGTCATACAGCCCTAGGTAATGGCTACAGTATTTGGGATGATGGTGATCTCTTGAAATTGATTCCAGATGGATATGGTGACAAAGACTTTACAGCAGAATCATTTATGAAACTCATGGATGAAAATGGTGTTGAAAAAGCTGTTATCCTTCAAGGTCATTTGAATGGTTACCAAAATTACTATACTTACTTATCGATTAAACGTTATCCAGAACGCTTCATCGGAGCTTTCTCAGTGGACCCCTATGCTGATAATGCAATGAAGATTGTCGAACGTTATGTCGATGTCCTTGGTTTCCGTGCTATCAAGTTTGAAATCAGCCAAGGTGGTGGTATCCATGGTTACCGTAGTAATGCACCGTTCCGTTTGGATACAGATCCTTACGTATCTCGAATCCTAAATTACCTATCTGATTATCCAGGTTTTGTTGTGACAGTGGACTATGGTAATTATGACCAAATTAGCCACCAACCACAAGCCTTCCCTAACCTTGCAAAAGCTTATCCAGAGTTGGATTTTGTTGTTTGTCACTTGTCATTCCCACATGCTGCGACACCAAATCGTTTGCGTAATGACCTTAGAATGTGGCAAGATTATGATAATATCTACACAGACATTTCAGCAATTCAAGATATCGATTCTCCAGAGTCATTCCCATTCCCTAACTCACAAAAGAATATCCAAATAGCAAAAGAAGTTCTAGGAGCAAAACGTCTTATTTGGGGAACTGATTCACCATGGTCATCGACCTTCAATACCTATGAAGAATTGGCAACTTGGTTGGAAGCAGTTGATATCTTTAGCCAAGAAGAGCTAGAAGATATCTTCTACAATAATGCGCAGCGTGTTTACTTCAAACCAGAAAATGTTGAAGCTATTAGAAATGCAGAAGATCCTGTCACAAAAGACTTGAATCTATACTAAGATGATTAAGGTGCAGGTTTCGTTGAAACTTGCATCTTTTTGTATAAGGAGATTGAGATGACGTATTTTTTGAGTATTGATTATGGGGGAACAAACACTAAGGCCATCATATTTGATGATAAAGGAAATCAAATCGCCGTTTCTGCCTTTGCAACTCTAAAAATTGAAGAAGTTAGCGGTCAGCGTGAGGTTGACCTTGCAGAGACTTGGAGAGCGATTAGCCAGGCCATTCGTTCTGTAATTGGTAAGGCAGCAATTGCTCCTGAAGAGATTGCTGGGGTAGCTTGTATTGGGCATGGTAAGGGGCTTTACCTATTGGATAAGAATGGACGAGAATTTACTAGAGGTATTTTGTCGACAGATGGTAGGGCACAGGAGTTAGCTAAGCATTTTGAAGAAAATATAGCTCAAATTTGGCCTCTAACACAGCAACATGTGGTTGGTGTCCAAAATCCAGTTCTCCTAGCTTGGCTAAAAGAAAATAAACCTGAAATTTACCAAGAGATTGGTGCGGTACTATCTGCTAAAGACTACGTTCGATTTAAATTAACCGGACGTATTAACCAAGAATTTGGGGATGCTTCGGGTAATCACTGGATCAATTTTCGAACGGGAACTTATGACGATAGGATATTTGATTTCTTTGGTATCCCAGAAATGCGTGCGGCCCTTCCTGACTTAGTTGACTACGCTGAAATTGTAGGAGGAGTCTCTGAGGAAGCAGCCCATCAGACTGGTTTAGCGGTAGGAACTCCAGTTGTAGGTGGTCTGTTTGATATTGATGCCTGTGCTATTGGTTCAGGGGTTTTAGACGACCAGACCTTTAGTGTGATTGCGGGGACTTGGAATATCAATACCTATCCTAGTAAGACTGCAGCTGGAAAAGCTAGTGGTCAAATGAACTCATACTTTCCCAATCGAGATTTCCTTGTAGAGGCAAGTAGTCCAACATCTGCAGGCAATTTAGATGCCATGCTTAGGATGTTAATGTCCGAAGAGATGAGAAATGCGAAAGAAGCAGGTCAGTCTATTTATGATAGTTTGGAAATTTTTCTAGAAGAGACAGACGCATCCTATCAACCTTTGATTTTCTTTCCATTCTTATATGGTTCAACAACAGGTCAGGATGCTAGCGCGTGCTTCTTTGGTTTGAAGACAAGTTCAAGCAAGTCTCAAATGATTAGAGCTGTCTATGAAGGAATTGCCTTTGCACACAGACAACACATTGAGGATTTGATTGAGACACGTGGTCAAAAACCAAGTACGATTCGTTTAACAGGTGGAGCAACTAATTCTAGGGCTTGGATGCAGATTTTTGCAGATATTCTTCAGACCCCAATCGAGGTAGTTGAGGGGACAGAGCTAGGTGGATTAGGAGGAGCGATTGCTAGTCTTCAAGCGCAGTCAGGATTGGGCCTAGAGGATGCTGTTGATAAGATGGTCAGAGTCAAAGAGCGTTTTGAACCTAACAATTCAGAAATGACCGTGTATAATAAGAAGTACCAGGTTTATAAAGAATTGCTTGCTGCGATGAGTCCTGTTTGGCAGTCGTTGCAAGAGCTTGAACATGTATAAGGAGAAGATATGGTAAACAGAAGTGATTTAATCATTAATAGTATTGCCTTTTTGGATGACGTAAATAAAGGTCATCGTCAGATTGAGTTTTTAGATAAGGTTTCAGAACTCGGTCTTCATGCATTTGAGGTGAGACGTGAGTTTCTAAAAAATGGTGAAACGGAACTTACAGAAATTCGTCAAGAAGCTGACCAAAAGCAGATTAAGCTCTATTTTAGTGTCAATGAGGATCTTATTGTGAACAATAAGATCAATCCAAATCTTGCGACTCTTTTTGAAGAGGCAGAGATTCTAGGTGCCCCTTTTATTAAGTTAAATATCGGTGATGCTAGTCAAGTCAGTTTGGTGGAGCTAGAAAGCCTCAAAGATATTCTTGATGGTCCGATTGGTCTTCGTCTTGAAAATAATCAGACGCCTGGTCATGCCAGTCTTGCCAACTGTAAGCATATCATGAAATTGGTTGAACAAGCAGGCTTACCTATCCGCTTTGTGTTTGATACGGCAAATTGGATTTGGGTGAGTGAATCTATTGAGGAAGCAAGAGAGCAGCTTGAGCCTGTCACAAGCTACTTACATTGTAAAAACTATCAGTTGGAAGACGGTCAGCCTAAGATTGCTAGCTACTATGACGGCTTGATTGATATTGAAGCCCTAGAAGAGCAATTCTCACATCTAGATGCGGTAGCTTTTGAATACCCAGCATCATTTGAACAATTAAAAGCAGACGTAGCCCGTTATCTTGGTTAGATTAAGAACATCGAAAGTCGAGACTATTTCATCAGCTAGATTATCCTAGTGGGATTAGCCTCGGCTTTTTGATTTCCTAACCTTAGGAGTATTTGAATTCATTTAAAAAAATGATATACTGATTAAATGGAAACCTTTTCAGATTAGGAGAGATAATGTGATTTTACTTGATAATAAAAGCTATGATCTACTGGCTTATTTGATAAAATTAGAAGAACCAGAGACCATAATGGCTATCTCTAAGCACTTGAATCAATCTCGACGTAAAATCTATTATCATCTGGATAAAATTAATGAAGCTTTACCGTCTGATATAGACCCGATTATTTCCTTTCCAAGGATTGGTATCGTACTGACGGAAGTGCAAAAACAGGCTTGTCAAGCGATACTAGATGATCTGCATGATGATAGTTATGTGATGAGTATTGAAGAAAGGCTACAACTGATAGAAATCTTTATTGCCATTTCAATGGAGCGCGTGACTATTGAGCGTCTGATGCAGCTGACTTTTTTATCACGTAATACGGTTCTGAATGACTTGAATACTATTCGTAATAAATTAAGTTTAGAAGAGTACAGTATTCGACTTCAAGTAACAAAGGCTAGAGGATACTTTCTGGATTGTCACCCTTTATCTAAGATTCAGTATATTTATCGTTTACTTTTTGAGATTTACACCAAAGGGAGTCGTAATTTTATTGATATCGTTGAGGAACGATTAAGTGATTCTGTCGGCTATGAGCAGTATTTTTCAGAACAGTTGCTCCAGTACCTAAAAGAGAGTCTAGCTTCTGCTAACCAAAAATTAGGTAAAAAGTTGAATCCGCAAGACAAACGCTTTATGTTACAGATTTTACCCTATCTGCTTGCCTCTTATCATAATACCGTCATGACCGATCAAGAAAGAGAGGAAGTGGAGAGAGACTTTGCCTTGACGCGTCAAAAGAAAGAGTATCAGTTAGCTGAAGAAATTGCGAAAGGGGTCCATGACCAATTTGGTCTTAAAATGGATGATATTGAAATCAGTTTAATTGCAATGCTGTTATTATCCTATCGAAAAGATAGTGATGACCATTTGGATAGTCAAGAATATGATCGTATGCGTGAGGTTCTCACCCAATTTTTAGAAACGCTGAAGAGTCGCTATCAATTACATTTCAAGCACCAAGATGAGCTATTGAAGCAATTGATGACACATAGTAAAGCGCTCTTGTATCGCAAGACATACGGTATTCTCTCTGGGAATCCACTGACAGATCATATTAAAGAAAAATATGAAAACCTTTTTCTAATGGTGTCGTCCTGTGTTGATATTTTGGAGAATGCCTGGTTCATCAGCTTATCAGATGATGATGTTGCTTATTTTGTTATCCATATTGGCGGTGAGATTAAACAGTCTCAAAATCAAACTCAGGATAAGGCTCACGTTGTCATCGTTTGTGATGAAGGGATTGCTATTAAGAAGCTCTTACTTAGTCAATGTCATCGTTATCTTCCCAATTGTAATATTGATGCTGTTTTTACAACAGAACAGTATCAAAGTGTTCTGGATTTGATGGAGGTGGATTTTATTATCTCTACAGGAGATTTGATTCAAGCTGATTTTCCCGTGATTACGGTATCACCTATTTTGACAGATGATGATGTGGTTCGCCTGATTCGATTCGCCAAGAAGCAAGGCCAAGAAGCAGGTCAAGATTTTGAGCAATCTTTGGAGAAATTACTGACACAGTATGTTGATGATGACAGAGATAGATATGCCTTGAAATCGCAAATTGAAAAGCTTATTAACCGTGAGTTGTTAGAAGATATCCTAAGTACTAGATTGTATAAATTGGATTAAGCATTTTTGATAATGTATTAGTTTTAGTCGAACTACTGACTATATGAACACTGAATAAGAGAGTCTGGAAGAGTTTCCAGGCTTTTCTTTTTGGAGGCCTAGGTTAGTCATCAGTTTGTGCCGTTGAAGCCAGTGATAGAGGCTGTTAAAGTGGTCAAAAAGTCATAGATAAAGGATTGAGTCTCTAAGCGATTTATGCCGTAAAAGTTAGTTGACAAAAAGCTAGGTCAAGTTAGACTGGAAGAAGGCGGTTAGTCAGAATGAAGTTCAGCCAAGCACTTCTGATATTATATCGAATGCTGAAGCAAAACCTTTTGCAAGTACTTTTGTTTTAGTGTTCAGTAACAACTTGGTAGTCTAACTCAGTACAATTTTGAACACAAAAGTGTGTATTTCTTGGTCTTTTGTGAAAGCGTTTTTAGAGTTATACTAATAGTGTAGAAAAAATAAAGAAACAAAATTTGGAGGAAAAACAAATGGGCAAAGTACAAGAAATAACACGCGAATCATGGATCTTAAGCACATTCCCAGAATGGGGAACTTGGCTTAATGAAGAAATCGAAGAAGAAGTTGTCCCAGAAGGAAACTTCGCCATGTGGTGGCTAGGTAACTGTGGTGTTTGGATTAAAACACCTGGTGGAGCAAATGTTGTTATGGACCTTTGGGCTAACCGTGGTAAAGCAACTAAGAAAGTTAAGGATATGATTTGGGGTCACCAAATGGCTAACATGGCTGGTGTTCGCAAATTGCAACCAAACCTTCGTGTACAACCAATGGTTATCGATCCATTTGCTATCAACGAACTTGACTACTACCTTGTATCACACGTTCACTCAGACCACATGGATATCTCAACTTCAGCAGCTATCCTTAACAATCCAAAACTTGACCATGTTAAGTTTGTAGGTCCAAGTGGCTGTGCTGATATTTGGAAAGGTTGGGGTGTTCCAGAAGAACGTATCCAAGTTGTTAAACCAGGTGATACTTTCGAATTCAAAGATATCAAAGTAACAGCAGTTGAGTCATTTGACCGTACATGTCTTGTAACACTTCCAATTGATGGTTACGAAGAAAATGGCAACAGCCTTAAAGGACTTCCAGTAAGCGATGACCTTATGGCAAGTAAAGCCGTTAACTACATTTTTGAAACACCAGGTGGAACAATTTACCACGGTGCAGACTCACACTTCTCAAACTACTTTGCAAAACACGGTCGCGACTTCAAGATTGATGTTGCTATCAATAACTACGGTGATAACCCAATCGGTATCCAAGATAAAATGACTTCAATTGACCTTCTTCGTATGGCTGAAAATCTTGGTGCAGAAGTTATCATCCCAGTTCACTACGATATCTGGTCAAACTTTATGGCTTCAACAGATGAAATCATCGAACTTTGGAAAATGCGTAAAGAACGCTTGCAATACAAATTCCATCCATTTATCTGGGAAGTTGGCGGCAAATACACTTATCCACAAGATAAAGATAGAATTGAATACCACCACCCACGTGGATTTGATGACTACTTCTTGGAAGATTCAGATATCCAATTCAAAGCTCTTCTATAATAAAACTAGTCATATTAAATACTCCCTTAATTTTAAATTCAAGTCCGCATGTCGCACGAGATGTGCGGATATTTTAGCAAAATGAGTATCTGATACTTATTACGATAGCAGTAGTCACATTTTTATTACGCTTTCATTATTGATTACTGGTATTGTAGTATTATTGGAAACTTATTGTTACTGGAAAGGAAAAATTATGTCAGATCTATCAGTTAATGCTATTCGATTCCTTGGTGTAGATGCCATTGAAAAATCAAAATCTGGTCACCCAGGTGTTGTTATGGGCGCTGCACCTATGGCATATAGCCTTTATACTAACCATGTGCGTGTAACGCCACAAGTTCCAAACTGGATTAACCGTGACCGCTTTGTTTTATCAGCAGGTCACGGATCAATGTTACTTTACGCTCTTCTTCATCTTATCGGTTATGAAGATGTTTCTATTGAGGAAATTAAAAACTTCCGTCAATGGGGTTCAAAAACACCAGGTCACCCAGAGTTCGGACATACTCAAGGTGTTGATGCGACATCTGGTCCTCTTGGACAAGGAATTTCAACAGCAGTTGGTTTTGCTCAAGCTGAACGTTTCCTTGCTGCAAAATACAATAAAGATGGTTTCCCCATCTTTGATCACTACACTTATGTAATTGCCGGTGACGGTGACTTTATGGAAGGTGTATCTGGTGAAGCATCATCATACGCTGCTAAACAGAACCTGGATAAATTGATTGTTCTTTATGATTCAAACGATATCTGTTTGGATGGTGAAACAAATGATGCCTTTACAGAAAATATCCGCGCTCGCTACGAAGCTTATGGTTGGTACACAGCCCTTGTTGAAGATGGTACAGATGTTGCTGCAATTAGCAAAGCTATTGAAAAAGCAAAAGCAGCTGCTAAACCAAGCTTGATTGAAGTGAAAACAGTTATCGGTCATGGTGCCCCAACTAAAGGTGGTACTAATGCTGTTCACGGTGCTCCTCTAGGTGCTGAAGAAACAGCAGCAACTCGTGAAAATCTTGGATGGAACTATGCTCCGTTTGAAGTACCAGAAGAAGTTTATGCTGACTTCAAAGAAAATGTGGCTGATCGTGGTCAAGCGGCATATGAAGCTTGGAGCGCTTTGGTAGATGAGTACCGTCAAGCGTATCCAGAAGAAGCTGCACAGGTTGATGCCATCATTGCAGGAAAAGACCCAGTGACAATCACTGAAGCAGATTTCCCAGTTTACGAAAATGGCTTCTCACAAGCCACTCGTAACTCTTCACAAGATGCTATTAATGCAGCAGCTGCTGTTCTTCCAACCTTCCTCGGTGGTTCAGCTGACCTTGCTCACTCAAACATGACTTACATCAAAGAAGATGGACTTCAAGATGCAGAGAACCCACTTAACCGTAATATTCAATTTGGTGTGCGTGAATTTGCTATGGGTACTGTTTTGAATGGTATGGCATTGCATGGTGGACTTCGTGTTTACGGTGGTACATTCTTCGTATTCTCTGACTATGTTAAAGCTGCTATCCGTCTATCAGCTCTTCAAGGTCTTCCAGTGACTTATGTCTTTACTCACGATTCTATTGCTGTCGGTGAGGATGGTCCAACCCACGAACCAATCGAACACCTTTCAGGTCTTCGTGCGATTCCTAACTTGACAGTCCTTCGTCCAGCAGATGCTCGTGAAACACAGGCTTCATGGCATTATGCGCTTACAAATGCGTCAACTCCAACAGCTCTTGTCTTGACACGTCAAAACTTAGAAGTTGAAGAAGGCTCAAGTTTCACATCTGTTGCTAAAGGAGCTTATGTCACTTATGAATCAGGACCAGACTTCGACACTATCATCTTGGCATCTGGTTCTGAAGTCAACTTGGCTGTCAAGGCAGCTAAAGAATTGGTTGCTCAAGGTGAAAAAGTACGTGTTGTATCTGTACCATCAACTGACCTCTTTGATGCTCAATCTGATGAGTACAAAGAAGCAATCTTACCAAACAATGTTCGTCGCCGTGTAGCTGTTGAAATGGCAGCAACCCAACCTTGGTACAAATATGTAGGCTTGGATGGAAAAGTTCTCGGTATCGATACTTTCGGAGCATCAGCACCAGCTAATGAAGTTATTGAGAAATATGGCTTCACAGTTGACAATCTTGTCAACCTTGTCAAGAGTCTGTAAACTCACCTGTAAAAATTGAATGATTAACGTTTCCCAGTGGCATTGATTACATTGACTTTTGTCGCTATTGATGGCACTGGGTATTTTTTAAAAATAAAAGTGATAAAAATCTCAAACGATAATTGAGGAGAATTAATAAAATGGTAAATTTTGATAGTCAAGAATATCTAAATAAAGTTGATGCTTGGTGGCGTGCAGCTAACTATATCTCAGCGGCTCAAATGTATTTAAAAGACAATCCTTTGCTACGTCGTGAAGTAGTAGAAAGCGATTTAAAAGTACACCCAATCGGTCACTGGGGAACTGTTCCAGGACAAAACTTTATTTATGCTCATCTTAACCGTGCGATTAATAAATATGATCTTGATATGTTTTACATTGAAGGACCAGGTCACGGTGGGCAAGTCATGGTTTCCAACTCTTACCTAGATGGATCATATACTGAGTTGAATCCAGGTATTCCACAAACAGAAGAAGGTTTTAAACAACTTTGTAAAATTTTCTCATTCCCAGGAGGAATTGCTTCACACGCTGCTCCTGAGACGCCAGGCTCTATCCACGAAGGTGGAGAACTAGGCTACGCTTTATCTCACGCAACTGGTGCTATTTTGGATAACCCTAATGTTATCGCTGCAACAGTTATCGGTGATGGGGAAGGTGAAACTGGACCTTTGATGGCAGGTTGGTTATCAAATACTTTTATCAACCCAGTTAATGATGGGGCAGTTCTTCCAATCTTCTATCTTAACGGTGGTAAAATTCACAACCCAACAATTTTTGAACGTAAAACAGATGAAGAATTAACCCTCTTCTTTGAAGGTCTTGGCTGGAAACCAATTTTTGCAGATATTACGGCTGTAGCTGAAGTACACGAAGCAGCTCATGCTCTCTTTGCCGCAAAATTGGATGAGGCTGTTGAAGAAATTCGTCGCATTCAAGAGGATGCACGTCAAGGTAAGGCAGAAGATGCACGTCAAGGTAAATTCCCTGTCTTGATTGCGCGTATTCCAAAAGGATGGACAGGACCAAAATCATGGGAAGGTACACCAATTGAAGGTGGTTTCCGTGCTCACCAAGTGCCAATTCCAGTTGATGCACATCATATGGAACATTTAGATGCTTTGCTTAATTGGTTGACTTCTTATCGTCCCGAAGAACTGTTTGACGAACAAGGTAAATTCCGTGATGAGTATGCAGCTATCTCACCTAAGGGTGAACGTCGTATGGCCATGAACCCAATCACTAATGCTGGTGTCATTAAACCGCTTGATACAGCAGATTGGAAGAAATTTGCGTTTGATATTGAGACTCCAGGTGCCTTCCAAGCTCAAGATATGATTGAGTTTGGTAAATATGCAGCTGATTTGGTAGATGCCAACCCAGATAATTTCCGTATCTTTGGTCCAGATGAAACAAAATCAAACCGTTTGCAAGAAGTATTTACTCGTACAGATCGTCAGTGGTTAGGTCGTCGTGAACCAGGCTATGATGAATCATTAAGCCCAGTTGGTCGTGTGATTGATTCACAGTTGTCTGAGCATCAAGCAGAAGGTTTCCTTGAAGGTTATGTTTTGACAGGACGTCACGGTTTCTTTGCTTCTTATGAATCATTCTTGCGTGTGGTAGACTCAATGGTGACACAACACTTCAAATGGTTGCGTAAATCAAAAACACATACTACATGGCGTAAAAATTACCCAGCTCTTAACTTGATTGCAGCATCAACAGTGTTCCAACAAGACCACAACGGCTACACTCACCAAGATCCAGGAATTTTGACTCACCTAGCAGAAAAAACTCCAGAGTATATCCGTGAGTATTTACCAGCAGATACTAACACACTCTTGGCAGTCATGGATAAGGCCTTTAAAGCAGAAGATAAGATCAACTTGATTGTCACTTCAAAACATCCTCGCCCACAGTTCTACTCAGTAGATGAAGCAGAGGAGCTAGTCAAAGAAGGTTATAAAGTGATTGATTGGGCATCAAATGTTGGTCCAGATCAAGAACCAGATGTTGTCTTTGCAGCAGCAGGAACTGAACCAAACTTAGAAGCTTTGGCAGCTATTTCAATCCTACATAAGGCTTTCCCTGAACTTAAGATTCGCTTTGTCAACGTTCTAGATATCTTGAAACTACGTCATCCATCAGTTGATGCTCGAGGTCTCTCAGATGAAGAGTTTAATCAAGTCTTTACATCAGATAAACCAGTCATCTTTGCCTTCCATGGTTATGAAGATATGATTCGTGATATCTTCTTCTTACGTCGTAATCATAACCTACGTGCACATGGTTATCGTGAAAACGGTGATATCACAACACCATTTGATATGCGTGTTATGTCTGAGTTGGACCGATTCCACTTGGCACAAGATGCAGCACAGGCTGTTCTTGGAGACAAAGCTTCAGATTTTGTTGCTGAAATGGATGAAAAAGTAGCTTACCATAAAGCTTACATCCGTGAGCATGGTGATGATATTCCAGAAGTTAATGATTGGAAATGGGAAAATATTAATTAAGGTAAGTCTCGCTGACTCCTTTCATTTTGAGAGAGATCAGGTTTCTTAATCAATTGTAAAGCACGTCAATCTCCTAAGAGGAGATTGACGTGCTTTTTTGTTGTCCTATAAGGTTGGTTTATAGCTAGTTATAAGAAAGTTCAATAGCGATAAAGCTTGATAGCAGAGCTTTTCTTGGCTATAATCGTAAGTAATCCTCAAAGATTAATTGGCTGTGCCTTAAGTATAGTAGTGAGATTACTTTGGTGTTTAGTCGAACTATTATTAGGTCATGCAAACTGTTGAGCAAAACTCTCTCTTAGAAGAGTAAAAAAGAAAGTAAGGAGAACTCAGATGACAACTTTAACACATGTATATCAAACCTTGCAAGCGGCTAAATGGGTAGATTTGACCCATCAAATTAATGAGTCTAGTCCACATTTTCCTGCTTTACCAGCCTTGGAGAAAAAAGATCTTTTCACTTTGAAAGATGGTTTTCATGTTCAGCAAATTTCAGTTGTTGGTCAATATGGAACGCATATTGATGCTCCTATCCATTTTGTAGAAGGTGGTCGTTGGCTGGATGAGATTGCTCTCAAAGATCTTCTTTTACCACTCTATGTCGTTGACTTGTCTGAGCAAGTAGCGGCTAATCCAGACTATGAAATCAGTAAGTCAGATTTGTTAGCTTTTGAGTCAGAACATGGAAAAATCCAAGCTGGAAGTTTCGTCGCTTTTCGAAGTGATTGGCATAAGCGTTGGCCAAGCCAAGATGCAATTCGTAATCTAGATGATCAGGGTGTTCAACATACTCCAGGATGGTCCCACGAGGCTCTCCAGTTCCTGATTGAAGAGCGTCAGATTAAAGCAGTAGGTCATGAGACATTGGACACTGATAGTGGGGTTAGAGCTGCTAAAAATGGTGCTTTGTTAGAGGAGTACTATCTATTGGAGCAGGATCTTTTCCAAGTGGAAGTTCTAGCTAATCTTGATCAAGTACCAGCTACAGGAAGTTTGATTAGTATTGCCTTTCCACATTGGGAAAAGGTAACAGGTTCACCAGTTCGTGCCATTGCTATCTTACCAGAGTAATAAAAAGAGAGTTTGATGATTTTGAATCAAACTCTCTTTGTGTTATTGCAGGGTAAGCCATTCTTTTTGCATCTTTTTAAGTGTTTGTGTAATGAGTGCAAAAGAAATTAAGAAGGCGATAAGGTCAGCGACAGGGGCAGCAAACATGATGTTGTCAACCCCAAAACTGATGACAAATAGGACTGAGAAAGGAACCAGAAGCAAAAGTTGCTTGGTAATGGCCAGAAATGCTCCAATCTGTGCTTGACCAATGGAGGTGTAGAAGGTTGTGGTTGAAATCTGCATACCATTTAGAAAGACAAGTGCCATAAAGACACGAAGGTATTTAACACCGTAAGTCATGTAAAGTTCGCTTGAATTACCAAATAGCGAGAGAATTTGAGGTGCAAAAACTTCAAATAAGATAAAGGCAGTAATGGCGATGTAGGTCGCTACTCGAATGATGAGGAAGTAAGACTGGTGGACACGGTCCAGTTTTTTAGCACCAAAGTTATAGCCAACAATGGGTTGAGAACCTTGGGTTAGACCGATAACGATGGCTGAAAAAATCATGTTGACTTTGGCAACAATACCAGCCACAGCGATTGGAATATCGCTGCCATAGATAGACTGACTTCCGTAGGCTTTCAAGAGGTTATTAGTCACAATCTGAACGATGGTTGAAGATAGGTTGTTGAACATAGCTGTTAGACCGAGGGCAGAAAGCGCAAGGAGTACTTTGTGGTTGAGCAGAAAATCGCTCTTTTCAAGTTGTACAGTCTTAAAACGCTTAAGGTAGATAGCTACCGCGCAACCAGAGATAATCTGACTGATAACGGTTGCCCAGGCAGATCCTGCGATTCCCCATCCAAATCCAAAAATAAAGATAGGATTTAAAATAGTATTGAGGACAGCTCCGATGACAACAGATGTCATTGAATATTTGGCAGAGCCATCTGAACGGATAAGAGGACTACCACCAGAAGAGACGAGAAGAAAAGGAATCCCAAGTGATGTGATAGAAGTGTAGGTCATGGCATAGCTAAGGATATCATCAGTAGCGCCAAAGCTAATCATGAGCGGCTTAAGAAAGAGTCGGATGATGATTAAGAGGGTAACTCCGATCAAAAGGAGGGAAGAAAAGGCGTTTCCGACTGTCTTTTTAGCAAGTGTTTTGTTGCCACGTCCTATTTCAATATTGAATCGTGAGGCAGCCCCAACTCCAATCAGAAGGGCTAGAGCGGTGCAGATAGTTGTGATCGGAAAAGCGATATTGGTCGCAGCATTTCCTAAGTAACCAACGCCTTGACCAATAAAAATTTGATCGACAATATTATAGAGGGCATTGACGATATTAGCGATAATAGCAGGAATGGCGAATTTTTTCAGTAGGCTTGATAGTTTTTCTGTTCCAAGTGGGTTTTTGTCAATGTTTTTTGCCATAATGGTATTAAGATCTCCAAGGTGTGTCGTAGCTAAACCAACGGTTAGCAGAGTGGTCAGCTAGTCGGCTGAAGGGATAGAGAGGAATGCCTTCTTTTTCTAACATATCCTCTAGGTAATCACGCAAGCACCATACTTGACCTGGTGCGGCTTGGTATGACATGACTAGGATGTTTTCAATTTCTTGAGTAGTCATATGGGTATCCTCAGCGATTTGCTCTATAGGGTAGGCGAGTCTTTTGAAATTTTCTTGTAGTTCTTTGGCAGTATTGATGGTCTCTTGTTTGGTTAGCATGGGGAATCTCCTAATAGTTGTTGTAATAAGTGTTTTAGGTTTTCTTTGTCAGATGAGCTGAGGTTTTTGGTTAATTCTTGGTCAATGGCTGCACCTAAGGCTAGCAGCTCATCGGTCATATCAAGTGTTTTTTGACTTAGCCCGATAACCTTACTTCTAGCATCCTTAGGGTTGGTTTGACGGTATATAAAGTCATTCTTTTCCAAATTTTGGAGAATGCCAGTCACTGTTGGGTTGCTCATGTCAAAATGTTGCTCGATCATACGCTGTGTCACAGATAAACTAGGTTGTCGATAGAGGAATTTTAGAATTTTATATTGGCTATTGGTTAGTCCGATGCGGACGAGTTGTTCATTAGCCTGCTTATCAAAAGCTAGGCTGGCACGCTTTATTAAGATTGAAATAGCTGTTTCTGTCATAAGGGTCTCCTTTTGTATAGGTTCCTATATATCTTAGCATAGCTTCTTGTAGGAATCAATCAAAAATAAAAATAACTTGCTTTTTTGAAAAACAAGTTATTGACAGGCTCTATTTCTCTATGTCCTGTTGAGAAAGGAGACGATTGTAGCTATCTTCATCTTCCTGATTATCTCGAACAACTTTTGATACTGTAAATGATGAGGAAATCAAACCAACACAACCTATGAGATAATATCCCTTAACCATCAAAGGTTCTTTCAAAGTGTAGAGACCAATTAAGAGAAGTCCTACAAAGAAGATAAAGTAACCCCAAGCCATCATAGTGAAGGCAGGTGTATTACGGTAAACTTTTTTCTTAACTTTATTTATAGTTTTCTCTTTTTTTGTTTCTAAGAACCTATTGACTTTGAAGTTTGAGAAGATAGGAGCTAGCGCTTCTTGTGTTATAATAGACCTATGGAAAACAAGAATAAATTACTACTAATTGACGGTTCTTCCGTCGCTTTTCGTGCTTTTTTTGCCCTCTACAATCAAATTGATCGTTTCAAAAATGCTAGTGGTCTGCATACCAATGCCATTTATGGTTTTCATCTCATGTTGGATCACCTGATGGAGCGTGTGCAGCCGACCCATGTCCTAGTAGCTTTTGATGCGGGGAAGACGACTTTCCGTACGGAGATGTTCTCAGAGTATAAGGCGGGGCGTGCCAAGACGCCTGAGGAATTTCGCGAGCAGTTTCCTTACATTCGTGAGATGTTGGCAGCTCGTGGGATTGCCTATTACGACCTTGCCAACTACGAAGCTGATGATATTATCGGGACTTTGGATAAAATGGCAGAGCGTACAGAGACTCCTTTTGATGTGACCATTGTCTCTGGAGATAAGGACTTGATCCAGCTGACTGATGCCAATACCGTCGTTGAAATTTCTAAAAAAGGGGTAGCAGAGTTTGAAGAGTTTACCCCTGCTTATCTGATGGAAAAAATGGGCTTGACACCAGAACAGTTTATTGACCTTAAGGCTCTTATGGGAGATAAGTCTGATAATATCCCAGGTGTCACTAAAATTGGTGAAAAAACTGGTCTCAAGCTCCTTCACGAATACGGTAGTCTAGAGGGAATCTACGACAATATCGATAGCATGAAGGCGTCTAAGATGAAGGAAAACCTAATCAATGACAAGGAGCAAGCCTTCCTATCAAAAACCTTGGCGACAATCAACACCCAGTCTCCAATTACAGTTGGTTTGGAAGATACTGTATTTTCTGGACCAGACCTTGATAAGCTGACGGCTTTTTACGAGGAGATGGGCTTCAGTCAATTCTTGAAAGGTTTATCAGGCGATCAGCCTCAGGCTAGCTTTGAAGTGGACTATGAAGAAGTGAAGGAAGTAAGGGATGACCACTTCAGCTCAGAGGATTTCTTCTATTTTGAGATTTTGCGTGATAACTATCATGTGGAGGACGTGATTGCCTTTGCTTGGGGAAATAGCAGCGCTATCTATGCTTCAACGGACTTAGAGCTTCTCAAAGAGCCGGCTTTCCAGAAAGCTCTCTCTCAACCTATCAATACCTACGATTTTAAACGTAGTAAGGTCTTGCTCAGTCATCAGGGTATTGATTTGCCGACAGCAGCCTATGATGCTAGACTGGCTAAGTACCTTCTATCAACAGTTGAGGACAATGAGTTATCGACCATTGCTAGACTCTATACCGATTTGCCTTTGGAGACTGATGAGGAAGTCTATGGTAAGGGAGCTAAGCTAGCTATTCCAGAGAAAGAAGTCTTGCTCAGCCATTTGGCTAAAAAAATCCAAGTTTTGGTGCAATCCAAGGAAGTGATCTTGGACAAGCTAGCCCAGCAGGAGCAAACCGCTTTGCTCTTTGACATGGAGTTGCCACTGGCAAACGTGCTAGCTAAGATGGAAATCGCAGGGATTACTGTTAAGAAAGAAACCTTGCAGGAGATGGAAGTCAGCAATCAAGCTGTTATCGATAAACTAACACAAGACATCTACGACCTAGCTGGTCAGGAATTCAATATCAATTCGCCTAAGCAGTTGGGGACAATTCTTTTTGAAGAAATGGGCTTGCCGCTTGAGATGACTAAGAAGACCAAGACAGGTTATTCGACAGCAGTTGATGTCTTGGAGCGTCTGGCACCGATTGCACCGATTGTGGCTAAGATTTTGGATTATCGTCAGATTACCAAGCTGCAGTCGACTTATATCGTGGGCTTGCAGGATTACATCTTGGCAGATGGTAAGATTCACACCCGTTATGTGCAGGATTTGACCCAGACAGGGCGTCTGTCATCAGTTGATCCTAACTTGCAAAATATCCCTGTCCGCTTGGAGCAAGGGCGTCTCATTCGTAAGGCTTTTGTCCCTTCATCGGAAAATGCCGTGCTACTAAGCTCAGACTACTCTCAGATTGAATTACGTGTCTTGGCTCATATCTCTGGAGATGAGCATCTGATTACGGCCTTCAAGGAGGGGGCAGATATTCACACGGCGACAGCTATGCGTGTCTTTGGGATTGAAAAGCCAGAGGATGTGACAGCCAACGACCGTCGAAATGCCAAAGCGGTTAACTTTGGTATCGTCTATGGTATTTCAGACTTCGGTCTGTCAAATAACCTCGGTATTACACGTAAGCAGGCTAAGAACTATATCGACACTTATTTTGAACGCTACCCTGGTATCAAAAATTATATGGAGTCAGTGGTGCGTGAGGCACGTGATAAAGGCTATGTAGAAACCCTCTTCAAACGTCGTCGTGAATTGCCAGATATCAATTCTCGTAACTTTAATGTGCGTGGCTTTGCAGAGCGTACTGCTATCAATTCACCTATCCAAGGAAGTGCAGCTGACATTCTCAAGATTGCTATGATTAACTTGGACAAGGCTCTAGAAGATGGTGGCTATGCGACTAAGATGCTTTTGCAGGTGCATGATGAGATTGTACTGGAAGTGCCAAATGATGAACTGACAGTCATAAAACAGTTGGTGACAGATACCATGCAGGCAGCCGTAGAGCTTGCTGTACCACTTTTGGCTGATGAAAATGACGGCAAGACTTGGTATGAAGCTAAGTAGGGAGAAGGTATGAAAGAGAATTTTCCGTTTACTTATTTTTTATTACGTTATATGCTAGGTTTTTTAGCAGTAGTACTCTTGATTGTAGCCCTTATGTTTCTCTATGCCTGGCTAGTCAATTAAGATATAATTGAGACTAGAACAGTGGTTCTGGTCTCTTTTTTAAGCTATGGTGGCAAAAAAACAGTTTGGTATGTGACTTTATGATATACTAAAGAAAACACTTACAAGGAGATGCCTATGACTTATCATTTTCAAAATCCTTCCCAAGGTACGATTGAAGCATATATCAGGTCTGCTAAAACGATTGCGATTGTTGGTTTGTCAAATCGTCAAGAGACTGCTGCTTATATGGTTGCCAAGGTCATGCAGGATGCAGGCTATCAGATTATACCTGTTAATCCTAAATTAGCTGGTCAGGAGATTTTAGGTGAGAAAGCCTATGCCAATTTACAAGAAGTGCCAGTACATATTGATATTGTTGATGTGTTCAGACGTTCGGAGTTTTTAGCTGATGTTGCCAAGGATTTTCTGGAAACAGACGCCACTGTCTTCTGGGCACAACTAGGTTTAGAGAGCCAAGAAGCAGAAGAAGTCTTAAGAGCAGCAGGACGACAGGATATCGTCATGAATCGCTGCCTTAAGGTTGACTACCTAAATGTAAAGGGCTAGATCTCACCGTGCTAGGCTAGTCATACTGGTGTAAAGACTTAGTGACAGCGTCAAAAATAAGAGACCAGACGTGATTGAATCATCCTTTACTTGTCAGATTGTAAAGGATGATTCATTTTTGTCTAGCCTCTTGCGAGTGTGTTTTTTATTGTGATGTGTCCTGTGTTTTCGGCAGTTGATTGTAAAAGAGTGCGCGGCTGGTATAGAGGTATGGCAGCAAGTAGATAAAGATGAGTCCTAATGTAAAAGGAATCAAAAGATACCAACCGATGAAGCTGAACTCAAGCGCAAAGAGTTTAAATTTTTGTCCTTTCATAAGACGAGTGCTTTCCTTGAGAATTTTAAGACTTGATTGGTTTTGTCCTGCCTCTAGGAGGTCGTAAAGGACGAACTCGGCCTGACTATATGAGTAGGTTTTGATAATGGAAAGGACAAGTCCTACAAGATAGAGAATGACTCCAATCAAGATAAGCCAAACTTCCTGATTGGTGATGGTAGATGTGCTAGGAACATTTAGGACAACTAGCAGCATACCGATACCAATTGGTAAAGACCAGAGTGTTATCATTAGGAAGCGAACAATAAAGAGAAAAATCAACTTTTTAAACCAAAGAGTTGAGAAGGTTCTGGTGCTATCAGCCATCTCGACCTGACGTTTTTTGAAACGAACAACGTCTAACATTGTTATGCTGGCTGAGACGCTAAAGAAGGCTAGAATGAGTTGAATCACCCAAGGGAAGGCTGTAGCTGAGACTACCTTGTCATCCATAAAGGCTTGTTGAATGCTAAGACCTCCAGAGAATAGCGTCAATAAGATAGGGATGAGAAAGAGTTGGTATTTTCCATCTAAACTTTTGAGCAGCTGTTTAGCGGTTTGTTTGAGTTCTTTTCTATTCATAAATCTCTCCTTTATTGCTTAATCTTATAGTGTTATTATAACATATTCAAGCTGACAAGCGTCTCTAATTCTGATAAAATAGAGACTATTGGCTTTGCCATAATCAAGAAAACGCAGGACTGTTTTTCCTGCTGTAAGGAGTGCACATGACGGATTATCCAATCAAATATCGTCTGATTAAAAAAGAAAAACACACGGGAGCTCGTTTGGGTGAGATTATCACACCACACGGGACTTTCCCAACGCCTATGTTCATGCCTGTTGGGACACAGGCAACCGTTAAAACACAGTCGCCCGAAGAGCTCAAGGAAATGGGTTCAGGTATTATCTTGGCAAATACCTACCACCTCTGGTTGCGACCTGGAGATGACTTGGTGGCTAAGGCAGGCGGACTGCATAAGTTCATGAACTGGGATCAACCCATTTTGACAGACTCTGGCGGTTTCCAAGTTTATTCATTGGCTGATAGCCGTAATATTTCAGAAGAGGGCGTGACCTTTAAAAACCACCTCAATGGCTCTAAGATGTTCTTGTCACCAGAAAAAGCTATCTCGATTCAGAACAATCTCGGTTCTGACATCATGATGTCCTTTGATGAGTGTCCTCAGTTCTACCAGCCTTATGATTATGTTAAAAAATCAATCGAACGCACTAGCCGCTGGGCAGAGCGTGGTCTTAAGGCTCACCGCCGTCCACACGACCAAGGTCTTTTTGGAATTGTGCAAGGAGCAGGATTTGAGGACCTCCGTCGTCAGTCTGCCCAAGATTTGGTCTCAATGGACTTCCCTGGCTACTCAATCGGTGGTTTGGCAGTCGGTGAGACTCACGAAGAAATGAATGCCGTGCTGGATTTCACGACACAGTTGCTCCCTGAAAATAAACCTCGCTATCTGATGGGTGTTGGTGCTCCTGATAGTCTTATTGACGGCGTTATCCGTGGGATTGATATGTTTGACTGCGTGCTTCCAACGCGTATCGCCCGTAATGGAACGTGTATGACGTCACGAGGGCGTTTAGTTGTTAAAAATGCTGTTTTCGCAGAAGATTTCACTCCGCTCGATCCAGAGTGTGATTGCTACACATGTCAGAATTATACGCGTGCCTATATCCGTCATTTGCTCAAAGCTGATGAGACTTTCGGTATCCGTTTGACAAGTTACCACAACCTTTATTTCCTTGTTAATTTGATGAAAAAAGTTCGTCAGGCGATTATGGATGACAATCTCTTGGAATTCCGACAAGATTTCGTTGAAAAATATGGTTATAACAATTCAAACCGTAATTTCTAAAATAGTTTAAGACGATAATGATGACACAAATGTCAATACAACACTAAACATGACTATCATATTTTTGTGAATATGAAAACGGTATTTGACGAGAGTCGTCTTTTAAAATCGATAACTTATTAGATAAGAACCAAAGGCTATTTTGAAGTCATTGGTTCTTTTTGTCTTAACTTTTTTGAAAAAGCTCTTGACATGGAACGCGTTCCACACTTTATACTCTTTCTATAGACAGGACATCAAGAAGGAGAACTCAAAATGATTAAACGTATTTTTTCAGATATGGACGGGACTTTATTAAATAGTAAGGGGCGTGTCTCAGACAAAACAGCTCAGGCAATCAGAGAGGCTGCTATTCCAGTAACCTTAGTATCTGCTCGTGCTCCTATGGAAATGAAAGAAGCCATTGATGCTCTTGGTTTGACAGGTATTCAAGTTGGTTTTAACGGTGGTTTGGTTTATTGTTACCTTGATCATAAAGTCAGTGTCATCAAATCCTGTCCACTAGCTGATGAAGATGCTCACCTCTTATTAGCTCACATCAAACAAGCCTTTCCTAATCTAAGTCAATCTTACTATGATCAAAATAAGTGGTACAGTTACAAAGTAGATGCTGGTATTGATTACGAAAGTCAGTTGACCTTGCAAGAACCTTGTATCCTTGACGAAGCGACTTATTTAGCACCTAAAATATCTGTTTACAAAATCATGCTAATCACTTTTGATTCTGAAGAAATGGCACGCTTAAAAGCTAACTTGGAAGCCTTGAGCTTGGATGGTGTAAGTATTCAACAGTCAGGAGCTTTTTATCTGGAAATCACCCATGTGGCAGCTAAAAAATCAGCAGGGATAGACTTTGTTTTGGCAAAGGAAAACTTGAGCAAGTCAGAAGTTGCTGGACTAGGTGATGGGCATAATGACCTACCTATGTTTGACCGTGTCGGCTTGGCGATTGCCATGGGGAACGCAGGACAGGAGATTAAAGATAGAGCTGATGCTGTAACTTTGACTAATGATGAAGATGGGATTGCTTATGCATTGGAGAACTATTTGGTACAATAAGATGGAGCAATCTTGCATTTTTAAAAGGAGGTCTCAATGGTATCTATCAGTCAAATTGCTAAGGTATCTGGTTACGCTAAGTCAACTGTCTCTCGCTACATCAACCAATCAGGTTATGTTTCAGAAGAAGCAGGGCGTGTCATTCAAGAGGTTATCGAACAACTAGACTACATTCCCAACCAACAGGCTAGAGATTTGAGTTTAGGTAAGACACATCGTATTGCGGTTGTCGTACCGCATACCAAACACCCCTACTTTATCGAACTCTTGCGAGGCTTGATGGATTCTGCCTTGGAAGGTTCAGACCAGCTTGTTTTCTTGCCCTCTGATTATCAGTCTGATTTGGAATTGGCCTATTTGGAGCAGCTGCGAGCCAAGGCTTCTGATGCTTTGGTATTTACTTCGAGAGCGATTTCTATGAAAAAGATAGCCGAATATAGCTCCTACGGTAGGATTGTTGTCCTTGAAGAAACGACTTTAAAAGGGTTGTCCTCCGTCTATATCAAGAGAGGACCAGCTTATGATGCCTTGTTTTCCAAATTACAACAAGCGTCTAAGACAAAGTTGGCTCTTCTCTTTTCGAGAAATGATGAGACCAGTGCAACTTATCGTGAAACCATGCGCCATGCAGAGCAGTATTTTGAGACAGCGGCTGTTAAAACCTTTGGTGGGTTGTCCACTTACGATGATGCTTTTCAGATTTTTGAGATATTAAAAGCAGAGCCGTTTGATGCTATTGTTGCCAATAGCGATGATTTAGCCAGTGCTTTGATTCAGTGTTTTAGTGACCTACCTACTCCTCCTTTGATTGTCAGTCAAGAAAGGCAGGTCTCTGGGAATATTTTAGGTATTCCAAGTATTGACCACAAGGCTTATCAATTAGGTCACGAAGTTTTTAAGGCAGCTGTAGCATCTGATATTCAAGTCTCTTGTATCCAGTCAGAACTGGTTAATCACGATAGTTTATAGCTAGGTATAGTAAACTGAAACAAGAATAGGACAATAGTACCTCAAGAAAAGTATCACAATTTGGTAATACTTTTCTGAGGTGTTTTTGATGTGAGCCAATGTTTTCTCGAAAGTATTATAGCTAAGCGTACTATTTCTGTTTCATTAAACTATAGAGTTGTTGATAAGCCTGTAACATTGCTTTAGAGGCCCCTTTTTCTAGGCACTAGAAGATAAGTCTTTGGCATAAAATGTCAATACGATGGCGTGAATTGTTATTGAGTCTTGAGGCTATTTCTCTTATAATAAATGCATCAGTTAAATAAAAAAATCAAAAAAAGAGGTATATAACATGTCAAACAAAAAAGTAATCTTAATCACAGGTGCATCATCAGGTATGGGTAAAATTTCTGCTCAAGATTTGATCAAAGCCGGTCACATCGTTTACTGCGTGGCTCGTAGTGTCGATAAAATGCAAGATTTGGCTCAACTTGGCGGACATGTCATGAAAATGGACGTGACCAACGAAGCTGACATCGAAAGCGTTGTGGCAAAAGTCATGGCTGAGCAAGGACGTATCGATGTTCTTTGGAACAATGCTGGCTATGGTCTTTACGGTCCAGTTGAGGAATTGAGCATGGAACAAGTACAAGCTCAGTTTGAAGTCAATGTTTATGGTGTGGCTCGTTTGACAAAAGCCGTTCTTCCACACATGCGTGCTAAAAAAGCAGGGCTTATCATCAATACCACATCAATGGGTGGTAAAATCTACACACCACTTGGAGCTTGGTACCACGCCAGCAAACACGCTATGGAAGGTTACAGCGACTGTCTCCGCCTAGAAGTGGCTGAATTTGGCATCAAGGTGGTTGTCCTTGAACCAGGTATGATTGCGACTGGCTTTAACCAAGGGGTTAATGATAATTTCTCTCACGCTTCAAAAAATGGTCCTTACAAACGTTTGGTTAATGCTTACCTCCGTGCCATGGAAAAAGGGATGGACGGTGGTTCAAACCCAAGTGTCATCTCAAACACTATCCTTAAAATCATAGACGCTAAAAATCCTAAAACACGCTACCTTGTTGGTCAAAACGGAAAACTTTTGGTTTACATGCGTCGTATTTTGGGAGACAAAGCTTTTGACCGTATCTTGATGAGTCAATTCAAATAAGATATTATCTTGCAAAGAAGGAAACACCATGAAATTAACCCTAACCAATCAGTTTCAAGACTTTTTAAAAAACATCGGTGCTGACATGACCAGCCTCTTACAACATGCTGAAGTTCCTAATAAACTTTGGCAGGAAGAGGTGGAGTTGACGGTCTTAGAATACCACAGGCTCCTGCTAGAATTTGATAAGGTCATGTCAGAGGGCAACATTCGTGCCCTCAGTCAGATAGAAAATATTCAGATGTTCGTGCCTGCCTTCTTTGCGGCTCTCTCTTCGCCAAACGGTTTAGAGGCTCTCGCTCGCTTTGCCCGTTTTAAAAAACTGGTGGGTCCTATCCAGGTAGACATTATCGAGGCAGAGACGACTATTTCTGTGACTTATAAGTTTGCTCATGCCAACATGGACTTACCCAAGTTTTCAATCTTAAATGAACAATTATTAGTCTTGAACATGATTCGAACAGGGACTGGTGAGCGCATCATTCCTCTTGTTGTTGAAACTCCGTTTGACTACGATGAGGAAACAGTGTCGGAATTTAGTGTGCCTATTCAAAAATCTGATAGCAATCGTCTGATTTTTGATAAGAGCGATTTGCAAAAGCCTTTTCTGACACAGAATAATATCATGTGGCAGTATCTAGAACCAGAGCTTAATCAACATTTAGCCCAACAAAGTGCTAAAGAAAGTTTTGCCAGCTATGTGCAGCAGGAACTCTACTCAGCTATCCCAAGTGGTCAGTTTTTGGTGGAGGATATTGCTCATCGCTTGGGGGTCAGTGTGCGAACTCTACAGCGACAGCTCTCAGCTGAAAATACTAGCTTTAAGCAGGAATTGCAAGCCGTTCAAAAAGCCATGACCTTCTCTTATCTCAAAATGCAGCTGCCATTAGAGGAGATTTCAACCTTGATTGGTTACAGCGAGGTTAATGCCTTCAGCCGGGCCTTTAAAAAGTGGACGGGGATGACGGTGACGGAGTACAAAAAGCGAGCAGAATTGATAGATTAACCCTTATTTATAGTGTCTTTTTGAAAAAGTACAACGATTACAAAACGAGTAACGATAGTGAGCTTACTATTGTTACTCGTTTTTCATTGTTTTAAAGCGAAGATACAAGGATTTCTGCAAAGGAGAAAGTGTATAATATTAATGGTATGAATAGTTAGACAATAATAGAAAATCCCCATTTTATTAGGGATTAAAATTTACGGACAAGTTAAATGATATTTTTTTAACAAACCCTTATTTGTGAACATTTATGAATATTATTTTTATTTAGTTGCTAAAAAAACGTATAATTTTATATTAAGAAAAGAGAATAATTCTTATTTTGAAAAAATAGGATAAAAATTAAAAAATAGAATGGTTATTTTGTAGATAAAATGATAAAATGATGTAAGAAAAATTAATTAAGGGAGAGAGTTTATGAAATCACAATTATTTCATTTATACCGTATAATTTCAATTGCAGTCCTTTTAGGGTTTGGAGCGGTATTGGCGTTTGGTAGCCAAACAGTCAGTGCTGATACAGTTGATGTCAACACTAATATGACCTTGAAAAAAACTGACGGTACAGAGGTTACTACTGCTGATACAATCAATCAATACACGGTATTGTATTTGGATGTCACATTTGATTTACCAAATAATATTGTGCATGAGAGAGATACGACAGCTATCACCATACCATCTGAATTGGAGTTAATTCACGATGCTAAGTTTGAAGTTAAAGATTCAGAAGATAATGTCGTAGCTGACGCTGTTGCAGATAAAGACAAGAATATCATTACATTGACTTATCGAAAATACGTTGAAGAACACTCGGATGTTTCTTTTGAATTATCAGCCTCAACAAATGTTAATATGTCTGTCGTGAAGGAAGAAAAGACATATCCGATTAGCTTTGATGTGAATGGTAAAACGGTTTACAATACTGAAGTGACTTATAAAGAATCTGTCGGTCATGATAGCAAGGATGAAGTTTTCCACAAATATAGCTATTTATCTGATGACAGTAAAACTATGAATTATGTCATTCGAGTAAATGCAGCAGGTAATACTTACTCAGATGCAGTGATTAATGATACGTTGAAAACAGCAGGTCTTTATTACAATCCCTCAAGTTTCAAAATTTCAAAAGGTGATTGGCAGATCAATGATAACGGAGAGTTATCATTATCAGATGCCAGTGATGTGACTTCTGAGTACTCTGTCAATGTTAATGACAGCAAGACAGCTTTCTCTATTAATCTAGGAGATATTTCAGAAGGCTTTGAAATCACTTACTCAGTTGATATTAGTTACACACCGGTTCATAACGAAGAATTATCTAACTATGCTAATCTTTCGGCTAAACAGAAAGTGGTAGCTGAAAAAACAAATACCTTTGTTTATCAATCACTCGATGGATCGGCAAATGGTTATAATTACACTTTAAATCTTCAAAAAACAGATGAAGATGGAAATCCACTTCCAGGTGCAGAATTTACCGTTGTACGTAAAGCAACTGGACAAGTGGTAGCTGATGTTACAACAGACGACAAAGGACAGATTCAAGTCAATAACTTGTTGCGTGATGATTATGTCGTTACAGAGGTCAATGCACCAGAAGGTTACCTTAAAGCAGATCCAGTGACTATTAGTGGTGAAGACTTTGATCATACAAGTCTAGCAACTAGCTTAACAGTGTCAGATAAAAAGATTCAAAAAACATCGGTTTCAGGTACTAAAACATGGGACGATAGCGATAATATTGATGGTATTCGTCCAGAAAGTATCACTGTAAACTTGTTAGCTAATGGTAAACTTGTAGATACACAGAAGGTAAGTGAATCAGATAATTGGAAATATCAGTTTTCTGATTTACCAAAAACCGATAGTGATGGTAAAGAGATTGCCTACACTATCTCTGAGGAAGATGTTGCAGGTTATGTAGCAACAGTTGATGGTTATGACCTCAAAAATAGTCATACTCCAGAAACGACAACAACTGCGTCAACGACAAGTACCACGACGACAGAAGAGCCAACAACTGAGTCAACGACAAGTACAACGACAACAGAAGAGCCAACGACTGAGTCAACAACAAGTACCACGACAACAGAAGAGCCAACAACAAGTACCACGACGACAGAAGAGCCAACAACTGCGTCAACGACAAGTACAACGACAACAGAAGAGCCAACGACTGAGTCAACAACAAGTACCACGACAACAGAAGAGCCAACAACTGCGTCAACGACAAGTACCACGACGACAGAAGAATCAACAACTGCGTCAACAACAAGTACCACGACAACAGAAGAGCCAACAACTGAGTCAACAACAAGTACCACGACGACAGAAGAGCCAACAACTGAGTCAACAACAAATACCACGACGACAGAAGAGCCAACAACTGCGTCAACAACAAGTACCACGACGACAGTAGTTCCACCGAAAGGCGGATCTAACAATGGTGGAAATAGTGGTTCAGGAGTGAAACAAGCACTTAAATCAGTACTTCCAAATACAGGTGAAAAAGCGACAGCTTGGATCTCTATTTTGGGTCTGCTTATCATTGCAGCCAGTATCTATGTTTATCGTCGTAAATCATAAGATTAAGTAAAAATCACGGGAGACCGTGATTTTTCTGTTATAATAAAGCTAGTAAAATCAAAGAAGGTAATACGTATGAAATTAACAACACTTGGTTGCTGGGGAGCCTATCCTTATAAAGATGGTGGAACAACGTCCTATCTTTTGACAGGTCACGACGGTTTCCAGCTCTTGATTGACTGCGGTAGCCGTGCAGTCAATGAATTGGAAAAGGAAATCAGTCCTCTGGACTTGGACGCTGTCCTTATCAGCCATTATCACCCAGACCATGTAGCAGACTTGGGTGTTTTGCGTCATTATTTCCAACTTTATCCCAAACATCTCTGGGAACCAAAGGAGCTTCCGACCTATGGTCATGATGAGGATAGCTATGAGTTTGCTAAGCTGACTCTCCCAGGTGTTTCCAAAGGAATTGCCTACGATGTCAATGGTATCGAGACGATTGGTCCTTTTGAGATTAGCTTTATCAAGACCGTGCACCCTGTGGTTTGCTATGCCTTTCGTATCGTGGAGCCAGCGACTGGTCAGATTTTTGTCTTTACAGGAGATACAGGTTATTTTGACGGTTTGGCTGACTTTGCGGCAGGAGCTGACCTCTTCTTGGCAGACGTTTACCTTTATGAAGGCAACGAAAACCACATCGCTCATTTGACGACTAAGGAGGCTGGGGAAATTGCTGCGCAGGCAGGCGTGAAAAAACTGGTCTTGACACACATGCCACCAGTCCCACCAGCAGGTATTGACCCAGACCGTCACTTAGACATTCTCAGAGAGCAGACAGAAAAGTATTCCAACGGCATTCCAGTAGAATTGGCAGAGCCTCATAAGGCTTGGGAAATCGGTGACTGCTGATGGCAGACTTTAGTCAGGAAGAAAAAGTCTATTTTATGACAGAGGCTCTAAAAGAAGCTCATAAGTCCTTAGATAAGGCAGAAATTCCTATCGGCTGTGTTATCGTTAAAGACGGACAAATTATCGGACGGGGGCATAATGCGCGTGAGGAGCTCAACCAAGCTATCATGCATGCCGAGATCATGGCAATCAATGAAGCCAATGCGACCGAAGGAAACTGGCGTTTGCTAGATAGCACCCTTTTTGTGACCATTGAGCCTTGTGTCATGTGCAGCGGAGCCATTGGGCTTGCCCGAATACCACAAGTTATCTATGGAGCAACCAATGCCAAGTTTGGTGGGGCAGGTAGTCTTTACGACATTTTGACAGATGAACGTCTCAATCATCGTGTTGAGGTCGAAACAGGTATTCTAGCGGAGGACTGTGCTAGTATCATGCAGACTTTTTTCAGACAAAACCGTGAACGTCAAAAAGAAGCTAAGCGTTTAGCCAAGGAAAATTCAGAATTTGCAAATTGAGAGATTTATGTTATAATAATTAGTGGAGCAACACTTATGCGTGAAGCGGGTCAGGGGAGGAATCCAGCAGCCCTAAGCGATGTTAGGTGTGTGCTCTTTTTGTTTTTGTCTGACCAACTGTGGCAATTTTGTGGCAGTTGTTTTCTTTTACCCTAGATTTAGTATTTTTTGATAGACTGGTAGTAGATAGGGATAGGGGGATGAAGATGATTATATTTGCTTTTCCAGGTATTGGAAAGACAAGTCTAGCAAAGAAGTACGATGCTGTTGTGGATTTGGAACTATCAGAGATAAAGTACGACAACTCTGGTGTCAGGCATTTAACTAAGGAAGAACGCAAGTCCTTGAAACGCCCCTTGAAGTCTAAGGACTACAAGGAGGTATATGTAGCCAAGGCTCTTGATCTTCATAAGGAAGGTTATCTTGTTTTGGTTGCTCTTAATTTTTTACCTCGGCTGTTATGGCACATGGGTAAAGGAGCTCAGAAAAACTGTCATATTTTTATTCCTAAACTATCATTGAGGAAAGAATATCGGTCACGTTACCAAAAGAGAGGCAATAATCGCCGTTTCATCTTTGAGGTGATGAGCATCTGGTATCCGACCTTAGTTTTTTTGAGCTTATTGTCCTATGTTATTCCTGGACTGATTACTATTTTGGAGTCAAATGAGTTTTTAGAAGATTTTTTTGATTCTGATAGGATGACATTTAAGAGCTAATACTAGGACAATTAGTCACCTTTTAGGATTAGGGTATGCTATAATGGAGCTGACTATCACTTTTGGAGGGATTATGCGCAAATTTTTACAAACATTTTTGTACGAGCTATCTTTTTATATTGAAATTATTATTTCGATTATTTTATCAGCTATTTTGTTTTTATTGACCGTTCGATTACTATCTGAGATTACAGGTTTCTTTTCAGGAACTGATGGAATCGAGTCTTTCTTGCAAGAATTTTTAAACGAAGCCATGAGCATAGCTATCGGGGTCGAGTTGATTAAGATGTTGACCAAGCATACGTCGACTACTATTATTGAGGTTTTGCTCTTTGCTATTGCTCGTCAAATCGTGGTGTCACATGGTTCAGCCTTGAATTCTTTGCTTAGCGTTGTATCTCTTGTTTTGCTTTTTGTTGCTCGAAAATACCTATTGACTAGTTTTGATGATACAAGTCGCATCACTCTCCGGGGTAGCCAAAAAGTGAAGATGGTCAATGTCTTGGCTCGTATCAATTTGCCTTCAGAACCTCATGAATTATTGAGAGATTGGATGGTCAAACGTATCCTCAAGGAAGGCAAACACGTTTCCATCGGCACTAGCGTCTATGATAAGGATGTCGCTTTGCGTATTGAGAGTATGAAAGATGGCGTTATTACACGTGTTGATATTATTAAGTCTATTATTTAGGTGAAAATTGGTGTATTTTCAGAAAATGTCAAGGAAATTTTCGTGAAAATGGCACCGTTTTCTTTTTTTTGAAAATTTATCGTAAAATCATTGAAAAATAAGGGTTAAAAGAGTATGATAGAGGGGAAACCGATTTTAAAAGGGAGTATGTTATGTCACACATTACATTTGATTATTCAAAGGTCTTGGAAAAATTTGCAGGACAACATGAAATTGACTATTTGCAAGGTCAAGTCACAGAAGCAGATAAATTATTGCGTGAGGGAACTGGACCTGGTTCAGATTTCCTAGGTTGGATGGATCTTCCAGAAAACTATGACAAAGAAGAATTTGCTCGTATCCAAAAAGCTGCTGAAAAGATTAAATCAGACAGCGAAGTCCTTGTTGTTATTGGTATCGGTGGATCATACCTCGGAGCTAAGGCAGCTATCGACTTCTTGAGCAACCACTTTGTCAACCTTCAATCAGCTGAAGACCGCAAAGCGCCACAAATTCTTTACGCAGGAAACTCAATCTCATCTACCTACCTTGCTGATTTGGTAGAGTATGTTCAAGATAAAGAGTTCTCAGTTAACGTGATTTCAAAATCAGGAACGACAACTGAGCCAGCGATTGCTTTCCGTGTTTTCAAAGAACTGTTGGTCAAAAAATACGGTCAAGAAGAAGCTAATAAACGTATCTATGCGACAACTGATAAGGTCAAAGGTGCCGTTAAGGTTGAAGCTGACGCTAACAACTGGGAAACTTTCGTTGTTCCAGATAACGTTGGTGGACGTTTCTCAGTCCTTACAGCTGTAGGACTTTTACCAATCGCAGCATCAGGAGCAGATATCACAGCTCTTATGCAAGGTGCGGCAGACGCTCGTAAAGAATACGCATCAGACAAACTGTCTGAAAACCAAGCTTACCAGTACGCAGCTGTTCGTAACGTTCTTTACCGTAAAGGTTACTCAACAGAAATCCTTGTTAACTACGAACCATCACTTCAATACTTCTCAGAGTGGTGGAAACAATTGGCAGGAGAGTCAGAAGGAAAAGACCAAAAAGGGATTTTCCCATCATCAGCTAACTTCTCAGCTGACCTTCACTCACTTGGACAATACATCCAAGAAGGTGCTCGTATCATCTTTGAAACAGCTATCCGTGTTGACAAACCACGTAAGAACGTGATTATCCCAGAATTGGCTGAAGATCTTGACGGACTTGGCTACCTCCAAGGTAAAGATGTTGACTTCGTTAACAAAAAAGCAACAGATGGTGTTCTTCTTGCCCACACAGATGGTGACGTGCCAAACATGTTCATCACACTTCCAGAGCAAGATGAGTACACACTCGGTTACATCATCTACTTCTTTGAGATTGCCATTGCCCTTTCAGGTTACCTCAATGCCGTTAACCCATTTGACCAACCAGGTGTAGAAGCTTACAAACGCAACATGTTTGCCCTTCTTGGAAAACCAGGATTCGAAGAATTATCAGCAGAATTAAATGCACGTCTATAAAAAAAGAAAAAATGGCTTCCAAACGGAAGCCATTTTTGCATGCCGTAAATCTCTTAAAACCTTGTCATAAAAGGGTTGACAAAATATATATATATATATATATATAATTATAGCTAGATAAAATTTTAGGAGATTATAATGAAGCAATCATTTATTACATCATATTTGACTTTTTATTTGAAAGCCTCAGTGGCACTAGAAGGAGATTTTATCAAAATTTCTAATCCAAACACTATTTTGAAGATTATTCCCTTAGGAGCTCAAAACAAGACTATCCCAGTTAACCAAGTTACAAGTGTTGATGATTCATTTAAATTAGATTTCAAATCATTTGTATGGGGAGTTATTTTTACTCTGATCGGTTTTGGAATGATGGGAGACTCTTTTATTGGGGGCTTAATTCTAGCAGCTTATGGTATTCTGACTGTTTTGAGTTCTTTTCAAACTCTATTGTCTCTTAATTTGGCATCAGGTACATCTGAAACTATCAGTGTTGTAGTATTTGAAAAATCTAACTTATTGATGTGTAAAGAAACAATCGAATCTTTGATTCAAAAACGTTATAATGACACGAATGTAGCCTTACATACGCAAACACAAACGGAAGCATTAGTTAATGCTATTAAAGATAAATAGTACCGTTTTGAGAGCTTTTGCTCTCTTTTTTACATCAAAAATCTACCAAATATTCTGACTATTTGATATAATAGAAGTCACTAATCTAATGTAAATAGGAGAAAATACATGACTGCACAAAAAATGTCTGCACAAGAAATCATTGCTTTTATCGGTAATGCGGAAAAGAAAACGAATGTTAAGGTAACTTTCGAAGGGACTTTGGCTACTGAAGTGCCTACTTCAGTTGTTAAACTTGGCAATGTTCTTTTTGGTGACTGGAAAGATGTTGAGCCACTCTTGGCTGGTTTGACTGAAAATAAAGACTATGTGGTTGAGCAAGACGGTCGTAATTCAGCTGTGCCATTGCTTGACAAACGCCACCTCAATGCTCGTATCGAGCCAGGTGCCATTATCCGTGATCAAGTGACGATTGAAGATAATGCTGTTGTCATGATGGGTGCTGTGATCAATATCGGTGCTGAAATCGGTAGCGGTACGATGATTGATATGGGTGCTATCCTTGGTGGTCGTGCAACAGTTGGTAAAAACAGCCACATCGGTGCAGGTGCTGTTCTTGCGGGCGTGATTGAGCCGGCTTCAGCTGAGCCAGTTCGTGTCGGTGATAATGTCCTTGTTGGGGCAAACGCTGTTGTTATCGAAGGCGTTCAAATCGGTAACGGTTCTGTTGTTGCAGCGGGTGCTATCGTTACTCAAGATGTTCCAGAAAATGTTGTGGTAGCAGGTGTTCCAGCTCGTATCATTAAAGAAATCGACGAACAAACGCAACAAAAAACAGCACTCGAAGACGCTTTGCGTAATTTGTAATCACTTAGAAAAGCTTGTGGTGACACAGGCTTTTCTTCGAAAGGATAGAAAATGACACTAGATTTAATTAAAATCCGTCGTGATTTGCACCAAATTCCTGAGATTGGTTTGGAGGAGTTTAAGACCCAAGCCTATCTTTTAGAGCGTATTGCTGAAATCACGGCTGGTAAAGATTTTGTAGAACAAAAAACATGGCGAACAGGTATCCTTGTCTTTTTGAAAGGCTCTGCTCCAGAGAAAACGATCGGTTGGCGTACAGATATTGATGCTCTGCCGATTGTTGAAGAGACTGGACTGGATTTTGCCAGCACACATGAAGGGCGTATGCACGCCTGCGGTCATGACATGCACATGACAACGGCTCTCGGTCTTTTGAATGAGTTGGTGCAGGTGCAGCCGAAGAATAACCTGCTTTTCCTCTTCCAACCTGCTGAGGAGAATTTTGCAGGTGGCATGCTCATGTACGAAGATGGTGCTTTTGGTGACTGGTTGCCAGATGAGTTTTACGGTCTTCATGTGCGTCCTGATTTCAAGGTTGGCGATATTGCGACCAATACCTCAACTCTCTTTGCAGGGACTTGCGAAGTTTTGATCACTTTCAAAGGACGTGGTGGTCACGCAGCATTTCCTCACGATGCCAATGATGCCTTGGTAGCGGCTTCTTATTTTGTCACTCAGGTGCAGACGGTTGTTAGCCGTAACGTTGACCCTATCCAAGGCGGTGTGGTGACTTTTGGCTCGATGCACGCTGGGACAACTAATAATGTCATTGCAGAAACAGCTCAGCTTCATGGAACCATTCGTACATTGACTCAAGAAATGAGCCTTTTAATTCAAAATCGTGTCAAAACCATTGCTGAGGGTGTGGCGGCTAGTTTTGGAATGGAAGTTGAGGTCAAGCTGACTCAAGGTGGTTACTTGCCAGTTGAAAACAACCCTGACTTAGCGCGTAATTTGATGACTTTCTTTGACAATAGCCCTGCGGTTAATTTGATTGACTGTCCACCAGCCATGACAGGGGAGGACTTTGGCTACCTTCTTAATAAGGTTCCTGGTGTCATGTTTTGGCTAGGTATCGATACACCTTACCCCCTTCATCATGCCAAGATGAGTCCAGATGAAAAAGCTCTGCCATTTGCCGTAGCAGAAATCTCAAAATTCCTAAAAATGAAAGTGCAATAGATTAGAGCAGCCAATGAACCTTGGCTGTTTTTGATTAACAAAGCCTAGAAAAAGGTGTATGATAGAGATATGTTAAAAAAAGACTTACGACAGGCAGCGATTGGCGCCTTAAAAGACCAAGACAAAACCTTTAAAGAGCAGATTGATGCTGAGCTTCTGGCTAGATTAAGAGCTAGTGAGAGCTATCAAAAAGCAGAAACGATTGCAACCTATCTTTCCATGGGATTTGAGTACAATACGGCACCTTTGATAGAAGCTGCCTTGGCAGATGGCAAGCAGGTGGTCATTCCAAAGACTTATCCAAAGGGACGTATGATTTTTGTGGCTTATGATCCAGACGATTTGCAGAAAACGTCCTTTGGTTTGCTGGAGCCACGGTCGGACAAAGCAGTTGCCAAAGAGGACATTGACCTTATTCATGTACCAGGTGTGGTTTTCAATGAAGAAGGTTATCGTATTGGCTATGGTGCTGGGTATTACGACCGTTACCTAGAGGATTATACTGGTAAGACGATTAGTTTGATTTATACTTGTCAGCAAGCTGATTTTACACCGGAGACCCATGACATTGCAGTTAAGGAGGTTCTGATTGATGCTAGCAGACTTTAAAAAGACACCGATAACCTTGTTGTTGGTGATTTTGACCAGCCTTATTTTCCTTACCATGCAGTTATTCTATTTTGGAAATGCTAGTTCTAGTCAAGCTGTCTTTCAATTTGGTGGTATGTATGGTGATTTTGTTCGCTATGCTCCCAGCCAAATTTGGCGTTTAGTCACACCAATCTTCGTTCATATTGGTTGGGAACATTTCATTATGAATAGTTTAACCTTGTATTTTGTAGGGTCAATGGCTGAGAGGGTTTGGGGCTCACTTCGATTCTTATTACTCTATCTCCTGTCGGGTATTATGGGAAATCTCTTTACCCTGCTATTGACTCCAGGCGTTGTATCTGCAGGGGCTTCAACTTCCTTGTTTGGCTTATTTGCTGCTTTTGCAGTAGTTGGTTACTATGGGCGTAGCCCATATTTGCAACAAGTGGGAAAATCCTACCTAGCTCTTATTATAATGAATCTTTTTGTTAATTTATTTATGACTAATGTTGGTATGGCAGGTCATATTGGAGGAGCTATTGGTGGTTTGTTAGCTAGCTTATTTTTACCTACTCAAGTAGAACCTTTGTTATTTGATAAGTCTAAAAAACTATTGGGGCTTCTTGGGTATATCGTCATTGCTTGTTTGATTCTGATTTTTGTTTTTCGATAGGCATGACATCGTTTTGAGATGGATTAGGAAAGGATCTAGGTCTACTTGCTAAAAATAAAAAACCACTAATAAGATTATTGGTGGTTTTTGAGATGGGTGATTAATCTTGAGAACTTTGGTCAAGTTCTTTACCGAGATCAATGATATATTGTTTTAAGTCGTCTTTAACTTGAGGGTGTTTGAGGGCGTAATCAATAGATGTCTTCATGAAGCCGAATTTATCACCAACATCATATCGGTCGCCAGTGAATTCACGAGCAAAAACACGTTGTGTTTTGTTAAGTGTGTCGATAGCGTCTGTTAGTTGGATTTCATTTCCAGCACCAGGTTTTTGTGTTTCAAGAATTTGGAAAATCTCAGGTGTCAAGAGGTAGCGTCCGATGATAGCAAGGTCACTCGGTGCCTCTTCTGGAGCTGGTTTTTCAACGAAGGTTTCAACACTGTAAAGACCATTGACACCTTCACCTTGAGGTGCAATCACACCATAAGCTGAAACTTCTTCGTGAGGAACTGGCATAACAGCGATTGTAGAAGCATGTGTTTCTTCGTAGTCGTTCATCAGTTGCTTCGTTAGAGGAACGGCTGTTTCATTAGTGATATCCATGAGGTCATCACCGAGCATGACAACGAATGGCTCATTTCCGACAAATGCTTTGGCTTGAAGAACAGCGTCACCTAGACCACGTGGGTGGCTTTGGCGGATGAAATGAAGGTTGATACCAGTTGTTTCATCAACTAGCTTCAAGAGGTCATTTTTCCCTTTTTCTTTAAGATTGTATTCCAATTCGAAATTTGAGTCAAAGTGATCTTCGATAGAACGTTTTGACTTACCAGTGACCACAAGGATATCTTCGATACCTGATTTGAGGGCTTCTTCAACGATAAATTGAATGGTTGGTTTGTCAACAATAGGAAGCATTTCTTTAGCGAGTGCTTTAGTTGCTGGAAGGAAACGTGTTCCAAGTCCAGCAGCTGGGATGACAGCCTTTCTTACTTTTTGCATAGATAACTCCTGTATAATTTGCTTTATTAAATTATATCACAATTATAATATTAGTGCCACTCATTTTCTGAGCGTAATTCGTTAGACATCATGTTAAGAATACTTTCTTTGATGTCCATACCTTCATAAATTGAGCGGTAAATGGCGGATGTGATTGGCATGTAGACGCCTAATTCTTGAGCAATTTCATAGGCAACTTTTGTTGTGGAAATCCCTTCGATGACCATGCCCATGTTGCGTTCGACATCTTCTAGTTTTTCCCCACGTCCAAGGGCATCACCAGCACGCCAGTTACGTGAGTGGATAGATGTTCCAGTAACAATCAAGTCGCCGACACCAGAAAGTCCACTATAGGTGAGTGGGTCTGCTCCGAGTTTAACGCCGAGTCGGGTAATTTCTGCAAGACCACGAGTAATAACAGCTGCTTTAGCATTATCACCATAACCAAGACCATGTAGGGCACCAGCGCCGACAGCGATGATATTTTTGAGCGCTCCCGCAGTTTCCACTCCAATAACATCGGTGTTAGTGTAGAGACGGAAATAGTGATTGCTGAAGAGTTTTTGGACGTATTTAGCTGTTTCTAGATCTTTAGAAGCAGCAGTGATCAAAGTTAAGTCGCGGACAATAGTTTCTTCAGCGTGACTTGGACCAGATACAACAACAACTTCACTACGCAATTCAGTTGGAATCTCTTCTTCGAGGATAGTTGATAGGCGCTCATGTGTTCCAGGCTCAAGACCTTTGGAAGCGTGCATAACGACAACCTTATGGTCAAGGGCTTTAGCAACTTGTTTGGCAACAAGACGCGTTACCTTAGTAGGGACAACAAAAAGAACAGCGTCAACATCAGCTAAGGTTTCGTTGAGATCTTTGTAGCCTACGATGTTTTCGTCTAGAACAATATCTTTGAAATAAAGACTATTAGTATGATGTTGGTTGATTTCATCAATCTGTTCAGGGATATTTCCCCAAATACGGACCTCATGTCCATTGTCATTTAGGACTTGAGCAAGGGCAGTTCCCCAGGAGCCAGGTCCTAGGACAGCAATTTTTTGTTTTGTCATAAGTTATTCTCCTCTTTTGTTATAGAAGGGTAATTCAGTTCATTATATCATAAGGGATAGGGCTTTGTCTGTTATCTCATGCTTTAAAAATTAAACAAACTAATAAATTTGACTTTTATAATAAATTCAGTAAAATAGGAAAGTCGGTAAAAATAAAGAATGGCAAATCTACTATAATAATATCATTTCAGATAGTAGCTAGAGTGTCATATTTTTATGAATAAAAATTAATTTTATATTAGGAGGATATATGCTTTTAAAAGTTCTGAAACCGTATAAGTGGTATGCTCTGGCATCATTTCTTTTGGTAGTGGGCTATGTATCGAGTATGCTTTTGCAACCTCGCTATCTGACCAATGTGCTTAGTGCTGTTCTGAACAATGATCAAGAACAGATTTATTCTATTGGAATCTTATTATTGATTATTGCAGGAATTGGTTTACTTTGTGGAGGAATTAATACGATCATTTCTGCTCATATCGCACAGAGTGTTTCAGCAGATATTCGTGAGGAGACCTTTAAGAAGATACAAACCTTTTCTTATGCCAATGTTGAGGAATTTAACGCGGGTAACTTGGTTGTTCGTATGACGAACGATGTCAATCAAATTCAAAACTTAGTGATGATGCTCTTTCAGGTTTTGTTGCGTCTGCCTCTATTGTTTATTGGTTCCTTTATTCTTGCAGTGCAAACTCTTCCAAGTTTATGGTGGGTTATTGTCGTGATGGTCATTCTAGTAGGTGTGGTTTCCTTTGGTGTGACAGGAACGATGTCAGCAAAATTTGGACCATTTCAAGCCTTTATGGATAAGTTAAATGGTATTGCGAAAGAGAATCTACGTGGCGTTCGTGTTGTGAAGTCTTTTGTTCAAGAGCGTCAGCAATATGCAAAGTTCCGTCAGACGTCAGACGAACTCTTTGAACTCAGTCTTTTTATCGGTAATGGTTTTGCTGTTTTGCAACCTATCTTGATGCTTGTTTCTTACATGGCAATTTTTGTATCAGTTTGGTTTGTGTCAACATTGATCAAAACAGATACTGATGCGGTGAGCTCGATCACATCATTTGTAACTTACTTAATGCAAATTATGTTTGCGCTTATTATGGTTAGCTTTATGGGAATGCAGGTCAGCCGCGCCTTAATCTCATTGAAACGTATTCAGGAAGTGCTAAATACAGATCCTGCTATGGCCTTTAAAACGACTGAAACTGAGGACTTAGAAGGAACTTTGTCCTTTGAGCATGTGACCTTTACTTACCCTAACGATGATTCACCAATGCTAAAAGACATTACTTTTGAAGCTGCGGCTGGTCAAACAATCGGTGTAGTTGGTGCTACTGGTGCTGGTAAATCTACTTTGGCCCAGATGATTCCCCGCCTTTTTGACCCACAGGAGGGTTCTATTAAAATTGGTGGTAAAGATTTGCGTGACTTGAGTCAAGAAACTATGCGACAAACAGTCTCTATTGTTTTGCAAAAAGCTATTCTTTTCTCTGGTACAGTCGCAGATAATTTACGTCAAGGAAGAGCAGATGCGGATCAACTAACCTTGGAGCGTGCAGCAGGTATTGCACAGGCAGCTGAGTTTATTGAACGCATGGATGATACCTACCACAGCCATGTTGAAGAACGAGGCAATAACTTCTCTGGTGGTCAAAAGCAACGGATGTCAATCGCTCGTGGTGTCATCGGAAATCCTAAAATTTTGGTTTTAGATGACTCAACATCAGCTCTTGATGCTAAGTCTGAGAAATTAGTTCAAGAGGCTCTTAACAATGAGCTTAAGGACACAACGACCATTATTATTGCGCAAAAGATTTCATCAGTGGTCAAAGCAGACAAGATTTTAGTTTTGGATGATGGTCGCTTGATTGGGCAAGGAACTCATAAAGAGTTGGTTCAAACAAATGATGTCTATCGTGAAATTTATGAAACTCAAAAAGGAAAGGAGTTAGAGTAGAAGATGAAGACACTTCGTTTTTTCTGGTTTTATTTTAAGAAGTATCGACTCTCTATGACGATTATTCTTACTTCTATCATCGTATCGACCTTGTTACAGGTTATCGCACCTGTCTTTATGGGGCAAGCGATAGCTAACTTGGCGACTGTAGCACAGGCATATGTTGCTGGTTCTAGCATCGACCTTTCTCTTTTCTGGGACATTATGATAAAGCTTTTTTGGGCTTATGTATTTACATCGGTCTCTATGGCGATTTACTCGATTCTATTTGCTAGAATCGTAGCCCATTCGACGCACCGTATGCGTAAGGGGCTCTTTGGTAAATTGGGTCGTTTGTCGGTTGCCTTCTTTGACCGTCATCAAGATGGTGATATCCTGTCACGTTTTACCAGTGACTTGGACAATATCCAAAACTCTCTCAATCAGTCACTAGCTTCTGTGATTCAAAATGTCATTCTATATATTGGTCTAGTGATCGTAATGTTTGTTCAGGATGTGCGTTTGGCCTTGATTACAGTGGCGACGACGCCAATTGCTCTTCTGATTTTGATTGTCATCATTAAGACGGCTCGTAAGTACACTGATATTCAACAACAAGAAGTTGGTGCCCTAAATGCCTATATGGATGAGAAGATTTCTGGTCAGAAGGTTATTATCGTTCAGGGTTTACAAGAGGATGCTATTCAAGGTTTCATGGAAAGAAATGACCGTGTTCGCAAGGCAACCTTCCGTGGTCGCCTCTTCTCGGGTCTACTCTTCCCGATCATGAATGGAATGAGCCTCATCAATACCGCCATTGTTATCTTTGCGGGGTCTGCTATTTTGCTCAATGACAAAACCATGACAACTGCTGCTGCACTTGGTTTGGTGGTTACCTTTGTTCAGTTTTCACAGCAATACTATCAGCCAATCATGCAGGTGGCCGCTAGCTGGGGTGAACTTCAACTTGCCTTTACGGGTGCAGAGCGTATTCAAGAAATGTTTGACGAAAAAGAAGAAGTTCGTCCAGAAAATGGTCCAAAATTTACAGAGCTTAAAGAAGGTGTGGAAATCAAAGACATCACTTTTGGTTATCTACCTGGTCAAAAGGTCCTTCAAAATGTTTCTATCTCAGCTCCAAAAGGAAAAATGGTTGCCGTTGTCGGTCCGACTGGGTCTGGTAAAACAACTATCATGAATCTCATCAACCGTTTCTACGATGTTGATGGTGGTGCTATTGAGTTTGATGGGATTGATATTCGTGACTATGACCTAGATAGCCTGCGTGAGAATGTCGGTATCGTTCTTCAAGAGTCAGTTCTCTTCTCAGGGACGATTGCTGATAATATCCGATTTGGTAACGATAAGATTTCAGACGAGATGGTTGAAACAGCAGCGCGTGCTACTCATATTCATGACTTTATCATGACGCTACCTGAGGGATATGATACCTACGTTACAGATGATGAGAATGTCTTCTCAACTGGTCAAAAACAGTTGATTTCCATTGCTCGTACCTTGTTGACAGACCCACAAGTGCTTATCTTGGATGAAGCAACATCAAACGTGGATACTGTGACAGAGGCTAAAATTCAAAAAGCTATGGAAGCTATTGTGGCTGGACGTACCAGCTTTGTTATCGCTCACCGTTTGAAAACTATCTTGAACGCTGATGAAATCATCGTCTTGAAAGATGGCAAGGTTCTAGAGCAAGGAAACCATTTTGAATTGCTTGAACAAAATGGCTTCTATGCGGAACTTTACCATAACCAGTTTGTATTTGAATAAGCAAAAAGCGCCAATGGCGCTTTTTTAGTCAATGTGTTTTGTTTTAGTTTTGTTAAGCCATGCGTAAGCGATTCCGATGAAGAGACCGCCACCAATCCAGTTACCGAAAAAGACGACAATCCATTGGCGAAGGACATTGACAATATCTAAGCCTTTGATACCTTGAACATGACTGAACGCTGCAAGCATAAATGATGCAAAGTTGGCAACCAAGTGTTCATTGACAAGGAAGACAAACATAAAAATAGCTGAGATAACGAGTGGCACTTTAGCAGATTCTTCTTTGATGAGGATATAAGCCAAGATAGCAACGTTTACGAAGATATTGGCTGTAATCCCTTCGGTAAAGTTTTGCCAGTCTGTTTTAGCGAGTTTCGTCTGCACAGCATTGACTAAGAAGCTAGTATCAGATAGGTTTTGGTATGAGAAAGATTGGTTAAATAGCCATGCTAAGATAGTAGCACCGACGAAGTTAAAGAAAGTACAGTAGATTAGGATTGTAATAGCTTTCTTCCAAGTGATGTTTTTTTGGTAGGCTCCTGCTGTGAGGTACATCATGTTTGAAGTTGCTAGTTCGCCGTTAAAGAAGAGGACATAGGCTAAGCCAAAGGCAAAAATAAAAGCAAAAGCGTAACGAGCTAGGGCAGGTATTCCTGTAGAGATGACATCGGCACCGATAACACCGACGGCTGTGGACATGGTCAGGAAGGCTCCTGCAAACATTGAGCGAAGTGCATAGCGGGCAAGGCTTTCATCAAAGAGTGCTTCTTTTTTAGCACAAGCAGCAGCAATTTTTTCTTGAAATGGATTCATGATTTTTCCTTTCTGTTGGTTAGCGAGATATTTCGTTAGACTTTTCACAAATTATTATAACAAAAAGTTTTTATTTTGAAAACGCTTTAAATGAGAGTTTTTTGAGATTTTGATAGGAGCATGGTAGAATAGGACTATGAAGAAAATTTTTTTAATAACAGTTGGTTTTGTGAGTCTTTTCTTGGGGATTATTGGAATTGTTGTCCCCCTTCTTCCGACGACTCCATTTTTACTTTTAGCAGGTTCCTGCTTTGCCAGTTCATCTCAAAAGTTTGATCGATGGCTAAAACAAACAAAGGTATATGACTTTTATGTGGGTGATTACCTTGAGACACGCTCTATCGCACGCTCTAAGAAGAAAAAAATCCTTCTTCAAGTCTATCTACTGATGGGGATATCTATTTTCTTTGCGCCTTTGTTGCCGATAAAAGTAATGTTAGCAGTGATGACCTTGTTCTTTTCTTTCGTTTTATTTTTCAAGGTTCCTGATAAAGAAGAATAACTTTCGGATAATTAAGTATAGAAGAATTGTAAATGTATTAGGAGTGTGTAGTGATGACAAAAATACGTGGATTTGAGTTGGTATCTGACTTTACCGACCAAGATTTATTGCCAAAACGTGAGACAGCTCATGCAGCTGGTTATGATTTGAAGGCAGCGGTGACAACTGAGCTGGCTCCTGGCGAGATTAAGCTAGTGCCTACTGGTGTCAAGGCTTACATGCAGGCTAACGAAGTACTTTATCTTTTTGACCGCTCTTCAAACCCTCGTAAAAAGGGCTTGGTTTTGATTAACTCAGTGGGAGTGATTGATGGTGATTACTATGGTAATCCTAACAATGAGGGTCACATTTTTGCTCAAATGAAAAATATCACTGATGAGACTGTTATTGTTGAAGTCGGTGAGCGTATCGTTCAAGGAGTCTTCATGCCTTTCTTGTTGGTTGATGGAGATGAGGCAACTGGGACTCGCACAGGTGGATTTGGCTCAACTGGGAAGTAAGAATAAACATGAAAGGACGCCGGGCTTATCTTGCTCGGCATTTTAGATATGGCTAAGAAAAAATCAAATTTTGTTTGTCAGGAGTGTGGTTACAATTCTCCCAAATACCTAGGGCGCTGTCCTAACTGCTCGTCTTGGTCTTCCTTTGTGGAAGAAGTAGAAGTTCAGGAGGTCAAGAACGCTCGTGTCAGCTTGACGGGTGAAAAAAGTAAGCCGACCAAGCTCAAGGATGTGTCGTCGATCAACTATGCTCGTACTAAGACAGACATGGACGAGTTCAACCGTGTGCTTGGTGGAGGTGTTGTTCCTGGTAGTTTGGTTCTTATTGGTGGAGACCCAGGTATCGGAAAATCAACCCTTCTCTTACAGGTTTCAACTCAGCTAGCTGATAAGGGGACAGTTCTTTACGTTTCTGGGGAAGAATCGGCAGAGCAGATTAAGCTACGTAGCGAGCGCTTGGGTAATATTGACAATGAATTTTACCTCTATGCTGAAACCAATATGCAGAGCATTCGATCTGAGATTGAGAAAATTCAGCCTGATTTTCTGATTATTGACTCTATCCAGACCATCATGAGCCCAGAAGTCTCTAGCGTTCAGGGTTCTGTGTCGCAGGTTCGTGAAGTGACTGCTGAACTCATGCAGTTAGCTAAGACCAACAACATCGCAACCTTCATCGTTGGTCATGTGACCAAAGAAGGAACATTGGCGGGTCCTCGTATGCTGGAACACATGGTAGATACGGTACTTTATTTCGAAGGTGAGCGTCATCATACCTTCCGTATCTTACGTGCTGTTAAGAACCGTTTTGGTTCGACAAATGAAATCGGTATTTTTGAGATGCAATCAGGCGGTTTGGTCGAAGTTCTCAACCCCAGTCAGGTCTTTCTGGAGGAGCGTCTTGACGGTGCGACCGGCTCAGCTATTGTCGTCACGATGGAGGGGAGCCGTCCTATCTTGGCTGAGGTGCAGTCTCTTGTGACACCGACGGTTTTTGGCAATGCTAAGCGCACCACAACAGGTCTAGACTTTAACCGAGCGAGTTTAATAATGGCTGTTTTGGAGAAACGTTGTGGACTGCTCTTGCAAAATCAAGATGCCTACCTCAAGTCGGCTGGTGGTGTCAAACTGGATGAGCCTGCTATTGATTTGGCTGTCGCGGTAGCTATTGCATCTAGCTATAAGGAAAAACCGACCAATCCTCAAGAAGCCTTTATCGGTGAGATTGGATTGACAGGAGAAATTCGTCGAGTCACTCGTATCGAACAACGCATCAACGAAGCAGCTAAGCTCGGATTCACTAAAATCTATGCTCCTAAGAATTCCTTGCAGGGGATTGATTTGCCAAAAGGGATTGAGGTTATTGGGGTAGCAACTGTCGGGGAAGTATTGAAGAAGGTTTTTGCTTAGTATAGAGGAGAATTAGTATGCTTATTATCTATGATATGAACCAGCAGTCTGTTTTAAAAATAACTTTTCAAGAGTTATTAAAAGATTATACGTTTTTCAAGGGTGTTAGCTTTGTTGGTAGTTTTAAGATTATCGAAGAATTACTACTGCCGCAATTCCAGCAGATTGATCTTATCTTGGGAATGGAAGATGGCAAAACAGGTCAACATTTGGAACAACTCTTTAGCGTGAATCGTCGAAGTCAGGAGTTACTTGAAGCTAGTCCAGAATTTTTAAATCGCTTAGAAAAGGGAAGTTTACAATTAAAATTTACAAAAGAAGCCCTTTTTCATAGTAAGTACTTCATTTTGGAAAACGATGCTGGAGACTATGCTATTTTGAGTGGGTCTATGAACCTGACTCAAAAAGCCATGACTAGTAATCATGAGATGTTGTGGCTTTATCGTGGTAATAAGCATGAGCTGATGAGTTCTGAGACGATTTACGAGGATTTCGCAAAGATTTTTGAAAAACATTTTGAAGAAGATTCGGTTGATTATATTGACCGTAAACTGTTACCAGATTTGCATCAAAAGTCCAAGGAGGAAGTTGTTGCTCTCTTAACAGATCAGCTGTTTGAAGATATTGATACCAAGGTTAAACTAGATAGTCAAGACCTCTCTCAGATTGCAGGTGGTGTGTCTGAGATGACTTATCAAGTGGAACCAGAAGTTGTAGAGACCATTAAAACCATCTATACTCCGAAAGGTAATCGCAAGCGAACAGAGCGTCAGACCATGGTTGATAAGGTCAAAACTTTAACTTATAAAATGGTGAAAACCAGTACTATTACTGAAAGTGAGCCACTTGCCTTTTCACACCCTCTCTGGCTTTATGACCAAGATGATAATCAGCTGGTTCGAGATGGGCAAGCTTTACCACCACAAAATGCCAGTCGTGAGGACCTGTTGACTTTTATCCAAGTGGTTAAGTCTTACAAGGAAAATAAGGTAACCGATGAAAGCCAGCAAATTTTTTCAGCCTTTCTCTATTTGATGACAGCGCCCTTGATTTGGAAGATTCGTCAGATTTATCATGAGAGGGGTCAGAATCGAGACCAAGTTCCCATTACTCTTGCTCTTCTAGGTCAGGGGGCCAGTGGAAAAACCTTGACGATTCGTGATTACTTCAAGACTTTTATCGGAGATGATTCCCAATTGATTGGTTTTGAGACGCTCGGTTCATCTACGGCTCGGAATATCAATGCGCAACTGGCTTTTATCGACCAATACCTGAGGTCTGAGATTGTCTCTCCTTTGATTATTGATGAGGTCAGGGAGATTTTCTTCAGTGGTAAAGATGCAGTGCGTACGATCAAGTCTTGGTCTAATGACATTTCAGGAGTCCACGGTGTTAATATCATTACCTCGAATACGGAAAATGTTTCTTTTAAACCTGAGATTAGAAAACGTGTCTACTACATTTCTATCACTGCTCGTTATAAAGAGGAGCAGGAGCAAGTTTATGATTTCCGTGACTTGCAAACGCGTTTGAATGACCACCTTTATCAAGAAGTTGTTTATCATTTGAATCACCGCTTGAATAATTTAACAGAGGAAGATTGTCAGCTACTTTTACGAGATTATCTTGCCTTGACCAAGGATATTGTCAAAGATATTTTGAAACGCCATGGTCTCTTGTTGGATTTACCTGATTATGTTTGGGAAACTTATGATTATGGTTTGGCAACCTTTAAGCGTGATTGGCAATTACTCTTGAGTGGTGACCGTTACATGAGTGTTAGCTTCAATCCTAACAACGATCAGGAATTCAATATTACCCAAAATCTCTTTGCTGGAAATAGTAAGTTTGAAGCTGCTAAGCAGAGAGATATGACAGAGTACTACAATAAATTGCCTGCAGGTGTTGGTATTGAATTACTAAATAGTGGTATGATTTTGAATATTGATGCCTTTGACCGCTTTCTTGGAACGGATGAAATCAGACGTCTCTATAATAAAACCCATCATATCAAGCAACAAGAACAGATGGATGATACACTAGCTATCATGAAAGAGCAGATGAGAGAGCAACAAGAGATGCAAAAGCAGTTGCTTGATTTACAACGTCAGCAATTGGAACAAAATCAAAAGAAAGGCTTTTTGAAGCGACTTTTCAATAAGTAAGCTACCAAAGCACGACACTTCAATAAAGACAAGCCTTGTATAAAATGGTAAGATAGTGATAGAACATAACTGAAAGTTTTTACTATTCTGACAATTTTTATTGCAGAGGACCTTTTTAGGGGAGGAGTCACTATGTCTTACTTTGAGAATTTTATGAAGGCCAACAAAGCCTACGTTGACTTGCATGGAACGCAGCATCTACCTTTGAAACCAAAGACCAAGGTGGCTATTTTGACCTGCATGGATTCACGTTTGCACGTTGCCCCAGCTCTTGGTTTAGCCCTTGGGGATGCCCATATCCTGCGTAATGCTGGTGGTCGTGCTACAGAAGATATGATTCGCTCGCTGGTTATTTCTCAGCAGCAGATGGGGACCAGAGAAATTGTTGTTCTTCACCATACAGATTGTGGGGCTCAGACCTTTACAAATGATGCTTTTGCTGAACATATTCACCGTGAATTGGGGGTGGATGTGACTGGCCAGGACTTTCTTCCTTTTACAGATATCGAAGAAAGTGTGCGTGAGGACATGGCTATTTTGAAAGCTTCTCCACTGATTCCAGATGATGTCGAGATTAACGGTGGCTACTATGATGTTGCCACAGGACGCATTACCCAAGTGAAATAGGAGGAATCTCATGTCAGATAATCGTATGAATTACACTATTGATAGCAATATGCAGTTTCCTTTGGTTGAAATTGCCCTTGAAGCAGGAGAGAAAGCCTACATTCAGCGTGGCAGTATGGTTTATCATACGCCGAGTGTGACGCTGAATACCCGTGTCAATGGTCGTGGCTCTGGTTTTGGAAAGATGCTGGGTGCCTTGGGGCGTGCCATGACTTCTGGTGAGAGCTTCTTTATTACTGAAGCAACTTCAATTCAAGATGACGGTAAGCTCGCTCTAGCACCGTCTGTACCTGGTCAGGTCATTGCTCTCGAACTTGGGAGCAAGCAGTATCGTCTCAATGATGGTGCCTTTCTAGCCCTTGATGGCTCTGCCCAATATCGCATGGAGCGTCAATCTGTGGGGCGTGCTTTCTTTGGTGGTCAAGGTGGTCTTTTTGTCATGACAACAGAAGGTGAAGGGACTCTTCTTGCCAATGCCTTTGGCTCCATCAAAAAACTTGACCTAAATGGTGAAACCATGACGATTGATAATGCCCATGTGGTTGCTTGGAGCACGACCTTGGACTACGATATTCATTTGGAGAATGGCTTCCTTCAATCTATCGGAACGGGTGAAGGTGTGGTCAATACCTTCCGAGGTTATGGTGAGGTCTATGTGCAGAGTCTCAATATTGAGACCTTTGCAGGGGTTATCGGAAACCATATCGTCACAGGAAATGGAGACGGTGGCGGTGGTGGGGCATCTTTACTGGATGCTTTCTTGTAAGATCGCTGTCAGTGGACTTGTAATACTAATTGAAAACATTAAGAGGCTTAGAGCGTTTGTTCTAGCCTCGTTTTTTATTTTTCTAACGATTTTAGTAAAATCATAAAGGTCTTACGGTCATAGAAACAAATAGTCGCAAAATAGAGTTGACATATGGTAAAATGTTAGATGTCGTTTAAAATTAAATAGTTAGAGAAAGGTTTCTAAATGAGGAAAAAGGGAGAGTTTATTCGGAAAATCTTTAGCTACCTGGAGAGAGATAGAAATGTTTATGTCTTATTTGCAGTCTTTTCTGCTACACTGATGCTTATTGCCATCTACAAACATTCGGTTCCTACAGGATGGGATTTAAGTTTCCACTATAACCGATTTTATGAAGCTGCAATGCAAATCAAACATAATAATTATTCTTATTTTGCAACGTTGTATGGCTTTAATTCGACGGGGCGTATGATAAATGTTTTGTATGGACCCATTTTTGCCTACTTAAATGGTCTGTTGGTCCTATTGACTGGAACGTGGTTTCGCTACTATATTTTTTCATCTTGGTTATTGTATTTTTTATCGAGTAGTATTTTATACGTTACCTTTAAAAAGCTAGAAGTGAAGCGTTCGTATGCTATTTTACTGTCACTCTTTTTTGCAGTAAGTTATCCTCTGGTTAGTTGGATGACTAATCAAGGGTTTAGGACATGGGGGATTATTTTTATGCCCTTGTGTCTATTACCAGCTCTACAATATCTTAAAACGGGAAGATTTAATAAATGGAGCTTAGGAATATCGGTGGGTTTTATGGCTCAGGTTCACCTACTTTCGACCCTATTCCTTATCTTGATTTACTTATTTATTTTTTCGGTAGCTTGGTTTAAGTCCTCACATAAGTGGAGAGATGTTCAGGAGTTAATCAAGGCGATAGTGATTTTTTTAGCTTTAACCCCTAATCTATGGCTAAGCTTTAGCCATCTGTATCGATATAATCAGATTATACCTGTTTACGTTAACGGCACCTTTTTAACTGATACCATTAACCGCTATGCTAAAGTTCACTTGGCACCACGATCGACATTTATTTTGATGGTGTTGCATTTGGTTATGATGATGATTTGGGCGTTTCAAAAAAGAAGTCGTCGTGTCCTCTATATTGGATTAATTTATATGATTTTTATCTATTTATCTACGAGTTGGTTCCCATGGGAATGGTTTGTGGGTAAAGGCTATAGTTTGGTTGAATTGGTACAATTTCCGCATCGTTTCTTTGATTATGCGATTATTTTACTACTGATTAGTCTTGGTTTGTTTTTCACTTATGCGACGTCATCAGTAAATCTGAGAGCAACAATCTTGGTTTTGCTAGGTTTTTCTGTTCTATATGGTGTAGGGCATGTCTATCTAGGATCAATCAGACGTTATCATAGCTTTATGACCAGAGATTATTTTATCAAAGTGAATGTCTCTAGAGAGGAATTTCAAAAGGCAGTCAATTCATCAGATTTATCTCAGTTTATTAACCTGACAGAAGCCTACATGGCGGATTACTTACCCAAATATGGTGATACTGATGAACTAGCAGACAGCTATACTTTCAAGCATTACTACAATATGTACCGTGCACACGTTATCAATAACCCTCAATCCTTCCAAGTTAGCGTCGGTAAGCAAAAAGTGATTTACCGTTGGAAAACGAACAAAGAGAAGGAGGTTATCTTACCAGCAGTACTTTACCATAATAGCGACTTGACGGTAAATGGAAAGTCTTTTAGTATTTCAACTAATAATGTCACAGAAATAGGGATGCCCAAACTGATATCTCGTCAAGGTCAAAACACTGCGGTGCTTACTTATCGAAATCCATCTTGGCTAATTCCTTCCTTAGTGATGACTTTCTTGATGTGGTGCTTTGCGATTTATAAGCTATTTCAATCAAGTCTAGGGTCAACCTATTCAAAAGGTTTAAGGATGCTTGGGAAGACAAGCTAAGCTTGAACTGGCTTAACTCAGACCTTATCAGTACTTTGATATAAATCAGTCAGTCCATTTGGGCTGACACGACAAACGCATGAGATACTCCATTTCATTTTCTGAACGACAGAACCTTTTTTGACCTAAAGTAGTCGGCTTAGATATTTGTCAAAGGATAAA